>JBHHVZ010000036.1:0-28353 GCA_046756245.1 Parvularculaceae bacterium
TCCTAGTATCCCTTCTGCCTTCGGGATACACCTTAAACGACTGTCCGGATTCCTGAGACCACTTCACCTGAGCCTCCTATCAAACAATAATTTTGGCCGTAAAAAAAGCGAATAAGTGCAACGCCCAGGTCAGAGAATTTGAGTTCTGCTTAGCCAAGTATCCTAGTTTTGATGCGAACAAGGCCCTGAAGGCCAAGGCAGGTACTGGCCGTAAGCTACCGATCGCGGACTTCGCAGCAAATCCGCCTTTCGGCGAAAAGACGTCATTCCGGGCCTGAAACCAAGTGACTATGCGATCTTGGGCGCCCTAACCCACACAGCCGACCAGTGCCCGGTTTCACCCTCACCGGCGCGCCATTCCAAGTTTTTTTAAATGCATTTTTAACCGGAATCGTATTTCCGCCCGGATTTCTGCTTATCGTCCTCGCCGCGGGCAAGGCAATCGCCGGACAAGCGCGGTTACAATTGGAAATCGGCTCAAGCGTCAGCACAGGCTGGCATCGGCAGAGCTGCTTTCGCATGTCTGAGTTGTCTTCAAACTCGGCGTTAACAGTTAGCGGCGACCACGCGGCCTGTAGACATTTCGTTTTTTTGGAGAAGGCGCCTCTGACCCTTCAGGCTTGTGTCGAAAGGTAATACGTCCTTTCGTTAGATCATAAGCGGACATTTCAACGGTGACGCGGTCGCCTGCAAGCGTTTTTATACGATATTTGCGCATTTTACCGCCTGCATAGGCTAAAATTTCGCGCCCATTATCCAACTTGATGCGATAGTTTCCATCCGGCAGCGCATCTATGACGTCGCCGTCGAATTCAAGCAGCTCTTCCTTCGCCATTATTGCGCTCGTTTCTTTTTCGGCTTTGCTGTTTTTTCGGCGCGGTCGAGCGCTTCTTTTTCAAGGCGTTGAGCGCGTAATTTCGCAGTTTTCTTCAGTGTTGCCTGTCGGAGCTTTTCTGCTTCCGACAAAGCCGCCTTTTTATCCATGTCGCGGAAGAATTTTCGTTCCGCAGTTGTCCCTTTTTGTTTCAAAACCGGTGTCCTTTAAATTGCATACGATGGATTTACGCCGGCCCTTCTAATTTCCTCGTTTTCACGAAAAACTGCGCCGCGCGCGAATCAAGCCCGTCCCGCAGATGATTTTCCTTCGCGCCATAGCTTGAAGCGCGAGGCTGTCGCCTTTTCGTTCTCCAGGCGCAATTTGCGCAATTTTCTTGCTTGTTCGCGCTGACGCTCTGCTTGAGCTTCAAGGTCTTTCATCGCCGCTGCTTGAGCGCGTTCTTGTCTGGCTTGCCGATTCGCAATCATTTGGCGCCTCAACGGTATGGCCTTGTGGCGTCACAAGAATCAAACCGGCATAGAGCGCCGGGCGCTCTATGTCCGGTAACGATATTAGTTGGAAACGCTTAGCTGTCCGGCGGAAATTTTTCCGCGTTCTTCTTGCGTTTCGAAGCTGACTTTCTGACCGTCATTCAGTCCGCCAATGCCAGCGGCTTCAAGCGCTGTCGCATGAACGAAGACGTCCTTGCCGCCGTCATCCGGCGCGATGAATCCAAACCCTCTTTGGGTATTGTACCATTTCACTGTTCCAGTCGCCATTTTGTAATTCCTTTCAAACAGGCGTTAGCGCTCGGAAACACGCCGAACGCAGGAATGCCGCCGATGTTTGGAGGAGTATAAAAAGCTTGCTTAGAGGCCAGTTAGACGGCCTTCAACCATGGCGCAGGCTGCATATGCGCCTCGCCGGAAGATATTACAACCTTGGCGGTCGATAATATTTTGGATCAAGCCCGCAAATATCGAGGCGGGACTTTGAAATCGCGCGGAACGCTGTTCGCGTTGTCCACTTGATATCAATACCTTAGCCCCAGCCGCCGGTTCGCAGTTGTGGCGATTGCGGCGCGCCACCCCTGCATATGGCCGCAAACCAATCCAGCCGCATCCATGCTTTGCGGCGTCAGCTTTCCGCCAGCGGCTTGTCGATGGCGCCGACGTCGAGCACCGGCGCCGCATCGATGTCTTCAGCATCGAGAATGGCGGCGACGCGCTCGAGAGTCGAGACGAGCGCCGACTGCTCCCAAAGAGCGAGCCCTTCGAACCGGTTGCGGAAACGCTCCTGCAGAATATCCGGCGCGCCGGCGAGCGTTGATTTTCCCTTGGCGCTGACCTCGACAAGGACGCGGCGCCGATCGGTCGTATCGCGCTGGCGCGTGACGAAGCCCTGGCGCTCCAGCTTATCGATCAGCACCGTGACCGTCGCCTGCGTGATCGACGCCTGCTTGGCGATCAGGCTGGGCGTCGCGTTATCGATCTTGTCGATCAGTTGCAGAATGATGAGCTGCGACGGGGTCAAGCCTGCTTCGCGCGCCAGGCCGCGCGAATTGATCTCAATTGCGCGCAGAATTTTGCGCAAGGCGACTAAGGCGGCGTCGGACCGGTCTTCCATAAGCAGTGTTTCTATCGAGTTTGCGCGCCGGGCAAGAGGATCGCGCGACAAACGGCGAAAATTTGCGAATATTTTGATAAATCAAAGCATTTTCCCCATCGTGTGAAGCCCCTCTCGCGAGAAGACGTTCGCTCTTCATCAAAATATTTTGAAAAAAATGACAAAACAATTAGCTACATAATTTCGGGCGGTTAAACCGTTTACGCCCGCGAAACCATGATCCGGCCCGGTGCGCGGTTGACATTTAGCTTTGCTAACCTAAGTTTCGCCTCGACCAGAGAGGAAATTCAATGACTCTTACCATGCTCGGCGCCGCGGATGTCGCGACGCGTGAGAAGGAAGATTTTGCTTGTCGCGCGCCGCGGGCGGAAGACGGCGAAAAGGTTTGGTCCCTTGTCGCTTCATGCCCGCCGCTCGACCGGAATTCGCTTTACTGCAATCTCCTCCAGTGCACGCATTTTTCGGATACGTGCGTTCTGGCGGAGAAAGGCGGTCGAGCGCTCGGCTGGGTGTCGGCCTACCGCCCGCCGGCGGAGCCGGAAACGCTGTTCATCTGGCAGGTGGCCGTTCATGATGACGCGCGCGGCGCCGGTCTGGCGCGGTTGATGATCGAGCAACTGCTTGCGCGTCCCAGCGCGCGTGGCGTGACCCGCCTCAGGACGACGATTACGCCGGACAACGAGGCGTCGTGGGCATTGTTCAAGTCGGTGGCGAAGGCGCTCGATGCGCCGTTTTCCAGCGCGGAATGGCTGGAGAAGGAGGCCCATTTCGGCGACCGTCACGAGCCGGAACATCTCGTAACGATCGGACCATTCGAGACGCGCCCGCCTGCGCATCGTCTGTAAAGTAAGAAGCTCTCCTAAGGGTAATTGAGAGGCTCAAAATGACCGCCAAGACCGTTTCAGCAACGGAGGACAAACCATTGTCGGTATTTGAAAGACGCGAATCCGGCGTGCGAAGCTACGCCCGAAATTTTCCCGTCAAGTTCGTATGCGCGCGCGGCGCCGAACTCATCGACGCGGACGGAGCGGCCTATATCGACTTTCTGGCCGGCTGTTCGTCGCTCAATTACGGCCATAATCACCCTGTCCTGAAACAGGCGCTGATGGATTACATCGCGCGCGACGGGCTCACGCACAGTCTCGATATGGAGACGGACGCCAAAGAGGCGTTCCTGGAAGAATTCGAAAACACGATTCTGAAGCCGCGCGGCCTCGATTACGTCGTGCAGTTTCCGGGACCGACCGGCGCCAACGCTGTCGAGGCGGCGCTGAAACTGGCGCGGAAAGTCACCGGCCGTCAGAACGTCATTGCGTTCACCAACGGGTTCCACGGCGTCACGCTCGGCGCGCTCGCCTGCACCGGCAATGCGCATCACCGAGGCGGCGCCGGCGTTCCTCTCGGCGGCGTGACGCGCGTTCCCTTCGACAAATATTTTGGCGAAGACGTCGATACTGCGGAGCATCTCGAAAAAATGCTCTCCGATCCGTCGAGCGGCGTCGACGCGCCGGCGGCGATCATCGTCGAAACCGTGCAGGGCGAGGGCGGCCTCAACGCCGCTTCTTTCGAGTGGCTTAAAAGGATCGAAACAATCGCCAGGGCGCATGGCGCGCTCTTCATCGTCGACGACATTCAGGCCGGCATCGGACGAACCGGATCGTTTTTCAGTTTCGAACCGGCTGGCCTCAAACCGGATATCGTAACGCTCGCCAAATCGCTGTCGGGTTATGGATTGCCGTTGGCGGTGACGCTGATCAAGCGCGACCTCGATATCTGGAAGCCGGGCGAACATAACGGCACGTTCCGCGGCAATTGCCATGCTTTCATCACGGCGCGCGCAGCGCTTGAAACGTTCTGGCGCGACGATGCGTTTCTCCTGTCGATCAAGCGAAAGAGCGCTATTCTCGGCGAAAAACTGGAAGAGATTGCGAGCCGCTACAAATCGCATACGGCCGGCCTTCGGGGCCGCGGCATGATGTGTGGAATCAACATGCAGACAGGCGCCCGCGCCGCCGGCGTCGTCAAGGAAGCGTTCGCGCGCGGTCTCGTCATCGAGACAAGCGGGTCCGAAGATGAAATCGTCAAATGTCTGACGCCATTGACGATCAGTATGGACGAACTTTCGCGAGGGTTGGATATCCTGTCGCAGGCGGTTGACGCCGCCATCAAGAAAGAGATGAAAGAGGCGGCGTAACAGCCATGATCGTAAGAGACTATAACGCACTGAAAGATACGGAACGGCGCGTCGATTCAGACGGATGGAGCAGCGTGCGTCTGCTTCTCAAAGACGACGCAATGGGGTTCTCGTTTCACATCACGACGATCCACGAAGGCGCCGAGCTGGAGATGCATTACCGCAATCACCTTGAGTCGGTATACTGCGTCGGCGGCGAGGGATCGATTGAAGATCTCGAAACCGGCGCCATTCACGAAATCCGACCCGGCGTCATGTACGCGCTCGACAAGCATGATCGTCACATCTTGCGCGCGCGTAAAGAAATGACGATGGCGTGCGTGTTCAATCCGCCCGTTACGGGACGCGAGGTGCATGATGAGACCGGCGCCTATCCGCTCGAAACCGTTGCGGCGGAGTAATGGGGGATGGCATGTCTGAAGTTGAAGACATTTATCCGTCGCGCCAGGCGGCGGAGCCGCAAATTATTCCACGCAAGGATCCGGTGATCTACGGCGAATGGCGCGAGGGCGCGCCGCTCACCCGCGAACAGACGGATTCTTATGCAAGGAACGGTTTTCTTGCGCTCGACGCCGTATTTTCTGCAGACGAGGTTGCTATTCTCAAGGAGGAGGCTGCGCGGCTGCATGCGGGCCCCGCCGGACTCGACGCCGATACGGTCATCGCCGAACCGGGATCCGGGGCCGTGCGTTCCGTGTTCAAGGCGCACGGGCAGAGCGATCTGTTTCATCGGCTCGCGTCAGATGCGCGGCTCGCCGGCGTTGCAAGCTTTCTGCTCAACGATGATGTTTATATCCATCAGTCGCGGTTGAATTATAAGCCGGGATTTCAGGGCAAGGACTTCTACTGGCATTCGGATTTTGAAACATGGCACGTCGAAGACGGCATGCCGCGCATGCGGGCTTTGTCGATGTCGGTCCTGCTGACCGATAATCTCGCCGTCAACGGACCGACGATGTTCATTCCGGGCTCGCACGAACATTTTGTCGCTTGCGTCGGCGAAACGCCTGAAGATCATTACAAAAAATCGCTTAAGAAACAGGAATACGGCGTTCCCGATGAGCAAATTCTCGCCGAGTTCGCGCGCCAATCCGGCGTCGCCGCGCCGACAGGCGCCGCCGGCTCCGTCGTTATCTTCGACTGCAACATTCTGCATGGATCGAACTCCAACATAACGCCGTTTCCCCGGTCGAATGCGTTTTTTGTATTTAACGCCGTTTCCAACCGGCTTGTTGCGCCGTTCGGGCCTGAAAAACCGCGACCGGAATTCATCGGCGCGCGTGTGAATGCGCGCGCTCTCAAACCAATAGACGGGCGAATTGAAAAATACGCCGCCTGAGGTCAGTCATGTCACATTCGAAAAACAGATCGCATAGCGTCGAAAAAATCGGCGGAACCTCCATCGCTGCTGTTGATACGGTCTTAAAAAACATATTTTTGCGGAAAGACGGCGGGGAGGATCTTTATAACCGCATGTTTGTCGTTTCGGCCTATGCAGGCGTCACCAATAAACTGGTTGAAGACAAGAAAACCGGAGAGCCGGGCGTGTTCGCGCTTTTCGCCAGCGCCGAGTCGGATTGGGCGTGGGGCGACGCCCTAACAGCCGCCGCCGACCATATGATTGCGGTCAATGAAAAGATTTTCGCCGATCAGGCGGATCGCTTGACCGCCGACAATTTCGTGCGCGACCGCATTGAAGGCGTGCGCAGTTGTCTGCTCGACCTTCACCGACTGTGCTCTTACGGCCACTTCCAGCTTGCCGAGCATCTCGAAACCGTGCGTGAAATGCTTTCCGGCCTCGGCGAGGCGCACAGCGCGCACAATACCGCGCTGTTGCTGCGTCAACATGGGGTGAATGCTTCATTTGTGGACTTGACCGGCTGGCGCGACGATCGCGACCTTAGTCTCGATGAGCGCATTCTTTCCAGCATTGAACGGATCGATGTCGCCAAAGAGCTGCCGATCGTCACGGGTTACGCTCAATGCCGGGAAGGCATGGCGCGAACATTCGGGCGCGGCTACACGGAAGTGACGTTCTCGCGGCTCGCCGTACTGACGAAGGCGCGCGAAGCGATCATCCATAAGGAGTTTCACCTTTCGAGCGCCGATCCCAAGATCGTCGGCGAAGACAAAGTGCGCAAAATCGGCCGTACGAACTATGACGTCGCCGACCAGCTTTCGAACATGGGAATGGAAGCCATTCACTCCCGCGCGGCGAAAGGCTTGCGACAGGCGGACATTTCACTGCGCGTCAAAAACACATTCGATCCGGACGACGCCGGCACGGTCATCTCAGGCGACTATGTTTCATCGCGGCCGGGCGCCGAGATCGTCACCGGCCGGCGCGGCGTTCTCGCACTTGAGTTTTTTGAACAGGACATGGTCGGCGTCAAAGGGTATGACACAGCGATTCTGGCCGCGCTCGAGCGCTATAAAGTTAACATTACGTCGAAGTCATCGAACGCCAACACGATTACGCATTACCTGCACAGCTCCCTCAAAGCTGTAAACCGCGTCATCAAAACGCTGAAAGAACAGTTTCCGACGGCGACAATCTCCGTGCGCAAGGTTGCAATCATTTCAGCTATCGGAAGTGATTTGAGAGCGCCGAAGCTGACGGCGGAAGCGGCGTCTGCGCTGGCCGCGGCGGGAATTGAAATGCTTGGTCTGCATCAGCCGATGCGCAATGTCGATATACAGTTCGTTATTGACGAAGCCGACTATGAAAGCGGCGTTTCCGCGCTCCACGAAGCCCTGATCGAAAACCGCGACATTTCTGATTCTGAAAAATCAGCCGCCAGAAAAGCGGCGTAGCGTCGGGCCGGGAGGGCGCGGGAAATGATTGTCGGCAGTTTTCTGGGGTTCCTTGCGCTTTTTCTGATAGTCGGTCTCGGTTCGGCGCTGCGCGCGAAGAAGTCGCGTACGGATTATTATCTCGCCGACAGCGAAGTGCCGCCGGGGCTTGCCGCCCTGTCGGCGGTCGCGACGAATAATTCAGGCTACATGTTCATCGGCGTCATCGGGTTCACGTACGCGATGGGACTCGCCGCGATCTGGCTGATGTTCGGCTGGATACTGGGCGATTTTTTCGTGTCGCTGGTTGTTCACAGGCAACTGCGCGAAGCGACCGGGCGCACGAATGAAGCTTCCTTCGCCGCCGTTATCGCGAAATGGAACGGCCAGAAGTTTGCGGTCTGGCGCCGGCTCGCCGCAATCGTCATGGTCGTTTTTCTCGGCGCTTACGCGGCGGCGCAGATCAGCGCCGGGGGCAAGGCGTTGCAGGGCGTACTTGGCTGGAACCCGCAAGTCGGCGCCATTGTCGTGGCGGCGATGATTCTCGCCTACAGCGCCGCAGGCGGCATCCGTGCGTCAATCTGGACTGACGCCATTCAGTCGTTCGTCATGCTCGCCGCCATGTCGGTTCTGTTCGCCGTGGGCGTTCAGGGTCAGGGCGGTGTGAGCGCGGTGGTCGAAAAAATGAACGCCGTTCCGAATTTCCTCGACTGGTTTCCATCCGACCTTCTGTTTCCTGGCGCGCTCGGCATGGGGCTCTTCGTGTTGGGCTGGATGTTTGCGGGCATGTCCGTCGTCGGTCAGCCGCATGTCATGGTGCGGTTCATGGCGCTCGAGTCTCCGGAGCGCATGAACAGGGCGCGCGCCTGGTATTACGGTTATTTCACCGCGTTCTACGCGCTAGCGACCGGCGTCGGCATGCTGTCGCGGCTGTATCTTCCCGAACTTGGCGCCCTCGACCCCGAGCTCGCCTTGCCGACCATGGCGCTCGAATTACTGCCGGGCGTTTTCGTCGGGATGATCCTCGCCGGGATATTCGCGGCGACCATGTCGACGGCTGACTCTCTCGTTTTGAGTTGTTCTGCGGCGATCACCCACGATCTGCTTCCCCGCCGTCTCGAAACTTCATGGGAATTGAAATCCGCCACGGCTTTCGTTACGGCGCTGGCCCTGGCGATTGCATTGAGCGGAAACCGCAGCGTCTTTCATCTTGTGATCCTTGCATGGTCGACGCTTGCGTCTGCGTTCGCGCCATTGCTCATTATCGTGGCGCGCCGCCGCAGGATATCCGAAGCCGGCGCCATTATTTCGATGGCGGCCGGCGTCAGCGTTGCGCTCTTGTGGCGCTATCTCGGTTGGCACGAGGACGTCTACGAAGGAATGCCCGGCATACTGACGGGCCTGGCGTTTGCATGGATTCTTTCGCAGCGCGCCGGCGTCATCGTTGTCGATTCGCCCAGAATAACCGCTTCCGATAAGCCTGCGGAATAGCGGGCGCAATTTCCTGTTCGCCAGCCCGCGGCTTATTCATTCGCGGCTTTTCGCGCGGTGAACGCATCTTGCGCCTTGACCTTGTTTTTATCTTCACCCGAAATCAGCCAGCGCTTGATCTGATCCGCCAAAAAAATTCGCGCCTGCTGCGCGACATCCAAACCGCTGAACGAAAGAAAGCCGTGAATTGTCGTTTCATAACACTTGAAAATGACCGGCGCGTTTGCGTCTTCCAATCGCTGCGCGTAGGCGCGTCCTTCGTCGCGCAGCGGATCAAAGCCGGCGGTTAACACCACCGTAGGCGGCGACAGCGCGATATCTTCGGCGAGCAGCGGCGAAATATCAGGATCATCGGGAGACGCATCATCGGGTAGATACCAGTTGGCCGTGGCATCGATGGCGTCTCGCGAAAGGAAAAAATCGCCGCCGCCGAATTTCATTCGCGTGGGATACGCTGAATGCGGTTTGCTCAAATCGAGAAGAGGGTAGAGAAGAAACTGGGCGAGCGGCGGGCGCAGGCCTTCGCGGCGCAGCCGGCGGGCGACTGCAGCGGCGAGATTGCCGCCCGAACTGTCGCCCATGACGGCGTAACGTCCGCTCGAGGCGCCATACGCTTTCAAACGCTGCGCGACCCAACGCGTCGCCGCGAGGCAGTCTTCCAGTCCGGCGGGAAAGGGATGCTCGGGGGCGAGGCGATAATCAAGGCTGATGATCCCAGCGCCTGACAGCGCGCTCAATGTTTGAAGAAGCCCGTCATAACTGTCGATCTCGCCGAGCGACCAGCCGCCGCCGTGAAAAAACATGATAATCGGCATCAGCTTTTCATTACGCTCGGCCGGCCAGTAAAATCGCGCAGGAACTTCTCCGTCGCCGCCGGGTAGAAACATGTCCAGCGTGCAGCAATCGCTTCTGTCGGCTGCTCCCGCAAATCGGGCGAATGTCGCGGTCGCGCCGCTACGCGCTGCGGCGATGTCCATCTTCTGCGCTTGCGTTTCCGTATTGCGCGTCATGGCGTTCAATTCGCGCAATAAGGCTTCGGTTTGGGGATCAAGCATTCCCACCCTCGCATGATTGTGTGAGTACAATGACCAAGTCGCGTCGGCTGCGTTCTGCGCGCGGTCAGTAGCGATAGATCAACCGGAAATCATAAGTTCTGGGCGCGGTGAAAAACGCCAGTTGAACGCCCGGAAATTCGGACAGGTTGAAACCCTGAACACGGATCGCCTGGTCGGTGGCGTTTCTGACGCCGCCGCGAAGCTCCCAGCGTTCGTCCGCCGTTCTCAGCGAAACGAATGCGTTTAAAAGAACATAACGGTCTTCCGCGAGAATCGGCGAGGCCGTAATCTCGTTGAACGTCACGCCGCGATAAGCGCCTTCCACATGCGCGGTTCCGATAAGGCTGTTTGTAACAGGCGTTTCGTAGGTCGCACCCAGATAAGCGTTCCATTTCGGCGAATTGACGAGCTCCCTGTCGCTGACGTCCGTAACAACGCCGCCGACGAGTGTTTCAAACTTATCGTATTCGGCGTCGAGGAATCCAACGGAGCCGTTGAGCGTCAGGGCGTCGGTCGGCTGCGCCGTCATCTCGATTTCGACGCCCTGCGCATGCGCTTCGGCGGCGTTGGTGAAGAGACTGACAAACACGCCCGATACGGGGTCGGAGCCGAATGACGTCACCTGAATGTCTGTATAGTCATTGTAGAAATAGGCGGCGTTGAAGACGAGACGGCCGTCATGCCAGCTTGATTTCAGCCCGCCTTCATAGCTCCACACGAATTCCGGCTTGAACGCCTCAAAACTGAAATCGGTGGTCGCGCGTCCGTCAAAGCCGCCGCTTTTAAAGCCGCGCGACGCTGATGCGTAGAACATCAGATCGTCGTTGGGCGAATAGGAAAGCGAAACCCGCGGCGTCAGGGCGTCGAAATCGGCCTTGCCGGTGATGAGCGTTCCCGGCACGCCCGCGCCCTGCAGAAACGGCGGCGTGTCCTCGATGACCGAAACGGATGGATCGAAGAAATTTTCAAAACGGCGCGCCGAACGCCGCTTTTCATAGGTGTAACGCAGCCCGGCGCTGAGATCGATCTGATCGGCGAGCTTGAAGCTGGCGTCGCCGAACGCGGCGTAGGAATTCGTCACCTGATCGGTGTCGGCCAGCGACGAAGACTGAAACCCGAACAGCGTTACTGGAAAGCCGAAAATCGTCGCCGCGCCGTTGTCGACGCCCGAAAAGGTCAGATCGTCGTCATGGAAATAATAGAGCCCGCCGGTGAAGACGACGCGATCGCCGTCGTCATAGGTCGCGCGCAATTCCTGCGTGAACTGATACTGGTCCTGCAGTAACAGAATGTCGAGAATCGGCAGCGGCGAGCCGTCCGTATCGAGATTGAGGTCGAAATCCATCCGGCGATAGGCGCTGATCGATTCGAAGGAAAGCGTGTCGCTCGCCCGCCATGTCGATTTCAGGCTCGCCGCGAACGAGGTCAAATCGGAAAGCCCGTTGGCGTTGACATCGACGCGGAAAGGGTCGTCGCTTGCAGGAAACACGACAATGTTAAACGGATCGCCTGGATCGGGCGCGCCGGCGATGGCGGTTTCGCGGACAGGGCTGCGCGAGGTGTCGGGCCGGTCGACCTTTCCTTCGACGCTCAACAGGAACTCGGTTCTGTCGGACGGCGCATAGAGAAGCGAACCGCGCCCGGCGAAGGTGAGCTGGCCGCCGTCGTCCTCGTCCGTAATCGTATTGTGGTTGAAACCGTCGCGCCGCGAGGCGGAAAACGCGATCTTCCCGCGCAAAGTCCTTTCCTCGTTCAGCGGTCCGCCGATGCGCCCCTTCACGGTTCCGAAATTGAAATTGCCGACGCCGGCTTCGAAATAGGCGTCGAATTCATCGGGCGGCTTTGTGGAGACGAATTTCACCGCGCCGCCGATGGTGTTGCGGCCGTAAAGCGTGCCCTGCGGCCCGCGCAGGACTTCCACGCGCTCGACGTCGAAAAGCTCCAGAAAGGCCGCCTGCGAGCGCGCGACGAAGACATCATCGACATAAACGCCGACGCCCGGATCGGCGAAGGCGAGCGAGTCGTTCTGACCGACGCCGCGGATATAGATGACGGCGTTCGAGGCGTCACCCTGGTCGAGATAGACGTTCGGCGTCGCATACTGGATGCCCGAGATGTTGTCAGCCTGTAATTCGTGAATGCGCCCCTCGTCGAAGGCGGAGACGGAAACCGGCACGTCCTGCAGCGACTCTGCGCGCCGGCGCGCCGTGACGATGATCTGGTCGCGCCGGTCCGGCGACGCCTGATCGCCGCTTGATGCATCCTGCGCCAATGCCGCCGGCGCGAGCGCTGCAAGCCCCGCCGTGCAGGCGGTCGCCGTCAGAATGGATTTAAAAACCTCGCTCCCCGCCGGCCGATGATATGGCCTCAGCATCCTTGCCTCCCTTGCCGCAACAGACGCGCATCGCCGGCGCGCGTTTTTGATGGCCGCTCCTGGCGATTGGAAAAGGCTAGGGTCGGCGGAGAGGCGCGCCAATGACCGGTTCGGTCAGAGTGGCAGGACAAATTCGCTCAACGTGAGGAGGCGGAACCGCCCGGTTCGCGCGGTTTAGCGGGCGGCGCGGCGGTTCGGAACGGTTCTGGCGTAAGCCGAGGGCGTCACCCCGTTCCATTGCTTGAAGGCGCGCGAAAAACTGCGCAGGTCGGAAAAGCCGAGCTCCTGGGCGACGTCGCCTGCATGACGTCGACTCTGCAGCAAAGACTTCGCGCGTTCGTTGAGGACGCGACAGCGCAGCGCCCGAAAACTATCGCCCTCTGCGGCGAGACGTCGGCGCAGGGTCGCGACGCTGACGCCAAGCCTGCGCGCCACGCGCGTCTGGTCGACGATGCCTGATTCCAGCGCGTTGACGACACGCTCGATCATGCGGCGCGCCGGCGCCGCGCCGCGCTCTCTCTCAACGATCATTCTTGCAACTGCTTCGTAAACGCCCGCCGCAGAAAGCGCGTCGTTTTTTGTAATGCGGATCGGCGTTTCCGCCGTAGGTAGCTCATAGCTGAGGGCGTAATAACGCGCATGGCATTGAACAGGCGCGGCCCAGAACGTCAGGAAAGGTCCAGCGGGCGTTCTTTGCGGCCGCTTGGTGTAAATCTTCCTGACGCTGGGGAACAAATCCGTCGCTGTCGCGCGAGACAAAAGCGCGTGCAGAAAAATCAGCACGCCTTCCATCAGAGAATGCGCAAAGTCATCGCACGTATCGAATGCATAAGGAAATTCCTGATCGTCTATTATGTAGACGAGACCATCACGCCGTTTCTCGACGCGGTTATAGGCGCCGCCGTGCACCAGGTTGTAGGACTTCGCAATCCGTTTCATGGCTTCAAACAGATTTGCGCTGTCCTCCAGCGTTGAAAGAACGAAATCCGTCGTGCCCGGCATTAACGGGCGCGAGGATAGCTGGCAGGTCTCATCATGCGCGGCGAAGGAAAGGCGTCCGAGAATGCGGAAATAATCTTCAAGCCGCGCCGACGCGCCGCTCGATACTTCCGCCAGCCCCGCGGGGAGCTGCAGGTCTTGTAAAACGGCCGCAAAATCCAGTCCCGACTTCTCCGCAATCGCGTGCAGCGGCGCGATGTCGGCGGCGCCGACGCATAAGGCGGAGGGGTTCGCCACAGATGTCGTCATGCCTTGCTCGCAAACTGCGTCCCGAACCAGTGCGCTCAGCGCCGATTCTGTGTCCTCGCGGCGCTGCTGACAAGCGCCGCTCCGCCGGCGACTCTACATCCGCAAATTTCAACCGGTGTTGTCCATAGGACGGAGGGATCAGTCGCCGTAGGGCAGCCAGATATTCTTGACCTCGCAGGCGCGGCGCAGGAATTCGCGCCCCTCTCCGGTTCTTGTCGACATCCAGTCGCGCCCGCGCCCGTTATTGGTCCAGGCGCGTTTGAGGTTCGACGCCGAAAGCTCCTCGACAAGCGCTGCGCCTTCGGCCGCGCCATGATACCAGATGCCCTCGACCTGGTCGTGATCGGCAAGCGTCTTTGTGAGCGTGTCTCGTTCGCCCGTGACGATGTTGACGACGCCGGCGGGAACGTCGGAGGTTTCGAGAATCTGATAAAAATCCGTCGCCAAAAGCGGATAGCGCTCCGACGGGACGACCACGCAGCGATTGCCCATCGCCATCGCCGGCGCCCACAGCGACACGAACGACAAAAGCGGCGCGGCGTCGGGGCACACAATGCCGATAATCCCGATCGGTTCGTTGACCGCCAGCACCACATTGCGCTGCGGCGGCGCGTGGGCGAGGCCGTCATATTTATCGGCCCAGGCGGCGTAGGCGAAGAGCCGCGAAATCGATGCGTCCACTTCGGCGCGCGCTTTCGGTTTCCGAACGCCAACGAGGTCGGCAAGCCGGCGCGTGAATTCGTCCGCCCGCTTGCTGAAATTCTCGGCGACGAAATAGAGGATCTGCGCGCGCATGTGCCCGGTCGCCGCAGCCCAGCTTTCGGCTTTGAAGGCCGCTTCAACAGCGTCGCGGATATCTTTCCTGTTGCCGAGCGCGACTCGGCCCGCATAGCGCCCGTCATGGGTCGCAACGGCCATGGTGCGGCCCCAGTCGGGGCGCTTCTGTTTGCCGCCGATGAACTGTTTCGGCGTCTGGTCGATTTCGACGACCTTGTCGGCGGCGAAATCCTTTGGCGTACTGACGATGACGGCGTCGTCGTTCCATTCGTCGCGCAGCTTGATATATTCGTAGATTCCCTCGCGTCCGCCTTCGCGCCCGAAACCGGATTCGCGATAACCGCCGAAGCCGCAGGCCGCGTCGAAAGCGTTCGTCGTGTTGATCCAGACGACGCCTGCTTTCATCATGCTGGCGGCTTCAAGCGCCCGGTTGATGTTTTCCGACCAGATCGTCGCCGCAAGCCCGTAACGCGTATTGTTGGCGAGCGCGACGGCCTCCTTCAACGTCCTGAACGACATGGCCGCGAGCACGGGGCCGAAAATCTCTTCCTGCATGGCGGCGTTGCTCGGGGCGAGATTGGTCATCAAAGTCGGCGGATAAAAGCAGCCGTTTTCCGGCATTGGGACGTCGGGCCGCCAGACTTCCGCGCCTTCGCTTTCGCCCTTCTTGACCAGCGTATCGATGCGGTCGCGCTGAACGGGATCGACGATGGCGCCCATGTCGACCGCCTTGTCGAGCGGATCGCCGATGCGGAAGGATTGCAGGCGGGTTTTGATTTTCTCCGTCACCCGATTTGCGACGCTTTCTTCCACCAGGAGCCGCGAGCCGGCGCAACATACCTGGCCCTGATTGAACCAGATGGCGTCGATCAATCCCTCGACGGCGCCGTCGAGATCGGCGTCCTCGAACACGATAAAGGGAGACTTTCCGCCGAGCTCCAGCGAGATTTTCTTGCCGGAGCCGGCCGTCCGCTGACGGATGATCCGTCCGACTTCGGTCGAGCCGGTGAACGCGATCTTGGCGATTTCAGGATGCTCGACGATGAGCGCGCCGGTTTCGCCCTCGCCGGTGACAATGTTGACGACGCCCGGCGGAAGCTGCGCTTCTTTGCACAGCTCGGCGAAATAAAGCGCGGTGAGGCTCGTATATTCGGCGGGCTTCAGCACGACGCAATTGCCCGTGGCGATCGCCGGCGCGATCTTCCACGCAAGCATCAGAAGCGGGAAATTCCACGGGATGACCTGCCCGACGACGCCGAGCGGAACATGATCGGGAAACTCCCGGTCCATGAGCTGAGCCCAGCCGGCGTGATGGTACAAGTGACGCGCCACCAGCGGAATATCGATGTCGCGGGTCTCGCGGATCGGCTTGCCGTTGTCGAGGCTTTCAAGCACGGCGAGAAAACGGCTGTTCTTCTGTATGAGCCGCGCCAGCGCATAAAGATGGCGCGCACGCTCGTGACCGGAGAGTTTCGACCAGGCGGGAAAGGCCGCATTCGCGGCGTCGACGGCGTCGTCGACGTCCTCGCGCCCGGCTGTGGCGATCGTGGCGAGGTTTTCGCCGGTCGCGGGGTTGCGGCTTGCGAACGGCTGTTTCCCGCCCGTGGGCGCGACGAAGTCGCCATTGATAAAAAGCCCGAACCCATCCTTATGCTCCGCGAGCCAGTCGCGTACATAGTCGGATTGTTCAGGCGCTGGCCCGTAAGCCATGGAGTCGAAAATTTCTGCGATGTCGGACACGGATGATTATCCCATTGGATGGCGGTTCGCCGCGGAGTAGCGGCCGGTTGCGAAATGCTCAAGCTGGCGCTCGATGTCGCCAAGCAGGCGCGAGGCGCCGAAACGGAAGAGTTTCGGCGACAGCCACTCATCGCCCAGTTCTTCTTTCACGAGGATGAGATATTGCAGCGCTGTCTTGGCGTTCGATATGCCGCCGGCGGGCTTGAAACCTGCTTTATGGCCGGTGCGCTGATAATAGTCGCGGATCGTGCGCATCATCACCAGGCTCACAGGCAGCGTGGCGTTCACAGACTCCATGCCCGTCGATGTCTTGATAAAATCGGCGCCGGCCATCATGCACGCCATCGACGCCTTACCGACCTTGCCGATGGAGCCGAGCTCGCCCGCAGCGATGATCGATTTCAGATGCGCCTCGCCGCAGGCCTCGCGAAACGCTTTCACTTCGTCGTAAAGCGCGCGCCAGTTGGCGGCCAGCACATGCTTGCGGCTGACGACGATGTCGATTTCCGTTGCGCCGGCCTCGACCGAGGCCTTGATCTCCTGAAGCCGGGTTTCGAACGGCGCATGGCCGGCGGGAAAGCCGGTCGAGACGGCGGCGACCTCGACACCCGAGCCTTTCAAGGCGTCGACCGCCGTTTCCACGAAGGCGTGATAGACGCAGACCGCGGCGACGGTGAGGCCCAAATCCTCAGCGTCCAAATCCTTCAACAGATCGGCGCGCACCGGGTTTCTGGCTTTCGCGCACAGCCGACGCACGCGTCCCTCGGTGTCGTCGCCGGCGAGCGTCGTCAAATCCATGCACGAAATCGCCTTTAAGAGCCAGGCGGCTTGCCAGGCTTTCTTCACCGTGCGCCGGCCGGCGAGCGTTGCGACGCGCCGCTCGGCCGCCGACAAATTGACCCGCACGTCCTCGACCCAGTCGGCCTCGAAAGGCGTTCCGGGATTGCGCGCAATTTCGTCCTCACGTGCTGCTTTCTTTCTCGCCGCGGCGTGTTCGCCGAGCTCCATCACATTTGTCTGGTTCATTTTGCGTGCTCTTCAGTATCAAGTCCTTATAGAAACGATTGTCCCGCGGGAAGGGGGGCGAGCCCCAAATGGGCGGCCAGCGACTGGCCGATATCGGCGAAGGTCTCCCGGCGGCCGATGGAATGCGGTTCGACTTTCGGTCCGAATGCAAGAATGGGAATAAATTCGCGCGTATGATCCGAGCCCGGCCAAGTCGGGTCGCAGCCGTGATCGGCCGTCAACACGACCGCGTCGCCCGCGCGCAGCCTTTCGTGCAGCTCCGGCAGGCGCCGATCAAACGCCTCAAGCGCGGCGGCGTAGCCGGCCGTGTCGCGGCGGTGACCGTAAAGCATATCGAAATCAACGAAATTCGCGAAAATGATGGCGTCATCCGGCGAATTATCAATTTCCGAGAGCCAGGCGTCGAACAGCGCTTCATTGCCGTCCGCCTTGACCAGTTTGGTGACGCCTTTATGGGCGAAGATATCGCCGATCTTGCCGATCGCAATCACCGGTTTTCCTTCCTCCGCATAAAGATCGAGCAACGTAGCGCCATGCGGCGGCGTCGCATAGTCGCGCCGGTTGCCAGTGCGTTTGAATTCGCCTTTGCGTTCGCCAATAAAGGGACGCGCAATGACGCGCCCGATATTGTATTCATCGACCAGCCCGCGGGCGATTTTGCAGGTCTCGAAAAGACGCTCCAGGCCGAAATGCGTTTCATGCGCAGCGATCTGGAAAACGGAATCCGCCGACGTGTAGACGATCGGCTTGCCGGTGCTGATATGCTCCTCGCCGAATTCTTCAATAATAACGGTGCCCGAAGCGTGCCGGTTTCCAAGAACGCCTGGCAAGTCCGCGCGCGCGACAAGCGCGCCGATAAGGGCCGGCGGAAAACTTGGCGGGCCTTTCGGGAAATAGCCCCAGTCAAATTCCACCGGCAGGCCCATCATCTCCCAATGACCGCTCGGCGTGTCCTTGCCATAGCTTTTTTCCGCCGCATATCCGTAAACGCCGGCGTAACTTTCCGGCTCCTCCAAAGGCAGGCCGCGCGCGCCGGCGTCACGCGCCAGCCGGCCAAGCCCGAGCGCAAGCAGGTTTGGAATCTTCAGCGGCCCCTGGCGCAATCCCTTGACATCGGCTCTTCCGGCCGCGCACGCTTCGGCGATGTGCGCGAATGTGTTCGCGCCCGCATCGCCGAATTTTTCAGCGTCGTCTGCAGCGCCTACGCCGAAAGAGTCGAGAACGCCGACAATTGCGCGCGCCATGCAAAAGCCCTTTCCTTATGCGGCGGCGAATGCCCAGGAGGAATCTCTGATCCGGGTGTCCTGAGCAGGGATATTCAGAAGATTGACCCGGGCGCTCAAGGTCTGGTCACGACGTCGAAACGAAACGGCGCGGACCCGAAAAACGCCTTCAAGACCCTACCAAAAGTGCAGCGCGCGACCAAGATTTTTATCGCTGCGCGCGTCGCTTTCAGGCTCAAAAAATTGAGATTTTTCGCACTTGGTGATCCGACGGCCGCCCATGGGTCAGACCGTCCGGACGGGAGATCAAATCGGTCGCCGGCGGAGCCCGCCTCAGTCCTGTTCGGATAGCTTGAGCTTGGCCCCGACCAAGGTTAGCTTCGGCCCGCCCGCGATGGCGTCGCATACAGGACTGCCCCGCGTGTAAGGTCTTTTGGAATACCTTCCGTAACCCGGCGGGACACGCACGATGCCTGCGAAAACAAAAATCACGCGGACGCAAATCATCTCAAAGTCCGAAACCGTCGAACCCCACGAACGGAAGAAAACGCGCATAACCATAAAGAACGAGAAGAAAATTCTCGACGCCGCCCAAACCGTCATCGCCGAATACGGTTTTCACGGCGCGACCATCGACCGCGTCGCCGAACAAGCGGGCATGTCGAAACCCAATCTCCATTATTATTTCAAGACAAAGACAGATCTCTACAAGGCTGTGTTGCAACGCACGCTCGATATCTGGCTCGACTCTCTGGCGAAGCTGGATCCCGACGGCGATCCTGAAACAGAACTGTCGACCTATATCGTCGAAAAGGTGGAGATGTCGCGGCTGCACCCGACGGCGTCGCGTGTGTTCGCCAATGAGATGCTGCGCGGCGGGCCGCTTCTCAAGGACTATCTGAAAAATGATCTCAAGAAACTCGTGAACCGAAAAGCGCGCGTCATCGAACACTGGATTCGAGAAGGAAAGATCGCACCGATCAATCCGGTCCACCTGATCTTTTTAATCTGGGCCGCGACGCAGCATTACGCTGACTTTCAGCCGCAAGTAAGAGCCGTGCTTGGCGTCGGCGATTTGAACGCGCAGCAGTTCAAAAAGATCGAACAATCCCTGTGCGAGATCATCATTCGGGGCGTTCTGCCGCGTTAGTCGTTCCTATCCAGCGCGAAGGCGGCCGGCAGCAGTTCCTCCATCGAGTATGAGCGCACCGCGCCGGTTTCGTCCTTGAGCAGGATTTCAGTTTCCTGATCGGCGAACTCTGAAATGCGCTGGCGGCAGCCGCCGCAGGGCGTGCAGGTTTCGATGTTCTCGCCGCCGCCGATGACGGCGATTTTGCGAATTCGCTTGCCGCCGCCGGCGATCATCGCCGCAATGGCGCCGGCTTCCGCGCAGGCGCCGTTGGGATAGGCGGCGTTTTCGACATTGCAGCCCACATGAATGCGGCCCGCCTCGTCCTCGATCGCCGCGCCGACCCTGAATTTCGAATAGGGCGCATAGGCGCGTTCGCGTACGGCCGCCGCCTGCTCGAACAGACTCTCTGCAGCGCTCGCCATGTTAGCGCTCAACCTTCGATGATCTGCTTCGAACGGCGGACTTTTCAAGCGCCTCGAACATCGGATGAAAGGCCGGGCGTTTGATATAGCGTCCGGCGCCGCGTTCGGCGCGCAGTTCGCCCTTGGCGTAAACGACCTTGCCCTGGCTCAGCGTATGCGACGCGAGGCCCGTCGCCTCCATGCCTTCAAAAATGTTGAAGTCGACATTCTGATGATGGGTCTTGGCTGAGATGGTCTTGCTCGCCGCCGGATCCCAGACGACGATGTCGGCGTCGCCGCCTTCGACGATGCAGCCTTTGCGCGGATAAATGTTGAAGATTTTCGCCGCATTCGCCGACGTCGCAGCGACGAATTCCTCCGGCGTCAGGCGGCCGGTTCCGACTCCATGCGTCCAAAGCACGGCTAGGCGGTCCTCGACGCCGCCGGTGCCGTTCGGAATCTTCGAGAAATCGTCCTTGCCCATTGCTTTCTGGTCGTAACAGAAGCAGCAATGGTCTGTCGCCGTGGTCTGTAGATTGCCGGACTGAAGCCCGCGCCACAGCGCTTCCTGATGTTCTTTCGGGCGGAAGGGCGGCGACATCACGTGGGCGGCCGCAAATCCCCAATCGGGATTCCGGTAGACGCTGTCGTCGATCATAAGGTGGCCGGCGAGCGCCTCGCCGAAGACGCGGCTTCCTTCGTTGCGCGCCTGCGTGATGCGCTCGAGCGCTTCCTTGGTCGAAACGTGGACAAGATAAACCGGAACGCCAATGACCTGGGCGAATCGGATGACGCGGTCGGCGGCTTCGGCTTCGACGCGGGGCGGGCGCGAAAGCGGATGGCCTTCCGGCCCGGTGATTCCGCGCGCCAGCATCTCCTGCTGGAGCTGATAGACAAGCTCGCCGTTTTCCGCGTGCACGGTGACGATGGCGCCGAGCTCGAGCGCGCGTTTAAAGCTGTTATAAATCGTCTCGTCGGTCGCCATGATGGCGTTCTTGTACGCCATGAAATGCTTGAAGCTGTTGACGCCTTCTTCCTCGACAAGCGTTTTCATATCGGCGTGCACGGAATCGTCCCACCAGGTGACGGCGACGTGAAAGCCGTAATCGCCGGCGGCTTTCTCCGCCCATTCGCGCCATTGCCTGTAAGCGTCCATCAAGCGCTGCTGCGGATTGGGGATGACGAAGTCGATAATCATGGTCGTGCCGCCCGCGAAACCGGCGGCGGTGCCGGTGTAGAAATCTTCCGAGGCGACTGTTCCCATGAACGGAAGCTGCATGTGCGTATGCGGGTCGATGCCGCCCGGCATCACGAACTGACCGCCGGCGTCGACGATTTCGGCGTTCGACGGCGCTTCGAGATCTGCGCCGACGGTTTTGATTTTCCCCTCTTCGCAATAGACGTCGGCGCGGAAGCGCCGATCGGCGTTGACGACTGTTCCGCCGCGAATGAGTACCGACATGGTTTCGTGCTCCTTTCCGCCCGATTATCGCTTCGCCATCACACGCGCCATCGCGTAATAGACGACGGCGGCGACGGCGAAGCCGACAAACCAAGCATATCCATAGATAGCATCGAATGCGGCCGGGACAGAATCAAACAGCCCGGCGGTGTGAAGAAATCCCGGCAGGTTGGGCGCGACCCCGATAGCGAAAGCGGTAAGCCCGGCGGCGTTCCAGCCGTTCTTGGCGCCGTAGACGCCGTCATGCCGATAGAGGTCGTCGATCTCGAGCCGCGTGCGGCGCAGCGCAAAATAATCGACGATCAGAATGCCGGCGATCGGCCCCAAAAGCGCCGAATAGCCGACAAGCCAGGTGAAGATATAGGCGCCGGCGTCTTCCACGAGTTTCCAGGGAAAAATCGCAATGCCGATGGCTGCGGTGATGTAGCCGCCCATCCGGAACGACACTTTCGACGGCGCCAGATTTGAAAATCCATATGCCGGCGCCACGACATTGGCGGCGAGATTTGTCGTCAGGGTCGCAACCACAAGGGCCGCGAGCGAAAAAATGACGCTCGCGCCGCCCATGCGTCCGGCGAGCTCCACCGGATTCCAGACCGCCTCGCCGTAAATCGACACCGTCGCCGAGGTGACGGCGACGCTGATGAACGCAAAGAGCGCCATCGGCGCCGGCAAGCCGATCGCCTGTCCGATCATTTGCGCGCGCTGCCCTTTGGCGAAGCGCGTAAAGTCAGGAATGTTCAACGCCATGGTCGCCCAGAAACCGACCATGCCGGTGAGCGAAATGATGAAGGTCGGCCAGAACTGTCCTTCCTTCGGGCCGCCTTCTACGAATTGCGACGGCGCCGACAACATCTCGCCGAACCCGCCCGCGGTAACATAAGCCCAGATGAGCAACGCAAACGCCATTGCCAGAAGAAACGGCGCCGCGAGAATTTCAAGCCAGCGGATCGACTCTGTGCCGTGACGGATGAAGTAAAGATGCATCGCCCAGAACGTGAGAAAACTCAGCGTTTGCGCCGGGTCGATGCCGAGTATCGGCAGAGGTTCTCCCTCAAAGAAACCGCCGGTCAGCGTATTCAGAATCACATAAATCGCCGAACCGCCGACCCAGGTGTTGATGCCGAACCAGCCGCAGGCGACGAGGCCCCTTGCGACGGCGGGAATTTTCGCGCCCTGCGGTCCAAACGCCGCGCGCAACAGCACCGGAAACGGCGCCCCGTATTTGGCGCCCATATGGCCGATCGCGATCATCGGCGCGAGCACGATGACATTGCCGAGAAAGACGGTGAAAACCGCCTGGCGCCAGTTCATGCCGGCGGCGATAAGCCCGCCTGCGAGCAGGTAGGTCGGCACGCAGGCGACCATCGCGACCCATAGCGCGGCGTAGGATCGGCTGGTCCAGGTGCGCTCGGCGTCAGGAGTCGGCGCGAGGTCCGCGTTCCAGAGATCTGCGCTGAAACTTTGCCGGGCGGCCGCACCGTCGCTAATAGCGCTCGTTTCGCTCATGCATTCGCCTTAGTTATCTCTTTTCATCAACTTTTTTCAGCTCAGTCCGACTTTGTGGATCGTTTTCACTCCCGCTCATCCCGGCGAAAGCCGGGATCCAGTCTGACTCAGTTCTGGGCCCCGGCTTCCTCCGGGGTGAGCGGAATAAGCAGCGGACGTCTGAATTGATCAGGAAAACCTGTTGAGCGCCCATACTTAGTCGCTCTCGACCAGAGGGCCGTAAGTCGACGGGCGCCGGTCGCGGAAGAATTGCCACAAGTCGCGCACTTCGCGGATCATGTCCATGTCCATGTCTTGCACGATGAGTTCGTCCTTGTCGCGGCTCGCTTCCTTTTCGATTTGCCCGCGCGGATTGACGAAATAGCTCTGGCCGTAAAATTCGCCGATGCTCCAGGGCTCCTCGACGCCGACACGATTGATGGCGCCGATCCAGCACCCGTTCGCCACCGCGGAAGCCGGCTGTTCGAGCTTCCAGAGATATTCCGACAGGCCGGCGACGGTCGCCGACGGATTGACGATATATTCCGCGCCACCCAGCGCCAGCGCCCGCCAGCCTTCCGGAAAATGACGGTCATAACAGATGTAAACGCCGAGCTTGCAATACTGGGTCTTGAAGACCGGCCAGTTCGACGATCCCGGCTTGAAGAAAAACTTTTCCCAGAAACCCGCGACCTGGGGAATGTGAGTCTTGCGGTATTTGCCGAGATAGGACCCGTCGGCGTCAATGACCGCCGCCGTATTATAATAAACGCCGGCGACGTCCGTCTTTTCATAGATCGGAACGACGATCGCCATGCTGAACTTCTTGGCGTACTCCTGCATCAGCTTGCAGGTCGGGCCGTCGGGAATCTCCTCGGCGGCCGCGTACCATTTCACGTCCTGGCTCGGGCAGAAATAGGGCTGGGTGAAGACTTCCTGAAAACACAAAACCTGCACGCCCTGCCGTCCCGCTTCCTCAATGAGCGGAATGTGGGCGTCGATCATCGCCTGGCGAATATTTTCCGGCGTATCGTCCGTCGATCCTTTGAGCGCCATCTGGATCAAACCGCCGCGCAATGTCGTCATTTTCGCTTTGCTCCTTCTTCGCACTATCTACGCGCTTATTCGTTCATCGTGGGGAACTTGAAATCGGCGCCGGCGCGAATGCCCGTCGGCCAGCGCGATGTGACGGTCTTAAGCCGCGTATAAAAATGAATCGCCTCGGGGCCGTATATGCCGTGGGCGCCGAAGATGGATCGCTTCCAGCCGCCGAAGCTGTGAAAGCCGACCGGCACCGGTATCGGCACGTTGACGCCGACCATGCCGACCTCGATGCGGTCGGCGAAATCGCGCGCGGCGTCGCCGTCGCGGGTGAATATCGCCGTGCCGTTGGCGTACCGGTTGCTGTTGATGAGATCAACGGCTTCGTCATATTCGCCGGCGCGAACGACCGAAAGCACCGGGCCGAATATCTCTTCCCTGTAGACGTCCATGTCGGGCGTAACCCGGTCGAGCAGCGCGCCGCCGAGCCAGAATCCGTCCTCATATCCTTGTAAACGAAGACCGCGGCCGTCGACGACTACATCGGCGCCTTCCTCGGCGCCGCGGTCGATCATCGCGCTTACCTTGTCGCGGTGGGCGGCGGTAATCAGCGGACCCATTTCGGCCTCGCTGTCCGTGCTCGGACCGATTTTCAAAGCGCGCACCCTGGGCGCCAGCTTTTCGACGAGCCGGTCGGCCGTTTCCTCGCCGACCGGCACCGCAACCGAGATCGCCATGCAGCGCTCGCCCGCCGAGCCGTAACCGGCGCCCAGGAGCGCGTCGGTCGCCTGATCGAGATCGGCGTCGGGCAGGACGATCATGTGATTCTTGGCGCCGCCAAGCGCCTGCACGCGTTTCCCGGCGGCTGACCCGCGCGTGTAGATATATTCAGCGACCGGCGTCGAGCCGACGAAGCTGATGCCTGCGATATCAGGGTGATCGAGTATGGCGTCGACCGCGTCCTTCGCGCCGTGCACGACATTCAAGACGCCAGCGGGCAGACCGGCCTCCTCGAAAAGCTCATGGATGAGGTTCGAGCTTGACGGGTCTTTTTCCGACGGCTTCAGGACGAACGTGTTGCCGCAGACAAGCGCCATCGGAATCATCCACAACGGCACCATGAATGGAAAGTTGAACGGCGTTATTCCGGCGACGACGCCGAGCGGCTGGCGTTCCGAACAGGTGTCGACGCCGCCGGCGACCGCGCGTGAAAATTCGCCCTTCAAGAGATGCGGCGCGCCGCAGGCGAATTCGACGACTTCGAGCGCGCGCGTCACCTCGCCGAGCGCGTCTTCATGGGTCTTGCCGTGTTCGGCGCTGATTGTTTCGGCGATTTCGTCGCGGCGCGCCCGCATGCGCTCGCGCACGGCGAACATGATCGCCGCGCGTCTGGCCGGTGTTGTCTTCGCCCAGGCTTTTCCGGCCTCCTTGGCGGCCGCGACGGCGCGGTCGACTTCGCGCTCGCCGCCCAGCATGGCTTCGCCGGTCTGACGGCCGGTGGCCGGGTTGAAGACCGGCGCGGTTCCGGCGCCCTCGCTTGAAAAATTTCCGGCGATAATGTGGTCGATGCGTTTCATTTCAGTCACTTCGTATGGGTCATTCGGCGGCGCGCCGCAGCGGGTTCTTCGGATGTTCCGGCCACGTCACATAAGGCTCGCCGTTGTCGACCGGCTTCATGGTGATGCAGTCGCTCACCGGGCAGATATGCATACAGAGATTGCAGCCGACGCATTCTTCGTCGATGACGGTGAATTTGCGCCCGCCGTCGGGTTTTGGGTCGATCCGGATCGCCTGATGCGACGTGTCCTCGCAGGCGATATGGCAGCGCCCGCATTCGATGCATTTATCCTCGTCGATCACGGCCTTGAGGTCGTAATTCATGTTGAGCGAATTCCAGTCGACCGTACGCGCCGCCGCCTCGCCTTTAAAATCCTCAAGGCTGCGATAGCCTTTCTCCGCCATGAAGGCGGACAGGCCATCGATCAGGTCGTCGACGATGCGGAAGCCGTAGAGCATCGCGGCGGTGCATACCTGCACGCCGCCTGCGCCCAGCGCGATGAATTCGGCCGCGTCGCGCCAGGTCGTAATCCCGCCGATGGCGGAGATTTCCAATCCGGCGGTCTCTTCGCCGCGCGTGATTTCCGCCACCATGTGGAGTGCAATTGGTTTCACGGCTTCGCCGCAATAACCGCCATGGGTGCCGCGCCCGTCGACGGTCGGAGTCGGCGTCATCGCGTCGAGATCGACGCCGATCACCGAATTCACCGTATTGATCAGCGAAACCGCATGCGCCCCCCCGGCTTTGGCCGCCCCGGCCGGAACCAAAATGTCGGTGACGTTCGGCGTCAGCTTCGTGAACACCGGCAGGCCGACGGCTTCGCGCACCCAGCGCGTCGTCTGTTCGACGAAATCGGGAACCTGTCCGACCGCCGAGCCCATGCCGCGCTCGCACATGCCGTGCGGGCAGCCGAGATTAAGCTCGATGCCGTGCACACCGGCGTTGGCCACCTTGATCGCGAGGTCTTTCCAGGCGCGCTCCTCCATCGGCGCCATGATCGAGCCGATGATGACTCGGTCGGGCCATTCGCGGCGGATCTGTTCGATCTCGCGCAAGTTCACGCCCAGCGGACGATCGGAAATCAGCTCGATATTGTTGATGCCGAGCACTGTGCGGTCATGGGAGCGGTGAACGCCGTAGCGGCTCGTCACATTAACGACCGGCGGATCTTCGCCGAGCGTTTTCCAGACGGCGCCGCCCCAGCCGGCCTTAAAGGCGCGCTCGACATTATATTTTTTGTCCGTAGGCGGCGCCGACGCCAGCCAGTAGGGATTGATGCTTTCAACGCCGGCGATCGTGCAGCCAAGATCCGTCATCACGCGGCTCCCTTGCTTTTCGCCCTGAGGCGCGCGTCGACGCTGAGCGCTGCGCGCTTGCCGTCTTCCACAGCCTGAACGGTCAAATCCTCGCCGTTTGCGATACAGTCGCCGCCTGCGTAGACGCCTGGAATGGAGGTCTGGAAGGAAGCGTCGACCCAGACTTTTCCGCCGTCAAGCTTGAGGCCGTCAAGCGCGCTTTCGTCGAGCTGCTGGCCGATGGCCTTGAGCACCATGTCAGCGGGAAGCACATAGGTTTCGTCGGTCGCGCACAGCCGACCGTCTTTCAGGACGGTCCGTTTAAAGACGGCTTCGGAAATGGTTCCTTCGCCCATGAACAGCGCCGGCGTCGACCAGTGCCGGATCATCACCCCATTAGCGCTGGCGAGATCCTGCTCCCAGGCGGTGGCGCTCATCTGGTCCTTGCCGCGACGGTAGACGAGCGTGACGGTCTCAGCGCCCAGGCATTTCGCCTGCACGGCCGCATCAATTGCGGTGTTGCCGCCGCCGATGACGACGACGTTTTTACCGACCGAGAGGCGAGACTTGTCTTCCGACTGGCGCACTTCTTCGATGAAATCGAGCGCATCGCCGACGCCGGCGAGGTCTTCGCCCGGCACGCCGAGACCATGTGTCTTGCCGAGCCCGACGCCGATGAAAACGGCGTCGTAATCACGACGCAGGTCAGCGAGCGCAATATCGCGGCCGAGCGCTGCGCCATGTCTGATTTCGACGCCGCCGATTCCGAGCAGGAATTCGACTTCGCGCCGGGCGAAGTCGTCGACCATTTTATAGGCGGCGAGGCCGTATTCATTAAGCCCGCCCGGCTTCGGCTTCGCTTCGAACACGACGACGTCATGGCCGAGCATCGACGCCCGGTGCGCGAAAGAAAGACCGGCCGGCCCGGCGCCGATAACGGCGAGGCGGCGCCCGGATTCCGGCGCGCGTGAGAACGGATGCGCGCCGCCCCGCGCCATCAGATGATCGACGGCGTAGCGCTGCAGCGCGCCGATTTTCACCGGCGCGCCTTCCGTGCGATTGACGACGCAAGCCTCTTCGCACAGCACTTCGGTCGGACACGCCCGCGCGCAGGCCCCGCCCATGATGTTGGCGGAGAGAATGGTGCGCGCCGAACCGTTCAGGTTTCCGGTGCGAATTTGATGGATGAATGTGGGGATGTTGATGCCGGTCGGGCAGGCGTTAATGCACGGCGCCTCGTAACAGTAAAGACACCGCGCCGCATCGACGGCGGCCTGCGCCGGCGCCAGCGGCGGATGCAGATCGGCGAAATTCTCGGCGATTTCCTCGGGCGCGAGGCCCGACCCGTCTTTCGACGCCTTTATATGTTTCACGGCCACGATCGCCTGCCTGTTTCAGCCCCCGCCGGGCTTGTGGAACACAGACGCCAGCATCTTATAATTTTACCATTTGATCAAGAATGAACATGCAACTATCAGAAACTTCTCGCATTTCTACCTCCCCATAGCCGATAATCAAGAACGATAAAGGAGCGGCGCCTGAAAAAATTTGACTTTCTGGTCAAAAACAATTCCTTTCAGCCGTCTGCCGCCGATACGGCGCCGGCGGTGAA
>JBHHVZ010000037.1:0-27971 GCA_046756245.1 Parvularculaceae bacterium
TAGCCCATGCCGCCATGGACTTGCACGCCGAGCGAGGCCGTCTCAATGGCGCGGTCGGTCGACCAGGCTTTCGAAATCGGCGTCAGCAGCGCTTCAAGCGCCCTGGCGTTGTTGCGCGCTTCTTCCGTCGGCGCGGTTTTCGAAAGGTCGCAGGCGACGGCGTTGGCGTAACAGATCGCGCGCGACGCCTCAGTGAGGCTTTTCATAGCGTAAAGCATGCGGCGCACGTCGGCGTGGCCGTAAATCGGAATCTGCTCGCCGGTCTTGACGCCGGGCAGCCGGCCCTGGCGGCGCTCCTGCGCATAGCGAAATGCGTGCTGGAACGCGCCCTCGGCGACGCCAACGCCCTGCAGGCCGACGTCGAGGCGAGCCGCATTCATCATTACAAACATATTCCTGAGGCCCCTGTTCTCTTCGCCGAGCAGGGTTCCGACGCACTCGCCGTTTTCGCCGAAGCTCATGACGCAGGTGGGGCTGCCGTGAAGGCCCATCTTTTCCTCAAGCCCGACGCACTGAACGTCGTTGCGTTCGGCGATCGCGCCGTCTTCGTCGAGACGCATTTTCGGAACAATGAACATCGAAATGCCCGCCGTTCCTTCGGGCGCGTCCGCAAGGCGCGCCAGCACGAGATGCACGACGTTCTCCGCCAAGTCGTGATCGCCATAGGTGATGAAAATCTTCTGGCCCGTAATCTTATAAAGTCCGTCGCCCGCCGGTTCGGCTTTCGTCCGTATGCCGCTTAAATCGGACCCCGCCTGCGGCTCGGTGAGGTCCATGGCGCCGGTCCATTCGCCGGAGACCGTTTTCGGTAGAAAGAGCGCTTTCTGCTCTTGCGTTCCGGCGTGCATAATCGCCTTTACAGCGCCGGTGGTCAGCGTCGTGCCGATCGCAAACGACATGCACGCGCCGTTGAGCGCATCGACGAGCGCCGCAGCGAGCGCCGAGGGCAGCCCCTGCCCGCCGACCTCTCCGGGAAAGGCGAGCGCGCCCCAGCCGCCCTTGACGTATTCGGCGTAAGCCTCCTTGAAGCCGGGGGTCGTTCGTACAGCGCCGTTTTCAAGCTTTGCGCCGTCCTGATCGCTCACGCGATTGAGCGGCGCGAGCGTATTGTCGCAATATTTGCCCATTTCCTCGAGAATCGCGCCGACGAGGTCATCGGAAAGATCCTCGAAGGCGCCCGTGGCTCCGAGCGTGTCGAACCCAGCCATGTGCTTTAACGCGAACTTCATGTCGCGAACGGGCGTTGTGAAGGTCATGAGGATCGCTCCTTTTGAGGCCGAAAGCCTTCTCCCGAATTACGCAGGGATTCCTGCTGACTGGGTAGCGCCGAATGCAGCCGAAGGCTACATCTCGCGACATGATCATGCCTGACGCGCGCGCAATCGGCAAAGCCGCTGAAATCATCACCCGAGGCGGTCTCGTCGCCATGCCGACGGAAACAGTTTACGGGCTCGCCGCCGATGCGGCCAGCGACGCCGCCGTCGCGCGCGTTTTCGAGGCGAAGGGCAGGCCGCGTTTCAACCCCCTCATCGTCCATGTGGCGGATCTGGCGATGGCGCGGACGCTGGCGGACTTCCCGCCGCTGGCCGAAAAGCTGGCCGCCGCCTTCTGGCCGGGTCCGCTGACCCTCGTTCTGGCGCGTAAATCCCGTTCTCCGCTCACCCCGGCGAAGGGCGGGGTCCATGAAACCGGCAATATGGATCCCGGCTTTCGCCGGGATGAGCGGGGGGAGGTCTCCTTACTTGTTTCCGCCGGGCTCGATACGATTGCATTGCGTGCGCCGGACCATCCGGCCGCGCAGGGGCTCATTCGAGCCGCCGGCCGGCCGCTCGCCGCGCCGAGCGCCAATCGCTCGGGGACGGTCAGTCCGACAAGGCCTGAGCATGTGCGCGAATCGCTGGGAGACATGGTCGATTTCATTCTCGACGCCGGCCCCTGCCCGGTCGGCGTCGAGTCGACCATCGTCAAGATCGAGGATGAAAAGGCGTTTCTGCTTCGTCCGGGCGGGCTGGCGCGCGAGGAAATCGAACGCGTCACCGGCGCGCCGCTCGCGACGCCGGCGCAATCAGACCGCGTAGAGGCGCCCGGCAATCTCGAAAGCCACTACGCGCCGCAGGCGCGGCTGCGCATCGACGCAGACGCGCCAAGGCCGGACGAAGCGTTTCTCGCTTTCGGCCCAAGCGCGCCGGACAGTCCGTATGCGCTTAATTTAAGCCCCGCCGGGGATTTGCGCGAGGCGGCGGCGAATTTGTTTGCTTACTTGCGCCGCCTCGATGCGCTGTGCGCGAAACACGGATTGTCCGGCGTCGCCGCGGCGCCCATTCCCGTGAAAGGCTTGGGGGAAGCGATCAACGACCGCCTCGCCCGCGCCGCACATCCTTGACAGCGCCCGGCCCCTCACGCATCCAGACGGGCGTTACTGAGCGAATGATCGACGCTGATGCCGCCGCCCCGTAAACCGCCCGCGCCCGCCGTTCTCGACGCCATTCGCGATGTTGTCGGACCGAAAGGCGTCATTGAGGGCGATGATCGTGAGCCCTTTTTGTCGGAATGGCGGAAACGCTGGCCGGGCGAAGCGGCGCTTATCGTTGCGCCTGCCTCTGTCGAAGACATCGCCGCAATCGTACGCATCTGCGCAGCGAATAACATCGCGATCACGCCGCAGGGCGGCAACACCGGCCTTGTCGGCGGGCAGATCCCGTTCGGCGACGAAATTCTTCTGTCGCTGAAACGCCTCAACAAAATCCGGAACGTTTCGCCTTACGACAACACGATAACGGTCGACGCCGGCGTGACCCTCGCCGAAGCGCAGGAAGCGGCGGCGCAAGCCGACCGGCTGTTTCCGCTGTCCATCGGGTCGGAAGGTTCGTGTCAGATCGGCGGCGTCATTTCGACGAACGCCGGCGGCGTCCACGTGCTGCGCTACGGCAATACGCGCGACCTGGCGATGGGCGTCGAGGTCGTGCTGCCCGACGGCGAAATCTGGAATGGCCTGAAACGTCTGCGCAAGGACAATACGGGCTACGATTTGAAGCAGCTTTTCATCGGCGCGGAAGGAACGCTCGGGATCGTCACCGGCGCGGTGTTGAAACTCTTTCCCCGCCCGGACGAAACGGTGACGGTTCTCGCCGGCGTCCCGGACGCCGCCGCGGCGGTCGCGCTTTTATCCCATGCGCAAAAGGCGACCGGCGGACTGGCGACGTGCTTCGAGCTGATGGCGCGTAATTGCCTCGACATTGTCCTTAAACACATTCCCGACACGCGCGACACGCTCGCCGCGACGCACCCCTATTATGTGCTGATGGAGTTCTCGGCGGGCGGAACGGGCCTGCGCGCCGCCGTCGAAGGGCTCCTCGAAAGCGCGCATGGCGAAGGGCTCATCAATGACGCCGTCATCGCCGACAGTCTTGCGCAGGCGCAAGCGTTCTGGCGCATCCGCCATTCCATCTCGGAAGGGCTCAACTGCGAAGGCCTCGGCGCGCGCCACGACATTTCCGTCCCCGTCGCCGACATTCCGGCCTTTCTCATTGAAGCCGGCAAGGCGGTGGAGCGCATTGCGCCGGGCGCGCGCGTCGCCGCCTTCGGTCATATCGGCGACGGCAACGTTCATTACGATATCATCCCGCCGGAAGGCGCGGCCAAAACCGCGCTCGACGACCGGCGCGGCGCCATTGAAGAAGCCATCTACGCCGTCGTCGGCCGCTTCAACGGCTCGATTTCGGCCGAGCACGGGGTCGGGCGCCACAAGCGCGCAGCAATCGCGGCGCGCAAAAGCCCGGTGGAACTTGCTATGATGCGCGCGGTCAAAGCCGCGCTCGACCCGCAGGGGATCATGAACCCGGGAAAGATGCTTTGAGGAAGGACGGTACGCGATGCTGATGCTGCTCTCGCCCGCCAAGGCGATGAATTTCGACCCCGCGCCCGGCGCTCCGAAGGCAACCAAACCGGTGTTGCTGAAGCATACGGCCGAGCTGGCGGAAACGACGCGCAAACTGACGCGCTCGAAAATCAAGACGCTCATGGGAATTTCCGAAAAGCTCGCCGACCTCAATTACGAACGCTTCCAAGCCTTCAAGACGAGCGGCGCGGCGCCCGGCGTCAAACAGGCCGTGCTTGCGTTCAACGGCGACGTCTATCTCGGCCTCGATGCGAAGACTCTCAAAGCAGAAGACCTCGCCTTCGCGCAGGATCATCTGCGGATTCTGTCGGGGCTTTACGGCGTGTTGCGCCCGCTCGACGCCATTCAACCCTATCGCCTCGTCATGGGCGTGCGGCTTAAAACGGCGCGCGGCGCAACGCTTTACGATTTCTGGGGCGATCTGATCGCCAAAGAAATCGACAAGGCGGTCAAGGGCCATAAAGACCCAAGCATCGTTAATCTCGCCTCGAACGAATATTTCTCCGCCGTCGACCGCAAGGCTTTGAAGGCGCGCGTCATTACGCCGGTCTTCAAGGAAATAAAAGACGGGCGCGCCAAGAGCTTGATGCTCTACGCCAAGCAGGCGCGGGGCATGATGGCGCGCTGGGCGATCGAGAACCGGGTTGAGCGGGCCGAAGACCTCAAGGAATTTTCCGTCGGCGGATACAAGTTTAAGAGCGACGACTCGGACGAGGCGACCTGGGTCTTTTCCCGCCCGCAACCCAAACCCAAAGCCGCAACGAAGAAGAAAGCGGCGTGACTCGCGCGCAAATCTCCGTCGGCGTCGGCGCCGTCGTCTTTCGCGGCGAAGACGTGCTGATCGTCAGGCGCGGCAAGCCGCCGTTTATGGGCCGCTGGTCGATCCCCGGCGGCGGACTGCATTACCGCGAAGCGCTGGAAGACGCGGTTCGCCGCGAAGTGCGCGAGGAGACCGGCGTAGAAATCGACTTGATCGGGCTGATCGACGTGTTCGAAGCGTTGCCGAGCGATGCGCAGGGCGACTTCAACGATCATTACCTGATGATCGACTACGCCGCCGAATGGCGCAGCGGAGAACCAGCCGCCGGCGACGACGCGGCCGAAGCCGAATTCGTTCCGCTCGAGGAGGCTTTGGCGCGGCTTTCCTGGGACAAGACCCGCGACGCCGTGCGCCGCGCCGCAGCGCTGCGCAAGTCCGAATCGCCGTAGCGCCGCAATGCCGTTATAGTCGCTGCTTATGCGTTCCCTGATGAAACCCATCGCCGTACTCGCCGCGATTATAGCGTTCGCCATCGCGCCGGCGTCGGCCGACCTCAAGGACTATCAGCGCCGGGTGGGCGATCTCGCCGCGCTTTCCGGCATATTCGGCGAGCTTCATCATATCCGCCGCACCTGCGAGCCGCGACTCGAAGCCGACGTCTGGCGCGACCGCATGAAGCAGCTCATCGATCTCGAAGACCCGCAGGCGGACGCCCGCGAGCGCATGGTGAAGGCGTTCAACGCCGGCTACGCCAGGGCGCAGCAGCGCTTCCCCTATTGCGACGGCGCAGCGCGCGACTACGCCGCAACGCGCGCGGCCGAAGGCGACGTCATCGTCGAGCGCCTCACCGCGCCGCTTTACGAGGCGCTGCGCGAGTCGGATGAGCGGCCCGAAGTCTCTTCTCCCCGCTTCGAGGAGCGGGGGTAGGAGCATTTCGCCAAACGCTTGCAGATGGCTCTGTTCTTCCCCCGCTTGCGGGGGAAGCGCCGGCGCAGCGGGCGAAGGGGGTTTGGACAGCGAGAGGTTCTGCACGCAAGACAAAACCCCTTCCGTCTCGCCCGGAACAAGTCCGGGCTCGACACCTCCCCCGTAAACAGGGGAGGAATAGCGCTGCGCCATATGCAATGACTCAGTCTTTTCAAGGGAAGGGGATCGGGACGTTCAAAGCGCCTCCTGAAACCTCAAAGGCGCGCCGGCGGCGGGGCCGAGGATTTCGCCTTCCCACATCACGCGCCTTCCGCGGATGACGGTTCCGACCGGCCAGCCCTTGACTTTCATGCCGGCGAACGGCGTCCAGCCCGACTTCGTCGCGGACCATTCGTCCGTAATCGTTTCCTCGCGGGCGAGGTCGACAATGGTGAAGTCGGCGTCGTAACCGACCGCGAGCCGGCCCTTCCCCGCAATTCCGAAAATACGGTTGGCGCCGTGCGCGGTGAGATCGACGAAGCGCGCAAGACTCATGCGCCCTTTCGCGACATGATCGAGCATCACCGGGACGAGCGTCTGCACGCCGGGCATGCCGGAAGGCGATGCTGGATAGGGCTTTTCCTTTTCCTTGCGCGTATGGGGCGCGTGGTCCGAACCGATGACGTCGATGACGCCGCCTGCAAGCCCCGCCCACAGCGCCTCGAGATGCGCGGCGTCGCGGATCGGCGGGTTCATCTGCGCGAGACCCTGCAAGCGCGCGTAACAGTCCGGTGCAGCAAAGGTCAAGTGCTGCGGCGTCGCCTCGGCCGTGGCGATGTCTTTTGCGGCGGCGAGCAGCGGGATTTCATCCGCCGTCGAAACATGCAGCACATGCACGCGCCGCCCCGCTTCGCGGGCGAGCGCGATGAGGCGCGTCGTTGAGCGCACCGCGGCTTCGACCGAACGCACATCCGGATGCGAGGTCCAGTCGCCTTCTCGCGCATGGCGCTTGCCTGCGCGCAGCAATTCCTCGTCTTCGGAATGCACCGCGACGCGGCGGCGGCCATGCCGTAATACTTCGCGCACGCCTTCATCGTCTGGGACCAGAAGATCGCCGGTCGACGCGCCCATGAAGATTTTGACGCCGCACACCCCGGGCAGCATTTCAAGCCCGACGAGGTCGCGCGCATTGTCATGCGTGGCGCCGACATAAAAGGCGTGGTCGCAGAACATGCGCCTTTGTGCGCGTTGAAGCTTGTCCTCGATTGCGGCGGCGGTCGTCGTCAGCGGGCTGGTATTCGGCATTTCGAAGACCGCCGTCACCCCGCCGAGAACGGCCGCGCGCGAGCCGGTTTCAAGGTCTTCCTTATGCACAGCGCCGGGCTCGCGGAAATGCACCTGCGTGTCGATGACGCCCGGCAAGACGTGCAGCCCGCCGCAATCGATCGTTTCGCCCGCATCGGCGTTCAAGGCGCCGATCGCGGCGATTTTGCCGTCGCGCACGCCTATATCGCGCGCGCCCTCGCCGTCATGATTGACGACAGTCCCGCCGCGTAAAATGAGGTCGAAAGTTTGCGCCATGCCGCGGGTTCTACCGGCTCGCGCGGGTCCCGGCAAACGCCTTCTCCCCGCCCGTCTTCACAAGCGCCGCGCCGCGCCTTACATCCGCAGTCATGAGCGAGGACAGAACCGCACTGCTTGAAAGCCGCGCGATCGTGCGCGTCGCCGGCCCCGAAGCGCACCTCTTCCTGCACGGGCTCGTCACCCAGGATGTGACAGGCCTTGAATCGGGCGCGGCGGCGTTTTCGGCGCTGTTGACGCCGCAAGGGAAAATCCTGTTCGACTTCTTCCTGATCGCGCGCGACGAAGGCTATCTGATCGATTGCGATAAAGCCGTCGCGCCCGCGCTCCTGAAACAGCTCGACGTTTACAAGCTGCGCGCGCAGGTAACTTTCGAAACATGCGAGGACTGGATCGCAGCAGCCGTTTTTGACCGGGAATGCGAGATCAGTACTGACGGCGTCATCGTTTTCGACGACCCGCGCCTGGCCGCGCTCGGCCGGCGTGTTGTCGGCCCGCGCGCAGCGGTCGCAACGGCGCTATCCGCGTTCGGTCCGGCGGGCGAGGAAGCCGCCTACCATCGCCGCCGCATCGGGCTCGGCGTTCCTGAAGCTGTAAACGACTTCGACAGCGCAGCGGTTTTTCTTCTCGACGTGAACTATGACGCACTCAAAGGCGTCAGCTACGCCAAGGGATGCTTCGTCGGACAGGAAGTAACGAGCCGGATGAAGCGCAAGGGCGACATTCGCAAGCGTACATTGCTTGCGCGCTTCGACGGGCCGGCGCCCGAGAAGGGAACGCCCGTCATGGCTGGCGAGAACACTCTCGGCGAAACGCTTTCCGCCGTTCCCGGCGCGGCGCTGACGCTTGTCCGTCTCGACCGGCTGGCGGCGGCCGAAGAACGCGGCGCGCGCCCGGCCATCGGCGGACGGGCCGCGCAACTTATGGTTCCGGACTGGCTCGAACGCGCGTAAGGTCTCGCCCTTCAGATGTGAGGGAGAGATCTTTATGACGCCAACCGCCGTCGCTTTGCTTGGTTACGCCGCCTGGACGCTCGTTCTCGTTCTGTGGCTCGGGCTCTATCGCACAAGCCTCGTCATGGCCGGCGGACGCCAGGCGAATTCGTTCAGCCCGGCCGGCGACGACGTCGATGATTTCGGCCGCCGCCTCACCCGCGCCCACGCAAACTGCGCTGAAAACCTGCCGATCGCCGGCGCTGTCCTGCTGTTCGCCCTGGCCGCGGGTCAGGCCGCCGTCACCGACGGGCTCGCTTATATCTTTCTCGCCGCGCGTCTGGCGCAGTCGATCACCCACCTCCTGTCGACCGCCAACCGGGCTATTCTGGTCCGGTTCGGATTCTTCCTCATTCAGGTTGCGATCCTGTTCTTCTGGATCCTCAGGCTCGCGGGCGTATTTTAAATGGCGGCGGCCAAAACGGCTTGCGGCTGGGCCCCCGCCGCCGACGCCGTCTATCGCGCCTATCACGACGAGGAATGGGGCGCGCCGGAATATGACGATCGGGCGCTGTTCGAGAAACTGATTCTGGACGGCTTTCAGGCCGGCCTTTCCTGGCGTACGATACTTTACAAGCGGGATAATTTCAGAAAAGCATTCGACGGTTTCGACCCGGAAAAGATCGCCCGTTATACGGAAAAAAAGATCGAAAAGCTTCTCAACGATCCCGGAATCATTCGTTCAAGGATGAAAATTGAGGCGGCGCGCGGCAACGCCCGCGCTTTCCTGAAAATCATGGAAAAAAAGCCGGACGGGTTTTCCGGCTTGCTCTGGGAATTCGTCGACGGCCGGCCGATCGTCAATCGCTGGAAAAACTACCGGCAAGCGCCGGCGAAATCGTCCGAAAGCGAGGCCATAGCGAAGGTTTTAAAGGCGCGCGGGTTCAAATTCTGCGGGCCGGTCATCGTCTACGCCTTCATGCAGGCGGTCGGCATGGTCAACGACCATGAGGTCGCCTGCCCCCGCTGGAAGGCCGTGCAAAAACTGGTCCGCCGATAGGAGAGTTGCGCCTCAGGCCCGGCAGGGGCAAGTTGGCGGGAATCATCAGCGCTCAGAATCGAAAGCACGCCCATGTCCCCGGACCACGTAGACGCGCGCATTGTCGCCACCGGCCTGTTTACGCCGCCCTATTCGATTTCGAATGACGAACTTGTGGCGTCGTTCAACGCCTATGTAGACGCCTGGAACGCCGCCAACGCCGCCGATATCGAGGCCGGGCGCGTGGAGCCGCTGCAAAAATCTTCGGTCGAATTCATCGAAAAAGCCTCCGGCATCAAGTCGCGCTATGTGCTGGACAAGGAGGGCATTCTGGATATCGAGCGCATGGCGCCGAAATTCGATCCGCGGCCGAACGAAGAGCTGTCGCTGCTGGCCGAAATCGCCGTCAACGCGGCGCGCGACGCCATGCACGCCGGAGACTTCAAGCCTGAAGAAATCGACGGCGTCATCTGCGCGGCGTCAAATCTGCAAAGAGCCTATCCGGCGATGGCGATAGAGATTCAGGACGCGCTCGATATCGACGGCTTCGCATTCGACGTAAACGTCGCCTGCGCGTCAGCCGCGTTCGGCATTGAAACGGCGGCGGGACTTATTCGAGGCGGCGCGCGGCGCGTGCTGACGGTCAATCCGGAAATCTGTTCGGGCCATATCAATTTCCGAAGCCGCGACGGTCATTTCATCTTCGGCGACGTCGCCACGGCGGTCATCGTGGAAAGCGCCGCACACGCCCCCCGCGGCGAAGCCTGGGACATTATCGGCGCGCGGTTGAGGACCAAATTCTCCAACAATATTCGCAACAATTTCGGCTTTATGAATCACTGCGAACGCGAGACCGGCGAGCCTGCAGATCCTCAAAGAACGTACGATACCGACAAGCTGTTCATTCAGGAGGGCCGCAAAGTCTTCAAGGAAGTGGTGCCGCTGGTCGGGGCGATGATCACGAACCACCTTGCAGAGCTCGATATCGCGCCGGATGAGGTTAAGCGGTTCTGGCTGCACCAGGCCAATCTCTCGATGAACGAGTTCATCGTCCGCAAGGTGCTGGGCCGCGACGCGAGCCGCGAGGAAGCGCCCGTCGTGCTCGACGAATACGCCAACACGTCTTCAGCCGGATCGATCATCGCCTTTCACAAGCATCGCGGCGACATTCCGGTTGGCGAAATCGGCGTCATCTGCGGTTTCGGCGCCGGCTATTCGGCGGGCTCCGTCGTCCTGCGGCGGACGGCGTAGCGATGAAGATAACTTCGTACTCGATACTGGCTTTATGCCTGCGCTAATGATGTCTCATCCGGAAAAAACGAGCACAGACGAATTCCCTCCCCTTGGAAAGCGGAGGGTTAGGGTGGGGATTGGTTGCAGCTCTTTCCGGGATCGAGCCAATCCCTCCCCTAGCCCCTCCCTTTCCAAGGGAGGGGAACCGCGCCGCGCCATAAGTCATAATCCGTACAACCTAGTGTTACTATCGCTGGCAATTTGGACGATCATGACCGGGCTTAGCATCGCTCACGCAAATGAGGGGACAGGCCAGTTGTGATAGGTCGTATTCTTGATTAAAGAGCCGATGCGGATCAGAAAGACCAACGAATGGCCAATCATCTCCACAAGGGCGACCTGCCGAAAGATCTCGATCTCGGTCCCGTCATCGCCGTCGACAGCGAGACCATGGGGCTTGTCCCGCATCGCGACCGGCTCTGCCTCGTGCAGCTCTCATCGGGCGACGGCGACGCCCATATCGTCCGGCTCGATCCCGAATCCTACGACGCGCCGCGCCTCAAAGAAGTCCTCGCCGACCCGGACCGGCTGAAAATCTTCCATTTCGCCCGTTTCGACCTGGCCGCGTTCCTGTACTGGCTGGAGGTTGCTGCGACGCCGGTCTACTGCACCAAGATCGCCTCAAGGCTCGCGCGCACCTATACCGACCGGCACGGCCTCAAGGACCTCGCCAGGGAGCTTCTTGGGGTCGACATTTCGAAGCAGCAGCAGTCCTCGGACTGGGGCGCAGACACGCTGAGCGAGGCCCAAATCGACTATGCGGCTTCGGATGTGCTGCACCTGCACGCCCTCAGGGACAAGCTCGACGCCATGCTGGCGCGCGAAGATAGAATGCCGCTGGCGGAGGCCTGTTTCGAGTTTCTCCCCTTCCGCGCCGTCCTCGACCTCGAAGGCTGGCCCGAAACAGACATTTTCGCCCATTCCTGAGGGATTTAAGGCGGTTTGAGCCTTGCATGGGCGGGGGTCGATAACGACAATAGGAATGGGGTATGCGGCGCGCGGGCGGGCCCGCGCTTAAAGTTCTCGCGGGAGGAAACAGACGAAGACCCGATGACCGCGCAATCAGCGACGCCGACCGCCGATGCGGCTTCCTCCGGAAAGCCGAAAAAGCCGCATATTCTTGAGACCCTGCCGTCGCGCGCGCGGGTCACCGGCGCGCAGGCGATCGCCCGGTCGCGCCGCATCAGGCGCCTCAGAATCGCCCTGCCGGCGCTCGGAGCAGCGCTTGTCGCAGTGCTTATTTTCAACACCCGCACGCGTCCTACCGATCAGGCGTTTCTGAACGACTTTTCGGACATGACGGCCAATCCCGAGAACCTGCAGATGGCCAATCCGCGCTTCGCAGGCGTCGACGGCGAAGGCCGGCCTTATGAAATCACTGCGCTGTCGGCCCGTCAGGACCCGGAGGCGGAAAAAGTCGTAACCCTCGACCATCCGCGCGCGGTCACGAGCGGACGCGACAAGGACACGGTCGTCACCGCCGAAAAAGGCGTCTTTCTGTCAGAAGACAATATCCTCGAACTGCAGGAAGATGTTACGCTGGAGCACAGAATAGGACCTGATGTGTATGTCCTGCGGTCGCCCTTCGCGACGGTCTCCATCGATGAAAAGACGGTGACCACTGACGGCGGCGTATCAGGCGAAGGCCCCGGCGGCGGCGCCTTGCAAGCGGACAGAATGCGCGCCTACAACGAAGAAGGCAAAATCGTCTTCGAGGGAAATGTCAGTATGCGCATTTTTCCAAACAAGAAGAAAGAACAAGGGGACGCGGCGAGCGAACCCGATAAAGACCGGGAGACCGATCCTCAATGATTCGAATTCTGTCCGCTGCGCTCACCGTCCTGGCGTTCGTTGCGCCCGCTAATGCGCAGCTTACGCCGTCCAGCGACGAACCCGTCGACATAACCGGCGAGACCGCCGAACTTCAGGATAATGTCGCAACATGGTCGGGCGATGTGCGCGTCGTGCAGGGCGAGGCCATATTAACCACGAGCAGACTCATCGCCGAACTCGACGACGAAGGCGATTTCAAGACCATTCGGGCCGAAGGCGCCGTTCGCTACTCAAACGGCGACGAGGCGATTACGGGAGAAAGGGCCGTTTACGATGCGGCCTCGCGCACCATCACCATCACCGAGAATGTGATCGTCACCCAGGGGCGGCAGGTGATGGCCGCCGGCAAGGTTATTTACTGGGTGGATACCGGCCGGGTGCGGTTCGCGCCTGCGCCGGGAGGCCGTATCAGGGGCGTATTTTACACAAAATCGGTCGGACAGCAGCTTTAGGGCCTGTTCCCGGAGCCAAAGCTTCACCGAACGTTAAAGAGAGGCGCCGCTAAATGAGAGACGATATGGACCTGTCCGACCAAGAAATCGAAGCGCTGGGCGACGAAGTTCCCGCCGCGCAACTGAAGCCCACGGTGGTCGCGGGCGACGGCGGGCTCGTGGCTGAGAATCTGGGCAAATCGTTCAAGCGCAGGCCTGTCGTGCGCGGCGTTTCGATAAGCGTCGACCGCGGCGAAGTGGTGGGTCTGCTCGGCCCGAACGGCGCCGGAAAAACGACATGCTTTTACATGATCACCGGGCTTATCCCAGTCGATTACGGCCGGATCTCGATTGACGGGCACGACGTGACGCGGCTGCCGATGTATCAGCGCGCCCGACTAGGCGTCGGCTACCTTCCGCAGGAAGCGTCGATTTTCCGCGGTTTGACCGTTGAGCAGAATTTGCGGGCCGTCGTCGAACTCGTCGAAAAAAACAAGGACAGACAGCAGGCGCTGATCGACGACCTCTTAAACGAGTTTCATATCACTCACCTGCGCGGCGCGCCGGCGCTGGCGCTCTCCGGCGGCGAGCGGCGGCGCGTTGAAATCGCGCGCGCGTTGGCGACGGCGCCGGCCTTCATGCTGCTGGACGAGCCATTCGCGGGCATTGATCCGCTGGCGATCGCGGAAATTCGCGAGCTCGTCGCCCATCTCAAGGACCGCGGGCTGGGGCTTTTGATTACAGATCATAACGTGCGCGAGACGCTCGATATCATCGACCGCGCATACATCATCCATGAGGGCGAAGTGCTGATTGAAGGCGCGCCGGACGACATCGTCGGCGACAAGGATGTCAGACGAGTCTATCTGGGCGACCGGTTCCAGATGTGAAAGACGGCGAGGGGGCATTGTGGCGTTAGCTCCAAGACTCGAATTCCGACAGACCCAGCAACTCGTGATGACGCCGCAGTTGCAGCAGGCTATCAAGCTGCTGCAGCTCTCCAACCTTGAACTGGCGGAGTTCGTCGAGGAACAACTTTCGGAAAACCCCTTTCTCGAACGCGGCGGCGAAGAGTCCGCTCCCCGAGAAGAGAAAGCACTGGCCGCCCCCGACTCCGACGCCCTCGATCTCTCAAAAGAAGAAGCCGTCAGCAAGGCCCGCGACTCGATCGACGCCGAGTATGAAGACGTCGATCCGAACAGCTCCGGCAGCGACGCAGCGCAGAACGAATACCGCACCAATGACTGGGCCTCGGCCAATACGCGCAGACCGGCGCCGGGCGACGACCGCGCCTTCGACGCGACGCTTTCGAAAGAAATCTCATTATCCGACCACTTGACGGAACAGCTCCATTTCGCCACGCGCGACCCCCAGGCCCTCTTCATCGGCGCTTATCTCATCGATCTGATCGACGAGGCCGGCTATCTGCGCGAGCCCGTCGCCGCCGTCGCTGAACGCCTCGGCGCCGAAGCCAAAGAGGTTGAGGAAACGCTTGCTCTCATTCAGACATTCGACCCGTCCGGGGTCGGCGCCCGAGACCTGAAGGAATGCCTGCGCTTGCAGTTGATGGAGCGCGACCGCCTCGATCCCGCGATGTCGGTTTTCGTCGACAATCTGGAGCTTCTCGCCAAAAGCGATCTCAAGGGTCTGATGAAAGCAACGGGCACGGACGAAGAGGACGTGCGCGACATGATCGCTGAAGTCCGCTCATTGACGCCCAAGCCCGGCTACGCCTACAGCGCGGATCCGGTGCAGGCTATCGTGCCGGACGTCATTGTCAGCCAGGCGCCGGATGGCGGCTGGAAAATTGAACTGAATACGGAAACCCTGCCGCGCGTACTCGTCAATCAGCGTTATTACGCGGAAATTTCAGCCGCCCGGTGCAAGGAACAGGACAAGGTTTTTCTAAGCGAGCAATTCGCCAACGCCAACTGGCTCGTGAAAAGCCTTGACCAGCGCGCGCGAACGATTCTCAAGGTCGCCAGCGAGATCGTTCGCCAGCAAGACGCGTTTTTCGCCTATGGCGTCAAGCATCTCAGACCGTTAAACCTGCGCGCGGTTGCTGACGCCATCTCCATGCACGAATCGACGGTCTCGCGCGTGACGGCTAACAAATACATGATGTCGCCGCGCGGGCTTCTGGAGCTGAAATATTTCTTCACGGCCGCGATTGCGTCATCGAGCGGCGGCGAAGCGCATTCAGCCGAGTCGGTGCGTTGCAGGATCCGCGAGCTCATCGACGCGGAGACTGCGGACACCGTTCTCTCAGACGACAAGATCGTCGAAATCCTCAAGGGCGAAGGCGTAGACATCGCCCGGCGCACGGTCGCCAAATACCGGGAAACGCTCAAAATCCCGTCTTCAGTCCAGCGCCGGCGCCAATTGCTGCGCGAGGCGATCTAGGCCATGCGGCCGCCCGCCGCGGCCGTCAGACCCGCCGCGGATATTTAATCGCGGCCGGGGTGGACGATATGATAGATTATGCGGTAATCGCCGCATCAGCGATTGGAGGTCCAATGGACATTCAAGTCTCCGGTAAAAATATGGATCTCGGCGGCGCGCTTCAAAACCATGTGATGGAGCGCTTCGGCGAAGGCGTAACCAAATATTTCGATCGCGGCGCCGACGGCGCCGTCACTTTCAACCGGGGGAAGCGCTCGGTCGAGTGCGAGATCACCGCCAATCTCGCTTCCGGCGTGTTCCTGACTGCTCACGGCGAAGGCGGCGACGCCTACGCCGCCTTCGAAGACGCCCAGGAAAAGCTGGAAAAAAGGGTGCGCCGTTACAAGCGCAGGCTGAAAAACCACCACGCCAACGGAAAACCCCCGATGCCGGCCGAATCGGCGGCGCATTATCTTCTCGCCCCTTTTGCAGAGGAGGAATCCGAAGCGGGGGAGGATATTCATGAGCCGGTTGTGATCGCAGAAAGCGAGACCGCGGTGCGGGAAATGACCGTAGGCGACGCCGTGATGCAATTAGACCTTGCAGAACAACCTGTGATCGTGTTCAAGAACGCGGCCCATGGCCGGCTTAATATTGTCTACAGACGCCGCGACGGCCATATTGGCTGGATCGACCCAGCGCCCTAATAAGGGCGCGCCGGCTTATTCGCGGTGGTGAGGGAATTGCATGCAGTGACAGGCTGGCTTGGCCGCTTCCCGGACTCCGGGCCGTCCTGACGTTGCGCAAGGTGTTGATGAGTGATGGGATTAGAAGTTCTCCTAAGCCCCGAAGGCGTCATCCCCAATCTCAAGGCCCGGTGCAAGCGCGACGTGCTCGCCGCTGTCGCCGAGACGGCCGCCGGAATCGTCGACGCCCCGGCTGACAAAATTCTCGAAACGCTTCTCGAACGCGAACAGCTCGGCTCGACGGGAGTCGGCGACGGCGTCGCTATTCCCCACGGCAAGATGGAGGGGCTCAGCCATATTGTCGGCGTGCTGGCCCGCCTCGAAAAGCCGGTCGATTTCGATTCTCTCGACGATCAACCGGTCGACCTTGTGTTCCTTCTGCTCGCGCCCGCCAATGCGACGGCCGCGCACCTGAAGGCGCTCGCCAAGGTCTCGCGGCTGTTGCGGGACGAGGATGCGCGCGCCGCTTTACGCGGCGCGGATACGGCCGAAGCGCTGTTCGCAATCGCTGTTTCGGATCAAAAACCGGACGCCGCCTGAAGCCAGAATCCAGAAATCATGCGAGAGCGCGTTGCACGCGCTTTTGCAACAAACCGTTTTCCGGTTTCTGGTTTTTAATGGACGCTGACCGGATCCATTTCGTGCTGGCGCGCTGCGGCGAAGGCGAGTTCGCGATCGCCGACGAGCGCGATCCGCTCGCCGTCAGCCGCGTGCACAGCGTAAAGAATAGCGTCTTCGGGAATATCGAACGCCGACACGCCGTCCTCTTCGGCAAGTTCTGAAAGGACGTCGCGGGCGACGACATCGCGAACATAGACGAGCTTGCGCCCGCCGAGTTCGGCAAGTTCACGGAGCGAAACCGGCTTTTTCGCCTTATCGTCCTGTGCGCGCTGTTCTTTCCAATCAGCCATCGTCTTGCGTCCTGTCTCAACGCCCCTTTGATCGCCCAATCGTGCCGGAGAGTGGCTAGCAAACCATGAACGCCGGCAGTTCGTTTGTCGCACCGCAACGTCGCACGCCCGGCGCAACGGCCCTTGAAGCATCCCCCCTCAGGGAAGAACGCTTCATAAATAGACCTAGAGATATTTTATAACGTTTCAAGTCGTGACGCCGCAGGTCGCGACTATGGGGGCAGCAAATGCGAGTAAGCGCTCACTTTAAGCCGTTAAAATTTACAGCCGCCGCACGCGACTCCGGGCCATATCGTCCTCAGTCATCCTTTTTCTGAACCTTACGGGCCGGCCCGTGATAATCCGCGACGCCTTCCGCAATCGCATAACAGGCGAGTCTTACGGCGCGGGGTATTTTAACGCTGTCGCCATCGCGCTCGCCCTTTTCGTAATACTGGATCATGCGCCGCTTTAGGCCGAGAAGCTGGGCGGCCTCTTTTTGCGAAAGTCCGAGCGACTTGCGCCATTTCTTGAAGTCACCGGGCTCCATGGCCCAACCCCCGACTCGTCCAGTACGGCCACAATAACGCCGCCAAGGTGCAAATAGTGTATCCTTGTTACAATACGTTGACATTAACCATGTTTTTTCCGCCGCGCCGCGGCGCCTTCTCAAATCGGCTTTCCGCCCTTATATCTGGAACGCCTGCGCGAGCAGGCTATGGCGATAAATGACGCGTGTAATAAGCGGACCGGACCCGGGGGCGGTACCCGGCGGCTCCACCAGCCTTCGCTCGCTTTGCGAGCTGCGGCTCGGCAAGCCATTTCGCAAAGCGAGCGGAGGCTGTCGCGCCGAAGCCCGATGGGCGAAGGCGGACCTGATTATTTCCTCATTGGGGAGTGTCATGGGGCCGAAACAGGATCGACGGACGTCTAAAGACGATGTTTTCGCCCGGTTGGCCTCCGTTATTTGGCCAAACTGAATAGTTGCCAATGACAACTACTCGGAAGAGTTCGCTCTTGCTGCGTAAGCGGTACGAGTAACTCGCATTGAAGTCCTGACCCCTTCCAAGGTCAGGCGGGGCCCCCCGGCGCCTGGCAACAGAAGCCGGGACTTCTATCTTCAATCTTCAATCTTCTCCGTTAGCGTACCGTTCAGACGCCGAGATTCTAAAGATTAGCGGGCGATCGCCGGCGAACGGGCGCCTGACGCCGCCGTCCCCACCCACCTTTAAAAAGCGAGATGCAGAATGAGCCTGCGGTTGGAGCTAGAGCGCATTCCGAAAAGTGGGAACCGGTTTTCGGATAAAATGCGCGACAAAACAAAAACTAGACCATGTTCTCCGACTCCGTTTTCGGAGAACATGGTCTAGACAATTTATTGGGAAAATTATGTGTCGAATGGGGCTTTTGCCTCCCTCTTGGAAAACACGACGAAATCACGAGACTCGGTGAAATAGATGCAAACTCATTCGCATTGGCGGTATTGCGCGCGGAGGGGTTTGACCATCCCGAAAGCGAAGTGGAATGGAAGCGTCGGCTGCGAAATCGCTTCATTGAGCATTTCGGGCAATCTCAGGTAAAATCTGTCGAATTTGATGATTAGATTTCAGAGTGATCCGCTACCCTCTATTCGGGGATATGGCGCCCGCGGCCCCGGGCAGGTAAAATAGACGGCTGGAAATGGAGTCGACGTGGCCGACATAGAGCTCGATTACGAATATCTGATGCAGAACGCCCTGCGCCAGGTGGTGCGCGACGTGCTGGCGATCACCGCCGAGCTCGGATCGGCGCCGGGCGAGCATCATTTCTATATCGAATTTGAGACCGGCGCCGAAGGCGTCGTTATCCCCGAACACCTGCGAGAGACTTATCCCGCGCGCATGACAATCGTTCTCCAGCACCAGTTCGACAATCTTAGCGTCGACGAAGACGCGTTTTTCGTCACCCTGTGGTTCAAGGGCAAGGAGGCCAATCTCAGAATTCCCTTCGCCGCCGTGACGAGCTTCGCCGATCCGAGCGTGAAATTCGGCCTGCATTTCACGGATGGCGAGGAAAGCGCGCCGGCCTGCGCCGAAAATGCTGTGGAAGAAGAACCCGCGCACGAACCGGCGCCGGCGCCGGAAACGCCCAAGGACGAGGAAAGCGACGAAGGCCCCTCCGCCGACGTCGTCAGTCTCGATTCATTCAGGAAGAAGTAGGCTTTCTCACGAGTAACAAAACGCGCGCGCCCAGCAGAATCGACGCTGCAGCCAGACCCGCGAGCAGTCCCCACCACACCCCTGTCGCACCGAGCGGCGAATAGAGCCCAAAGCCGAAGGCTACAGGAAAGCCGATCAGCCAATAGCTGACGCCGGTCAGAATCATTGGGATACGGACGTCTTTCAGACCACGCAGAACTTGACTGGCGGCGACCTGCGCTCCATCGAACAGCATGAACGCCGCCGCGATCGGCAAAAATGACGCAACGAGGCCCAGAACATTCGCATTCGCTGGATCGCCGGCGTCGAGATAAAGCCCCGCGACCCAGTGCGGCGCAATGACGATCATCACGGCGAATATCATGATCGTCGCGACGCTCACGACGATCGTCAAGAGCGCCGCCCGCCTGACGCCGTCGGCGTCGCCGGCGCCTTGAGCCAGCCCGACGCGCACGCAGCCGGCCATGGAAAAGCCGAGCGGCATCATGAACGCAATGGCGGCGACATTGAGCGCCACCTGATAGGCTGCGACTTCGTCGACGCCGATGCGTCCCATCAACAACACCGCGGCGTTGAAGAGCAGCATCTCGAATGCGAAGGAAACCCCGATCGGCCAGCCGAGACGGACGATTTCGCGCAGACGCGCCCAGCACGGCGTCAGCATATTGCGAAAAAGATCGAACTGACGCGCCGCTCCGTCCCAGCCGATATACACGACCAGCATGGCGAATCCGATGAAATGCGCGGCCGACGAGGCGAGCCCCGCGCCGACAAGCTCAAGCCTCGGGAAACCCCAGTTTCCATAGATCAGGGTGTAGTTCATGAGCGCATTGAGGATCGTCGTCACGACAATAATGACCAGCGGCGCGCGCGTTCTGTCGATAGCGGCGAGAAAATTGCGCAGGATGAGGACGCCGATCATGAAAGGCCATCCCGGCGCCAGCGCGAGGATATAGGGCGCCGCGAGATCGGCCAGCACGTCGGGCTGGCCGAGCGCCAGCGCGATATCGCGCGCAAACAAATAGAAAACGACTATCGCGGGAAAAGCGAGCGCCGTCGCCCACAACCCCATGCGCACGGAGCGGCGCACATCGTCGAAATTATCCCTGTCGGCGCCGAGCGCCTGTGCGACCATAGGCGATATCGCCATAGCCGGCCCGAAACCGACCAAAAAGGTCGCGTAAAAAACGACGAGCCCGAGCGAAGACGCGGCCAGGGCTTCGGCGCCGATCCGGCCGATCATCAGTACGTCAATCGTGTTGACGGAAAACTGGATAAGCTGCGTAAGCCCCATGGGCGCGCCGAGCGCGACAAGGGCTGCGACCTCGCGCATCCAGCCTGTTTCACGCCTGTAGCCGGGTTCGGGCGGCGCAATTTCGTTTTGGCGCTTGCGCACAGAACGTCTTTCCTCAATGAGCGGTTCGCCAGCGCCGCCGGCGGCCGGACAAGCCAGCTAGCACTCAAAACGGCGAAAGCCTAGGGCGTTTTGGGCCGGGCGCGCGCCCGGCCCTTGCCCCGCCCGGCGGCGCTGGTTACATCAGCATCGTAATCCCGAAGAGAACAAGCCCATGACTGAGACCCGCACCGAATTCGACAGCTTCGGCCCGCTCGATGTGCCCGCAGACAAATATTACGGCGCGCAGTCGGCGCGATCGCTGACGAATTTCCCGATCGGAACCGAAACCATGCCGGCCCCGCTTATCCGCGCGCTCGGCGTCGTCAAGCTCTGCGCGGCGCGGGCCAACATGGCCCACGGCGCGATTGAGCCGCGCCTCGGCGAGGCGATCGCCAAAGCCGCCGGCGAAGTCGCCGAAGGCAAGCTGGACGCGCATTTTCCGCTGTCGGTATGGCAGACTGGATCAGGCACCCAGTCGAACATGAACGCTAACGAGGTGATCGCCAATCGCGCAATCGAGATTCTCGGCGGCGAAATCGGCTCCAAGGATCCCATCCACCCCAATGACCATGTCAATCGCAGCCAGTCGTCGAACGATACGTTTCCGACCGCCATGCACATCGCAGCGGCGGAGGAGATCGTCCACCGCCTGCTGCCGGCGCTTCAGGCTCTGCGCAACGCTTTGAATGACCGCGCGCAGGCCTTTAAGGACATCATCAAGATCGGCCGGACGCATCTGCAGGACGCGACGCCGCTGACGCTCGGTCAGGAATTTTCCGGCTACGTACAGATGGTCGCGAACGGGATCGAGCGCGTCGAGGGAACGCTTCCGCGCCTTTACGCGCTGGCGCAGGGCGGCACCGCCGTCGGCACCGGCGTCAATGCTTGGCCCGGCTTCGCCGAAAAGTTTGCGGAAGAAGTCGCCGCTTACACCAAACTTCCCTTCGTCACCGCGCCCAACAAGTTTGAAGCGCTCGCGACTCATGACGCATTGGTCGAGGCGCATGGCGCGCTTAATGAAGTCGCCGTGAGTCTTTTCAAAATCTCCAATGATATCAGGCTCTTGGGGTCAGGTCCGCGATCAGGCATCGCCGAGATCAGCCTGCCGGAAAACGAACCCGGTTCGTCGATCATGCCCGGCAAGGTCAACCCCACCCAGTGCGAGGCGCTGACCATGGTCGCCGCACAGGTGATGGGCAACAACGCGACCGTCAGTTTCGCCGGCAGTCAAGGCCATTTCGAACTGAACGTTTTCAAGCCGGTGATCGCGTTCAACGCGCTGCAGTCGATCCGCCTGCTGGCTGACGCTTCTGCGTCCTTCGCCGAACGCTGCGTCGCCGGGATCACGGCGAACGAAGAACGCATAAAGGATCTGCTCGAACGGTCCTTGATGCTGGTGACGGCGCTTGCGCCGACCATCGGCTATGACAAGGCGACAGAAATCGCCAAGGCCGCTCACAAGAACGGCGCCACGCTACGTGAGGAGGCGATCCGCCTCGGCTATGTCTCGGCCGAAGATTACGACCGCATCGTTCAGCCTGAAAAGATGATCGCGCGCATTAGGCGAGCGGCGCAGGACGCAGCAAACGATGACGACTGAAAACAATAATGACGCCGCCGGCGTTCCGGCCAGGCGAAAGGTCTATATTTCGGGAAAGACCTATCGCCATAATCTCGGTCTATCCTGCGCATTCCGGCACTGGCGCGCCGAATCCCATTGCAACAAACTGCATGGCTACGCCCTGCAGGTGGAAATTACGTTCGAAACCGATCGTCTGGACGAGCGCAACTGGGTGGTCGATTTTGGCGCCCTGAAAGAGCTCAAGGGCCGCCTTGAGGACATGCTGGACCACAAGACGCTGGTGGCGGCGGACGATCCTGAGCGGGATTGGTTCGAAGAAGCCGCGAGGCGCGGCGTTCTCGACATCATGATTGTCGATCACACGAGCTGCGAGAAAATAGCGGAACTGATATTCGACTATGCGGATTCCATGTTCCTGCCGCTTCTCGACCCTGACAGACGCGTCCGTTTGAAATCGGTGATAGTGCGCGAGCACGGCGCCAATCACGCCGGCGTTATGTGGGAACAAAGCGCAGGCTAGTGGTCCGAGCAGCATGTGCGAGAAACAGTGGTCCTCGCCGCCCCGCCGTTAACCATTCAGTCTGGCTTCAAGCGCCAGTCTGGACTAAATCTTGCTCCGCGCTAAGCGTAATCGCCGCTTCGCGCTGCGAAGCGGCGGCGGGCCAGTACGAACAGGGTTAACGGCATGTCCGAAAACAAGCGATCGCCGAGCCAGACGCGGCTCATTCTCGCACAGTTTCTGTTTGCGCATGACATCGACGTGGAGACGCTCTACGCCGCGCTCGGAGCCGACCTCGCGCAATGCGACAACGAGGCGGTCTCGCATATGGCCGGCATCATCGACGGGGTGACGCTGGCCACGTCGAAAATCCGCGCGCATGGGCTGGACGGCTGGGCGAAAAATTAGGAAATAGTGTACGGTGAAATGGGGAATAGTGAATGGTGAATCGAGATTTGCCATTCCGGGGCCGGTCGGAACCGGAATCCAGAATGACACGATGTCGTCCCTTACCATTCACCACTTCACCATTTCACCATTCACCCCCACATGCGCAAACGCTCGATCACCCTCAATGGACACCGCACCAGCATTTCGCTGGAACACGAATTCTGGGACGCGCTTGACGCCCTCGCCGCCGCCGACGGGCGGTCATTGGCGGACCTCATTGCCGAAATCGACGCCCGGCGCGCCAATGAGTCGCCGCCGCCGGGGCTGGCCTCAAGTTTGAGGATTTACGTGCTGGAGCGCTTTCGAAAGGGCGCGTGAACCGCCTTATCCGTTCGCCACAAGATTGAGCGTCGGCCGTCCGAGGACGAGCTGGGCGTAGAGCCGATTGAGGTCGTCGGCGTATCCGCGGATCAGCGGCCGCGCCTGGTCGAACCGCTCGACTCCGGCGGCGCGCGCAATCAGCGCGCCAAACCGGGCCCGCACCGGCGCGCCGGTCGGATCCGACCAGCGGCCGAACCCGCGCGCGACAGCGATCCGCGACCAGAATTCACGTGCGGAAATGAGCGCCGTAGCAGTTTCGGGCGGAATAAGGCCGGAACGCGCCATCGCTTTCAGCGCCTGTTCCGGCTCATCGTCCTGAAGGACAGGATGCGCGCCGGCGTGGCGATAGAAAAGCGTGCTGATAATGAGCTCCGCATCCTGGCGGCCGCCTTCGAGCTTGTCGATGTCCCATTCCGACGAGGCCCGATCGCGACGCATGCGTTGGGCGCGGGCCCGATCGAGATCGCGCAGGAGAACGTCGGCGCGACGGGCGCCGCTGACGGCGCTGCGTATGGCGTCGCGCGCATTGTCCTGGGCTTCAGCTTCGCCGGCGACGACGCGCGCCCGCGTCAGGAGAATTTGATCGAGCGCGATCGCTTCGGACAAAACGAATTGCTTGAACGCATCGAGGCCTGGCGCAAGAGCGCCGGCGACGCCGCCCGGCCGGCGCGATACGTCGGGCGATAAAGCGAAATAGCCCTCGCCCAGCCCGTCGAGGGCTTCAAGATAGCGCCGCGCGAAGCTATCAACCGCGTCGCTTTCCTCGCCGGCGACAAAACCGATCTGGAAGGCCGCGCCCGGCGTGTAATTGCCAAAGCCGTCATAAACATGCAGCGCCAGGGATTTTGCCGCCTTGGCTTCATTCTTCGGACAAGTCGCGCTCACAATGTCGAAGGCTTCGCTCAGCGCGCGCAGATGCACCGCGTGCAGCGCCTTGGCGGCTGCGTCGAACGCCATATCGCCGCTGGCCGAGAACAGCGCAATGCGCCCGATCGACTGCCGCCGCCACGCGGCGAGACCGTCGAGCGTCGCGGCCTTGCGCAGGGGCGGCGCATAGCGCGCGAGCCATTCCTTTCCATCCTGCGGAGTCTCAACGCCGCGCTGGGCGAACAATTCCGCCGCGGTGGCGGGCGACTCCAGCAACGGCTCCACGGCCGCGCCAAAGCAGCCGAGCGCGTCGATTATCGACCCGCGATTAGGCGCGCTTTCGGCGAGATGCGAAAAAACGTCGATCTCTTTTGGAACCACGCGCACCAGCCGGTCGAACAATCTCACCGCTTCGTTAGGATGCTGTGTTTCTCCGAAACCTGTCAGCAGGCCGGGCGCCAGCGCGGAGAATCGTTTCTCGCTGTCCTGCGCGCCGGCCAGCCGCACCCATTCATCGATTGCGTTGGAGAGCGTCGCGCCATGAAGGAAGCCGAGATCCTCAAGTTTATCCGCATCGCCGGAATCGTCGTCCCTGGCTTTGTAGCGCGCGAGCTCCTCCTGCGGTCCGCGCAGGAGACGGTGAAGCGCATTCGCCGCTTCCGCGCGCGCGCCGTCAAGCACCGCCTTCAAGGCGTTAAAATCAGAATACCCGCACAAAGACGCCAGGGCCTGCTCTTCTTCCTCGCCGGTCGCCGTCTTCGCCGCCGCGCCTTTCATCATCTGCGCGCGCGATACAAGCATTTGCGCGGTTTCCCAGCCGCTTTTGAGGCGACGCGCCGCATCGACGCCGATGACTTCAGATTCGGATGCAATTTCAAAGACTTCACTGGCGGAGGTCGTCCGGAAAATTGGCCGTACGCGGCCGATTGTCAACCGGCAAACCTCGGCGATGGCGCGAAACGCCGCCTGCGGATCATCGCACGGCGCTTCCATCTTATCGCACATTTCCTTGTCGAGCATGGATTCGCCATTCCAGATCTGCGCTTCCATTTCCTCGAGAAACGCGCCGCCGACCGAGCGGTCGCCTGCGACGATCCGGGCAGTGGCGAGCCATGCTCTCAGCGCTTGCGCCTGCGGTCCCGACGCAGCCGACCGGACGCGCGCCATGCTTTCGGCGAGACCGGAGCCGCCGACTTTCGTACCCATCGGCGTGCGCAGAGAAAACAGCGGATAGTCGCCCGGCTTGCCTTCGAAGGTTTCGCGCAGTTCGGCGCCAATGCGGATGAAAACGCGTTCGGCCGATTTGGGCGTGGGCCCTTTGAATGCGTCTTCATCAAACAGGATTATCAAATCGAGCGGCCCATACGGCGCGAGGTCTTCGTGGGCGAAATCACCGCCGGCGAGCGCGAATACGCCCGCCGTTAAGGCCCGTTCGCTCTCGACCGAGAGCTCGCCGCGCTTCACCGCTGCGCGCACAAGCCAGCAGAGCGCGGTATCGACAAGGCGTTCGGCGAAATCGGCGCGCGCGGCTGTCGCTTCTTCGCCGCGCCAGGCGCCGGACAGTTCCGCCAGGCCGATAGCAATGTCGGCGCGGTTTTTCAGCGGCGCCAGCGCTGCGTGCAGCGCGTCGGGACCGCCGACGCCGCGATCGAGCGCAGCGAGATCGCGCGCGGCTTCGGCCAGCACCGGCGAAGCGCCGGATTCGAGCGCCTCCGCCGCGGCGGCAGGATGCGCCATGCATAGATCAGCGAGCCGGCGTGTTGCGCCGAAGACGCGCAGCATCAGCAACCGGCGATCGGGCTTGTCGAGCGCGGCGCCGGGATCCGCGCCAAGCGCATCGGCGAGCGCCCGGCGCCAGCGCGCTGCGCCCGCGCCGGCCCGCGAAGGGTCGATTTTCTCGGCCTGGTCTCCGTTGCTTTGCGGTGCGCGGTTTTCCGCCATGACGGCTCCAGCCCCTCATCTCCCGGATTACGCCCCCCGGGTCCGGAATCCAGTGTGCCGCTTCGGAATGAACGCCTCGTTAATCATACCGCAACATTTCGACTTCGCCTTGAATACTGATATGAACGATATCAGGCGGATTCTCGCGATTTGTCATGACCCGGAACGTTGCGCGCATACTGATCTCGCTGCGTCGCCTGCGCCGGCGCGCAGCGAAATTTGAAACGCTCAGGCTGTGGCTGTTCGCCGTCATAACCGGCGCGGCGGTTGCTTATGCGGTGATCGGCTTCCGCGCCGCCATCGACGGGGGCGCCCGCCTCGCTTTTGGACAGGCGGCGGAAATGACGGCGAGCGCGGCCGCCTCGCTCGATTTCGGACGCGCCTGGGCGGCGCCGGTGATCGGCGGCTTGGTGGTTTCGGTCATTCTGATGCTCGCCGACCGGTTCGGCTGGCTCAAGGACGGGCGCGGCCAGGGCGTCGCCGAGGTGATCGAAGCCCGCGCTGTCGGCGACGGGCGAATTTCGCTGCGCGCGGGTCTCGCCGCCGCGACGGTGTCGGCGGTTTCTCTGGGCGCGGGCGCCAGCGCCGGGCGCGAAGGCCCGGCCGTTCATCTCGGCGGCGCGATCGCTTCCATCCTCGACCGGCATTTCGGCTTTTCCGCTAAAGACCGTCGCACGCTTCTGGGCTGCGGCGCAGCCGCCGCCGTTGCAGCGAGTTTTAACGCGCCGATCGCCGGCGTCCTGTTCGCGCTTGAAGTCGTGCTCGGCAATTATGCGATCTCTGTGTTCGGACCGATCGCAGCGGCGAGCGTCACGGCGGCGATCGTCACGCGGATTCATCTTGGAAATTTTCCTGCATTCGCCGCGCCGGATTACGGCGCTGTCGGCGCCATTGACGCGCCGCTCGCCGCATTGCTTGGCGTCGTTTGCGGCATAGTCGCTATTGTATTTCTTCTTGGGACGGAGCAGATGACTGAACGCGTGCGCGACATTGCAAAGCGTTACGGCCTGCCGCTCTTCGCGCTGCCGCCGCTCGGCGGAGTCATCGTCGGACTTATCGGGGCCTATCGGCCGGAGATTTTCGGCGTCGGCTATGAAGCGGTCTCGAATGCGCTTTCCGGCGGATATTCAATCAGAATTCTATTGACCGTGCTTGCCCTTAAAATTCTGGCGACGGCGATCACGCTGTCCTGCAGGTTCGGGGGCGGCGTCTTTTCGCCGGGGCTGGTTATCGGCGTCTTCACCGGCGCGGCGTTCGGCGCGTTTCTCGCTCACGCCCTCCCGGACGCCGCGGCGAGCCCGTCCTATTACGCCATGGTCGGCATGGGCGCGGTTTCGGGCGCGATCATGGGCGCGCCGATTTCGACGACTCTCATCGTGTTCGAAATGACCGGCGATTACGGCATTACGATTTCGCTGATGGCGGCGGTCGCGATCGCAACGCTGATGACGCAGACTGTTTGCAAGCGGACCTTTTTTCACTGGCAGCTTTCAAGACGCGGCTATGACCTGTCGGAAGGTCCGCAAGGGGTCATTCTGCAGACGATCCGCGTGCGCGACGTGATGGAAAAGATGCCGCCCGGCGCGCCCTTGAAAGAAGATGCAAACCGGCTCGACGCCGGCGAGTCGCTCGGCGAAGCGCTTGCGCGCCTCGAAGAGCTCGACGAAGCCGGGCTGCCGGTGGTCGATGCGGGCGAGCCGGCGATGGTGACCGGCTATCTTTCGCGCGTGAAGGCGCTTGCGGCCTATAACCGCGCGCTCATTGACGCCCATGTGGAACATCATCGGTGAGGGGGGATTGGGGATCGGGGATCGGGGATTCGTGAAATGGCGACTGGTGAATAGTGAAATGGTGAATGGAGACAGGCTCAGGTCTGGATTCCGGGTCCCGCCTCCGGCGGTCCCGGAATGACGGATTATGATTCCCCAGTCACCATTCCCCAGTCACCATTCCCCATTCACCATTCACTATTCACCATTTCAGTAATCCCTACACCCGACCTGTCAGCATAAAGAGGAAAATGCGC
>JBHHVZ010000038.1:0-26285 GCA_046756245.1 Parvularculaceae bacterium
TTCGGCTTCATCCGCATGAGCGTCGCCGGCATGACCGCGCAGGCCGCCGGCGCCGAAAACGAGACCGAGGCGCGCACGAGCCTGGTTCACGGCGCCGGCCTCGGCGCGCTCATAGGACTGGCGCTCGTTCTCCTGCAAGCGCCCATAGGCGCGTTTTCCTTTCAGTTGCTGAGCCTCGGTTCAGACGCAAGCATGGATACCTTCAACGCGGCGCGGGACTATTTCGACGTCCGCATCTGGGGCGCGCCTTTCGTGCTGGCGACCTACGCCTGTTTTGGATGGATGACGGCGCGCGGCCGCACCGACTATCTGATGGCGGCGAGCCTTTTTATCACGGTGCTGAATATCGGACTCGATTACTGGTTCGTAGTCGGCTTCGGCTGGGGCGCGAAGGGCGTCGCCGCCGGTACGCTCATCGCCGAGGTTGCAGGCTTTTTCGTCTGCGCCGGCCTCGTCGCCGCGATCACGCACGCCCATGGCGGCGTGCGCGCCTGCTGGAGCCGCGACTCGATCGCCCATCCCGCCGGCTTGAAACGCGCGCTGGCCGTAAACCGCGACGTTTTCATCCGCACGCTGTTGCTGGCCTTTTCCTTCGCCTGGTTCGTGCAGCGCGGCGGCGCCTTCGGCGACGTGACGCTGGCGGCCAACCAGACGCTCTTGCAGCTCTTCCTGTTCACCGGTCTTGCGCTCGATGGCACGGCGATCGCGGCGGAAACACTGGTGGGCCGCGCCATCGGGGCGAGCGACCCGACACACGGTCTGGCGCGCTATCGCTCGGCTGTAAGGCGCACGTTCGTTCTGGCGATGGCGGCGGCGCTTTTTTTCGTCACGCTATACGGGCTCGGCGGCGATATTCTTGTCGGGTTCCTCACGCCCGAAGGAAGCATACGAGACGCGTCACTCGATTTTCTTCCCTGGGTCGCCGTCAGCCCGCTGATCGTCGTCATCGGATTTCAGCTTGACGGGATTTTTATCGGGGCGACGCGGGCGAAAGAGATGCGCGACGGCATGATCGCCTCGGTCGCAGTCTACGTGCCGGCGACGATCTATTTCGCCGATCACGCCGGCAATCACGGCCTGTGGGCGGCGTTTTCGCTTTATTTCCTTTTGCGCGCCGTAACGCTCGCGGTCTATATGCCGCGGATTAGAAAAGGATTTGAAGCGTAAGCGGGCGTTAGCGATGCTCGGCGCCGACGGCTTCGCCGATTGAGGAAAATCCGTCGGCGTCGAGGAAATGCGGCAGTTCTTTCAAAATCCTGATGACGAGGCCGGGCCCCTCATAGATCAGCGCCGTATAAAGCTGAACAAGCGAACCGCCGGCGAGTATCTTGCGATAGGCGTCGCGGGCGGAAAAGACGCCGCCGACGGCGATAATCGGCGCCGCGCCGGCAAGGGCGCAGTAAAACTCGCTGACGAGCGCTGTAGACGGACGAAACAGCGGCTTGCCGGAAAGTCCGCCCGGCTCTGCAGCATTCTTGTTTTTAAGTCCGTGCGGGCGCGCAACCGTCGTATTCGAGATGACCAGGCCGTCAACCCCGGTTTCGCGCACCAGTTCGACAATATCAGTCTTGTCGGCGTCGGTGAGATCCGGAGCGATCTTCAGAAACACGGGCGCGCGTTTTTCGTTTTCGCCACGCGCGGCGAGCGTGTTCGCCAACAACTCGGCAAGCGCCTCTTTCGATTGAAGCGCGCGCAGGCCCGGCGTGTTCGGCGAGGAGATGTTGACCGTATAGAAATCTACAAGCCCGTCGAGGCGGCGCACGCCCTTCACGTAATCCTCTATACGGTCTTCGCTGTCCTTGTTGGCGCCGAGATTGGCGCCGACGATTCCGCGGCGCGCGCCCCCGGCCAGGCGCGCTGCAATCGCCTCAAGCCCGTCATTGTTGAAGCCGTAGCGATTGACGACGGCGATGTCCTCGCGCAGGCGAAATACGCGCGGGCGCGGGTTTCCGGTTTGCGGACGCGGCGTCACCGCGCCGACTTCGACAAAACCGAATCCGAGATCGAGCATGGCGTCGGGAATTTCGGCGTTCTTGTCGAAGCCGGCGGCGAGACCGAGCGGATTGGGAAAATCGATCCCGGCCACGCTTGTTCGCAGCCGCAGATCGCATGAAGAGGAAGGCCGCGCCGCAAAGCCCCCCGCCGTCAGTCTGACGGCGAGCCGGTGCGCGGTTTCCGGGTCCAAGAGCGTCAGCGCCCGCGCGCCGGCGTCAGCCAGAAAAAGCGGGATCTTCATGACTCCGCCTCTCCAAACCGGAACGAGCCATCGTCGTTTTCCAAAAGCGGTATGGCGCGCGCCACGTGGCGCGCCGCAAGCGATCCGTAAAGATGCGGGAATAAGACGCCGCCGCGCCCCGGCGCCGGTTCGAATTTCACGGCGGCGAAAATCGCTTCGAACGGGATCTCGAGCGCCAGCAGGTTCTTCCGCCCGCTGAAATGAATCGCCGCAGTTTCGAGCGCCTGTTCGCGCGTCGACAAATGCAGAAAACCGTCGCGCTTGTCGATCTCGGCATAGGCGACGACGCCGCTCTCAAGCGCATCCGCCCAGTCCTCGGCTGTGATAATCCGGTAGACGAATTCGGGCGGGGCGGCGTCGGTCATGACGCTCTTCGCGTAACGCGGCGCGCCCTCCGGGTCTAGCCCGCAAAGCAAACTTCAAACGTGCGAGTCAATAAATTCGCGTTCGGCCTCCGGCCCCTTCTCGACCGCTGCGGCGAGGGCCAGGGCGCGCTCGCGCATGGCGCGCTCAAAGGCGTTGCGCGGCGAAATGCTGACGGCGTTCTCGAGCGCCCAAAGCGCGTCGGCCCGCCAGGACGGCTCGCCGTAGGCCAGAAGCCGCAGCGCGCATTCATAAGCGATCGCCACATTCTCGGAGTCGGCCTGGTGAGCGGCGAGAAACTGGCGCCGACCGAGTTCCGGATCCGAGCCGAATGTTCCGGCTCCGCCCTTGCGCGCCACTTCCACATGCCAGCCCGCCGAAAGGGAAAGCGCCCAGGCGCTGCCCGGATTGACCTCAAGCGCCAGATCGATTTCCTTGCGCGCGCGTTGCGCCAGCCCCAGAAGGAAGGCGCGCCAGCCGGCCATCCGCGCTCCACGCTGAGCCAGACTGATCGCCGCCTGCAAATGGCCTTCGACCCTGTTCGGATCGAGGGCGATTGAGACTTCGGCATAGTCATAAGCGCGCTCAAAGATGATGCGAGCAGTTCTTCGGTCTTCCGAAAGATAAGCAGCGGCGTTAAGGGCGCGGGCGGCGAGCGCGAGATTTTCAGTTCCGCCGCCGGCGGCGGCTGTTTCCGCCGCGGCCTCGTATGCGCCTTCGTTATAGAGCCGTACGGCTTCTTCATCAGGAGCGGCGCGCGCCGGGACGATTGCAAGCCAGACGAAAATAATTGGGATTAATCGGCGCGCCATCGGTTTCGGGCGTCCTTTCGCTGAAAGGCAGGTTATACGGCCCCGGTCGTTAATTCCCTACTGCAAACTGGACAGAAGACGGCGAACTATCGCTAACATGGCGCTCATGAGGTGGGGCCGCATCCTTGCAGGCATTGCATTCGCCGCGGCGGCGGGATTCGGCGCAGCCGCCGCCGGCCTGCCCGATCCCGTCGTTTCGACCATTGCGATCACCGCGCTGACAGCCTCCTGGTGGGTCAGCGAGGCGCTGCCGATCCCGGCGACGTCGCTGGTTCCCTTCGCGCTTTTTCCCATGGCCGGCGTGCTCGACCAGCGCCAGGCCGCCGGCGCGCTCGGCAGCTATGTGATCGTGCTCCTGATGGCGTCGTTCATGTTGTCGAAAGCGCTTGAGAAATCCGGCGTGCACGAACGGCTCGCCCTTTACATGATCAGGCTCGTCGGCGTTTCCGGCCGCAGGCTGGTGCTCGGATTTATGCTGGCGGCCGCGATTCTTTCGATGTGGATCTCCAACACCGCGACGACGCTGATGCTGGCGACGATGGCGCTCGCCATTCTTTCGCGGGCGGAAAATCCGCGCCTCGCCGCACCGCTTCTGCTCGGGATCGCCTACGCCGCATCGCTCGGCGGCACGGCGACGCTGATCGGCACGCCGCCCAATCTCATTTTCGCCGACGCCTATTTCCGCGTGACGGGCGAGGAATTCAGCTTCGTTCGCTGGATGTCGATCGGTCTGCCGGTTGTTGCGGTCGGCGTGCCGGTCATGGGGCTGTGGCTGACCCGCGGCATGGGCGGCGTGAAGACGCCGGCGCTTCCTGAAGCCGGTCCCTGGCGCAAGGACGAGGCGCGCACGCTCATGGTGTTCGCCGTCGCCATCGTTTTATGGGTTACGCGCAACGAACCGTTCGGCGGCTGGGCGGCGCTGACAGGCATTGATCAGGCCGGCGATTCCACTGTCGCCATGCTCGCCGTCGTTGCGATGTTTCTCGTTCCCGACGGCAAGGGCGGCGCGCTTTTGAACTGGAAAACCGCGGGCGACATTCCCTGGGGCATGCTGCTTTTGTTCGCCGGGGGCATCTGCATCGCCACGGCGTTTCGCGAAAGCGGCCTCGCCGATCTGATTGGGCGCGGGCTGCAGGGGCTCGCCGGCGCGCCGCTGCCGCTGATGATCCTGGCCATGTGCCTTTCAGTGACATTCATGACCGAGATCACCTCAAATACGGCGACGGCGAATCTGTTGATGCCGATCTTGGCCGCAGCCTCGGTCGGGGTCGGGGTGAAGCCTGAACTCTTGATGATCCCGGCGGTGATTTCTGCGTCCTGCGCCTTCATGCTGCCGGTGGCGACCGCGCCCAACGCCATCGTCTACGGAACCGGACGCGTTTCCATCGCCCGCATGGCGCGCGAAGGCGCGGCGCTCAACGTCATCGTCGCGCTGATCGTCACAGCAGTGGCGCTTTTGAGGCTTTAGCCGACGGCTTCGAGCGTCATGTGACGGGCGCGGGCGGCGTGCTCGATCGCGTCGGCGCCGGCGTCAGGCACATTAAGCGCTTCGCGAATAAGCTCGAGCACGCGAATTTCGGCCGGATAGAGGTTTTCGTCCGCCGTCACTACGTCGACCACGGCGGCGTACGCCGTTTCGCCAAGATGGCCGGGAAGAGCTTCCGAAGCCGCGGTCAGCACCTTGTGGAGCCCGTCCTCGGACGCCATCAGCGCGCCGCAGCGTTCCGCCGTATCGACCAGACGGCTTTCATCGACTTCGGAAAACAGCGGGAAGGACCGCACCACCCGGCCGATGGTTCTCAGTTCGCGCTCGGAAATCCGCCCGTCGGACGCCGACGTCATCACCATGAGATAGATGACGGCTTCCTGCGGGGTGAGCGGCGGGACGGTCTCGGCCATATGGTTTGCTCCATTTATTCTCATGGCCGGCAAGCTAGCCGCGGGCGGTGCGAGGGGCAAGCGTTGACGGGCGTCGCCGCGGCGCCTAGATGTCGCGGTCCGGCAGGGTGTTGCAGGCCGTCCGAAGCGCGCCTTGGTTCCGCTCATCCCGGCTTTCGCCGGGACGCGCGGAGGTAAAATGACGAAGGCGAGTCAGCCTGGCCCGGAATAATCTGTCGAGGTTCCGTGTTTGAGCCGAGCGATTCCTCTTTTTCTTGATGAAAGCCCGCCAATGGCCGCCGTAGAGACCAAAAGTTTTTCCCCCGAGGATATTGAAGCGGCGAATGCATGGCCCTTCGCCGAGGCCCGCCGGCTTGCAGCACGGCTTGAGCGCGCTCCCCATGACGGGCCGGTGATTTTCGAGACCGGCTACGGACCTTCCGGCCCGCCGCATATCGGCACGTTCGGCGAGGTCGCGCGCACCACCATGGTGCGCCGCGCTTTCGAATTGCTGACAGGGCGCGAGACAAAACTCATTTCGTTTTCCGACGATATGGACGGCATGCGCAAAGCGCCGCCGCAGCTTCCCAATCAGGAAATGCTGGCGGACTACCTGCAAATGCCGCTGACCAGCGTGCCCGACCCATGGGGCAGCCATGAAAGCTTCGCGCATCACAACAATGCGCGGCTCCGCGCATTTCTCGACCAGTTCGGCTTCGACTACGACTTCGTCTCGGCGACCGATTGCTACAGGTCGGGCCGTTTCGACGAAACACTCATCCGTGTTCTCGAACGCTACGACGCAGTGATGGAGATCATCCTGCCGACGCTTGGCGGGGAGCGGCGCGAGACTTATTCGCCGATCCTTCCCATATCGCCTACGTCGGGACGCGTGCTTTACGTACCCCTGCTCGAGATCGACGCCAAGGCCGGCGAGGTCGTGTTCGCGGACGAGGACGGAACAAGGATCAGGCAATCCGTATGCGGCGGCGCCGCCAAGCTGCAATGGAAGGCCGACTGGGCCGGGCGCTGGTTTGCGCTCGGCGTCGATTACGAAATGGCCGGCGAGGACCTGACCGAGTCTGTCAAACTTTCGTCCCGCATCGTTCGCGCGCTCGACGGCGAGCCGCCGGCCGGTTTCAATTATCAGCTCTTCCTCGATGAAGAGGGCAAGAAAATCTCAAAGACCAAGGGCAACGGCATCGCCATCGACGAATGGCTCGCCTACGCTTCGCCGGAAAGCCTCTCTCTTTACATGTTCCAGAACCCGAAAGCGGCGAAGAAGCTTTATTTCGACGTGATCCCGAAAACGGTCGACGACTACTGGACGCATCTCCAACGGTACAAAACGCAGGAAGGCGCGAAAGCCCTCGACAATCCGGTCTGGCATATCCACGAAGGCAGGCCGCCCGAAGCCGCGCCGCCGGTCTCGTTCGCTCTTCTGTTGACGCTTGTAGGCGTCATCGGCGAAGCAAACCCCGACATCCTCAAAGGTTTCATCAAGAAATACCGGCCCGACGCCGGCCCGGAAGCGCTCGTCGCCGCCGAGGCGATGATCGGCCATGCGGCGCGCTATTTCGAGGATTTCATCAAGCCGAAGAAACAGTTCCGCAAGCCGAGCGACGCCGAGCGCGCCGGGCTCGAAATGCTCTCCGCCCGATTGCGGGAAATCGGCGACGGCGCCGAGGAAGACGCCTATCAAACGGCAGTGTTCGACGCCGGCAAGGCGCAAGCCTTCGAAAACATCCGCGACTGGTTCAAAGGACTCTACGACGTCGTCTTCGGTCAGGCGCAAGGCCCGCGCATGGGGCCTTTCATTAAAATCTACGGCGCGGCGGCGACGGCGAAGCTGATCGACGACGCGCTGGCGCGTTATCCAACGCTGCGCTGAGGAAGACTCGTAATTCTGGAGAAAAGCCGTGTCTTTCAATGCCGACCTTTGAACAGGACTTCAGGTCGTCAGCGCAGCTTGATCTCAATCCGACGCCAATCGCTCGAATGGACAGACATAGATATTGGTCGGTTTGTTCTTATAGGCCGCCTGCCTTTCCAGCGCGAACCCGAGCCGTTCGGCAAGCCGGATCGATGCGGCGTTTTCAGGCGAGATCAGAGCGGTGAACCGCTCGGCGTCGAGATGCGCGCGCCCCCAATTCATAACGGCGCGGCCGGCTTCGAGCGCATAGCCCTTGCCTTGACCCGCCGGCCCCAGAAGCCAGCCCATTTCGGCGTCGTGGTCGCCGGTTCTGATTTCGCGCCGGGCGTTGATGAAGCCGACCTCGCCGAAAACCCGGCCGCTTGCACGCTCTTCCACCGCCCAGAAGCCATAACCGAAGAGCGCCCAGTGACCGACCGCGCTCATAAAACGCCGCCAGGCGTCTTCCTCCCCGACGGGCTCGCCGGCGATGTAGCGCATCACGTCCGGATCGGCCTGATTGGCGGCGTGAACGGCGAAATCGTCCATCGTCGGCGGCCGCAGGATAAGCCGTTCAGTAAGGAGCGTCAGGGCGTTATCGCTCACAACTCAGTCCACAACGCCGATCATACGCCCGTAATCCATGTAGCTCCGGTCGCGGCGCGCTTGCAACTCTTCGTCTGAGGGCGGATTTTTCTGATAATCGAAAGTCACGCCCGCCCCTTCGATTAAGCGGTTCATATAACTGAAGAGCGCCGCCACCTGAATGGCGTCGAAAAGCGCGCGCTCCGACCAACCTGCGTCATAGACAGCTTGCGCGTCGGCGGGCGTTAATTTCGACGGCAGGTCCTTGAGCTTGGCGACATATTTGAAAATAGGCTTCATCTTCTCATCGACCGGCGCCGTATCGACGTTTTCGATCAGCGCGTCGATCGTCGCGCCGTCTATCCCGAACGCGCGCGCATAGAGTTTGTGCGCGCTGAAACAAAAATCGCATGCGTTCAGGCCTGAAATAAAGACAGCGATCAATTCGCGCTCGGGGACAGACAGCGGGCTTTCCTCACGCAACAGCAGATCGTGATACTCCAGCATCGGGCGCACGTGCTGGGGAAACCGCTGATAGACGTCGCCGAGTTTGGGGTTTTCGGGCAGGCTTGGAAACAGGTTCATTAAACTCTCATCGATTGGCTGATTCTTGCTTTTGTTTTGGCGCCTTCGCCTCGGCGCGCGGGCTAGAGCGCATTCCGAAAAGTGGGAACCGGTTTTCGGATATAATGCGCGACAAAACAAAAACCTAGAGCATGTTCTCCGACTCGCATTTCGGAGAACATGCTCTAGATGCGTTCACCCGTCAGATAACGCGCCACATCCGCGTAGTCTATGACGAGCGAGACCAGATTGGTCGCAAATAGGACCAAGAGCCATTTCCCGGACAGACTTGAGAGGTCCCACTGCGCGCGCCGGCGCCAAAGGTAGATCAACAGCGGCGTCCAGGCGACGACATGCGCCAAGCCTAATATCCGCTGATAGCCGAACCAGGCGTGCAGGACGTTCATCGCCGGAAAGGCGACCAGCATCGCCGCGGCGACCCAGCGCGCTTCAATCCGGCGAAGAAACAGGAGCGCGGCCATGTTGACGAGCGCCATCCAGCCGACCCAGACCTGAAGCCAAAGCGGCTGCGCCATGATGTCTTCGACAAGCGCCATGATTCCTCCGAAAACCGCCGGGCGCAGCGAGCGCCCGGCGCATGATGTTCTTTTCGTTTTCGCCGGCCTTATTTATCCGGCTGCGGGGTCACCCTTAGATAAGGCTTGATTTCCTCATAGCCTTTTGGAAACAGTCGGTCCATCTCGCCTTTGTCGGTGATCGACGGCACGATGATCACGTCATCGCCGTCGCGCCAGTTGACCGGCGTCGCCACTTTGTAGTTGTCCGTAAGCTGAAGGCTGTCGATGGCGCGAAGGATTTCACGAAAATCGCGGCCGGTCGACGGCGGGTATGTGATGCTGAGACGCAGCTTCTTATGGGGATCGATGACGAACACCGAGCGCACGGTGATATTCGCCGCGGCGTCAGGATGGATCATGCCGTAAAGGTCGGACACCTTGTGGTCGCCGTCGGCAAGGATAGGATACCAGATATCGGCATGCTGCGTTTCCTCGATATCGCCGATCCAGTCTTTGTGGTCGGCGACGCTGTCGACAGAAAGCGCGATCACCTTGACATTGCGTTTTTCCCATTCGCCCTTGAGCCTCGATACTTCCCCAAGCTCCGTCGTACAAACTGGCGTAAAGTCAGCCGGATGGCTGAAAAGCACGCACCATGAATCGCCTATCCATTCATGGAACTTAATCGGACCGTGCGTCGAATCCTGCTCGAAGTCGGGCGCGGTCTGGCCGAGCAAAAGAGTCATCGTCTCCTCCCCAAAATTTGACAGTGCGCTGTGCCGGGACGGCGCAGACAATGCCTAGATATACGCTCCTTCTCCCGAAATGAAGTCGTTTGTTGGCGCTCGGATGCGCCGAGTGCCAGCGGCGTAATTCGGGCGATAAGAATCGCGCAACGCATTCACATCCTTGCGACCGGTATCTCAGGAAATTTTTTTAAAGACAAATCAACGCGACGCATCAGTAGTTTAGTGCGCGTTGTGCGCGCAATTCACCGCATACGGCGTAACAGGCTTGTCGCAACATCGCCGCAATCCTGTTACATTATCCAATCAGCAGCCCGTTTCCGAATCGCCGCCGCCGTTGCGGCCTGCCCGGATCGGCGATTCGGAACCGTAAGGCTGCTGGCAAGGCATTGAATCTGGTGTGGCTTTTGTTTCGCAAGCGCCGATCCGAATCCGCTGTAAATTCAGGCGGCGAGTGCGAGAAGCCACGCCAGTGACGGAAAATTAAGAAGCGCCGCGTTAACCTTCCCGCTGGGCGGCCGCAGGGGGCGAATTGGCGGGGAAACTGCGGGAATGGAGCGCGGCGAAACGTAAAACCGGCGGTGTCAGATGACGCGTAGAGTTGAACGGCGGACGGGCGCGGACAGCGGACGGAAGTCTTGCGTCGATGGCCGGCGGCCCTACATCAATAACGTCTCCGCTGAAAAGAAGACGCCGGAACTGACATTACGCCGCGCGACGGCGAACGATCGCCCAATCGACGGGCGCGCAAATGAACGAGGCGGGGATCTGCGCGATCCGCGCCTTTTCTGTCTCAAGGGGCTTTCGCGGCGCCGCGCAATCGCCGCGGCGGGCTTTTAACAGGTGAGCGTGACGACGATGACTGGTGAAAATCTCGACGTATTCGATCTCTTTTCCGAGAGCTATCAGAAGGTTCATCAAGAGGCGATGAGCCTGCGCGACTATCTGCTCGCTGCGCGCGACGATCCGATGCTTTACGCCACCCCGGCGGAGCGGATGATCGCGGCGATCGGCGAGCCGGAAATGGTCGACACTTCGAAAGATCCCAGGCTGTCGCGCATTTTCTTCAATCGCACCATTCGCCGTTATGAGGCTTTCCACGGCTTTTACGGCATGGAAGACACGATCGAGCGGATCGTCAGCTATTTTCGCCACGCCGCTCAAGGGTTAGAGGAGCGCCGGCAGATTCTTTACCTGCTCGGACCCGTCGGCGGGGGCAAATCCTCTCTCGCCGAGCGCCTCAAAGACCTGATGGAAAAGCACCCGATCTATGTCCTCAAGGCGGGCAACGAGATTTCGCCGGTGTTCGAAAGCCCGCTGGGGCTCTTCCAGAGCGAGGAATTGCAGGCCCTTCTCGAGGAAAAATACGGCGTCGAACGGCGCCGGCTCACCGGGTTGATGAGCCCGTGGGCGGTCAAACGGCTCGACGAATTCGGCGGCGACATCTCGAAATTCGAGGTCGTGCGCCTCTATCCGTCGAAGCTCAGGCAGATCGCCATTTCAAAAACCGAGCCGGGCGACGAAAACAACCAGGACATTTCGGCGTTGACCGGCAAGGTCGACATCAGGAAGCTCGAACATTTCAGCCAGGACGATACCGACGCCTACGCCTATTCGGGCGGGCTGTGCCGGGCCAATCAGGGTCTTCTCGAATTCGTCGAGATGTTCAAGGCGCCGATCAAGGTGCTGCATCCGCTGCTGACGGCCACGCAGGAAGGCAATTACGTCGGCACCGAAACGCTTGGTCCTATTCCCTTCAACGGCTTCATTCTGGCCCATTCGAACGAGGCTGAATGGCAGCTCTTCCGCAACAATAAGAATAACGAAGCGTTCCTCGACCGCATCTGCGTGATCAAGGTGCCCTATAGCCTGCGCGTCACCGAAGAGCGCCAGATTTACGAAAAGCTGCTGCGGGAATCGGAGCTTTCAACCGCGCCCTGCGCGCCGGAAACGCTTGATCTGCTGGCGCGGTTTTCCGTGCTCACGCGCCTCAAGGAGCATGAGAACTCGAACCTCTATTCGAAGCTGCGCGTTTATGACGGCGAGAAACTGAAGGACACCGACCCGAAAGCGAAATCCCATCAGGAATATCGCGAGGCGGCGGGCATCGACGAGGGCATGGACGGCATCTCGACGCGCTTCGCCTACAAGGTTCTCGCCGAGACGTTCAACTTTGACACCGACGAGGTCGCCGCCGACCCGGTGCACCTCATGTATGTGCTGGAAACCTCGATCAAGCGCGAACAGTTCGCCGACGAGACCGAGAAGCAGTATCTCGACTTCATCAAGTCGGAGCTGTCGCAGCGCTACGCCGATTTCATCGGCAAGGAAATCCAGAAGGCTTATCTCGAAAGCTACGGCGAATACGGCCAGAACCTGTTTGACCGCTACATCGCCTACGCCGACGCCTGGATCGAGGATCAGGACTTCAAGGATCCCGACACCGGCCAGCTTCTCGACCGCGCGACGCTCGACGCCGAGCTTTCGAAGATCGAAAAGCCCGCCGGCATCGCCAACCCGAAGGACTTCCGCAACGAGGTGGTGAAATTCGCGCTTCGCGCGCGCGCCGCCAACGCCGGCAAGAACCCGGCCTGGACATCTTACGAAAAGCTCCGCAGCGTCATCGAAAAGCGGATGTTCAGCCAGGTCGAAGATCTGCTACCGGTCATCTCGTTCGATTCCAAGAAGGATTCGGAGACTGAGAAAAAGCACGAAAATTTCGTCTCGCGCATGGTCGAGCGCGGCTACACTTCGCGTCAGGTCCGCCGTCTCGTCGAATGGTATATGCGCGTCAACAAGGCAGGTTAAGAAAAGGGTGAATAGTGAATGGTGAATAGTGAATAGCGGATAGGCGTTGCCGCTCGGCCCTCTATTCACTATTCACCACTTCACCATTCACTAATTCACATGAACAAGTTCCACTTCATCGATCGGCGCAAGAACCCCAAGGGCAAGTCGCTCGGCAACCGTCGGCGGTTCCTGAAACGCGCCCGCGCGCAGATCAAGGAAGCGGTGAACAAGTCTTTGCGCGATCGTTCGCTTTCAGATCTCGACAAGGGCGAAAACGTCACGATCTCGTCGACTTCCACGGCCGAGCCGCGTTTTCGTCTCGACCCGGACGTCGGCCATCGCGATCACGTTCATCCCGGCAACAAGGAATTCGGCGTCGGCGACAAGATCAAGAAACCGCCCAAGGGCGCGGGCAAGGGAAAAGGCAAGGACGCCGCCACGGAAGGCGATTCGGAGGATAATTTTCAGTTCACTCTCACCCAGGACGAGTTTCTCGATATTTTTTTCGAGGATCTGGAGCTGCCTAACTTAGTCAAGCGGTCGCTCAAGGAGATCCGCTCGACCGCTTATCGCCGGGCAGGCCTCACGATCGCCGGATCGCCGACCAATCTCAATCTCATCCGCACCATGCGAAACGCCCATGGCCGCCGCCTCGCCCTGCGCCGTCCGTCGACGCGCGAAATGAATGAGCTGAAGGCGCGCCTGTTTGAACTCGAACGCATCCACGCCCCGAGTGAAACGGAAATCGCCGAGAAAAAGGCGCTGATCGCCAGGCTTGAGGAAATGGAGGCGCGCCGGCGCTGGGCGCCGTTCATCGACCCGCTCGACGTGCGCTACAACGCTTACGAACCGACGCCGGTCGAAACGACGGCGGCGGTGATGTTCTGCCTGATGGACGTGTCGGGCTCGATGGGCGAGCGCGAAAAAGACCTCGCCAAGCGCTTTTACATGCTGCTCTATCTCTTCCTCAAACGCCGCTACGAGCGCGTCGAGGTCATCTTTATCCGCCACACCCATCACGCCGAGGAAGTCGACGAGGAAACGTTTTTCTATTCGCGCCAGTCCGGCGGCACGGTGGTCTCGACCGCGCTCGAAAAAATGCTCGAGGTGCAGAAAGACCGCTTTCCGGCGCGTGACTGGAACATTTATGTGGCGCAGGCCTCCGACGGTTTCACGCAATCGGGCGATGCGCAGCGCTGTGTTGAAATTCTCAACGAGCATGTGATGCCGATCTCGCAATATTACGCCTATATCGAGATCCTCGACGAGCGCGAGCTTGAAGTGTTCGCCGACGCCGATTCCGGCGCCGAGCTGTGGCGGGCCTATCGCACCTTTGCGCCGAAATGGGGGCATTTCGCCCAGACCCGCATCGCGCGCCCCGCCGATATCTTTCCGGTCTTCCGCGAACTCTTTTCCAAAGACGCGAAGGAGGCGGCGTGATGACGGCGGTCGTGAAAGACGCCCTCCTCCTCTTCGGCGGCGCGAACCGAAATTTCGATGCGGCCCGGCGCGTGCGGCGGTAGATAAATGTCCCGGTTTTCTCCAAAACTGGATATCTTGCCTGCGCCGCAACGCCGGTTATGGGAAGAACTGGGCGCCACGCCTGAAGCGTTCACGCTTTACGGCGGCACAGCCATCGCCCTGCGGCTCGGTCATCGTCAGAGCGTTGATTTTGATTTCTTCGCTCGGCGACGTTTCGACATCGACGCGCTTCTTGAGCGGCTGCCTTATGCATCGGAGGCAGCGATTGTCCAAAGACAGCCCGATACGCTTACCCTTCGCCTCAACCGCGACGGGGCTGTGCTGGTCTCTTTTTTTGCAACCCCGCGGCTTGGCGAGGTTGAATCGCCAGACCGCGCCGATGACACCGGATTGCGCGTTGCCTCGTTAACGGATCTGGCTGCGTTCAAGACTGTCGTCGTACAAAAACGGGCCGAAGCAAAGGACTTCGCCGACCTCGATGCGCTCATTTCGGCGGGTGTCGATTTATCTACTGCGCTCGCCGCTGCGCTTATCGTGCAGGGTCCGTCTTTTAATCCGCATATAAGTCTCAAAGCGTTAGCGTATTTTGAAGATGGCAACCTGCCGACGCTGGATGCAAATGTGAAAAGGCGGCTGCAGACCGCCGTTCGCAACGTGGATGTTAATCGACTGCCCGAACTGACATACAATCGCCCATACGATTCTGGAGAGGCGACTTGAAACAATTAGCGCTCACGCCTTGCCTGCGCCGCGCCGCCGAACGGTGCGTCTGGTTTGAAACGCCGGACCGGGCCGCCGGCGACACCGCGCGGCTCGCCGCTTACATTTTGACCTACGGACAGGCTGAAGATATTGCAGTGCTGCGTGAACAGCTTGACGATGACGACATTCGCGAAGCGCTTGACGCGGCGCCGCCGGGCATATTCGATCCGCGTTCCTGGGCCTATTGGAACCTGGTCGCGGGCCGGTTCGACACGCCGCCCTTGCCGACGAGGAGGCTGCCATGACCGTCGCCGCCGCCAAATCCCCCCTCCTCTTCGACGGCGCCGACTGGGATTTCGACACGCTGAAGGCGACCTATAACGCGATCGAGGATGCAGCCTTGGGCGACCTCGGGCTCGACATCTATCCGAACCAGATCGAAATCATTTCGTCGGAACAAATGCTCGACGCTTATTCAGCGCACGGCATGCCGCTGATGTACAAGCACTGGTCGTTCGGCAAGCATTTCGCCCGCGACCAGATCATGTATCAGAAGGGCTATACGGGCCTCGCCTATGAAATTGTCATCAACTCGAACCCCTGCATCGCCTATCTGATGGAGGAAAACACCATGACGATGCAGGCGCTCGTCATGGCGCACGCCGCATTCGGGCACAATCACTTTTTCAAGAACAACTATCTCTTCCGTCAGTGGACGGACGCCGAGAGCATCCTCCCCTATCTCGACTTCGCCAAGAAATACATCGCCAAGTGCGAGGACGAATACGGACTGAAAGAAGTCGAGGAAATTCTCGACTCCGCACACGCGCTGATGGACCAGGGCGTTTTTCGCTATCGCCGCCCGCCACGCGCCTCCGAAGCAGACCGCATAGCAAAAGCGGTCGCACGCGCCGAATATGAGCAGAAAACATTCAACGACATCTGGCGCACGCTCCCGAATATTGAAGAACCCGAAGACGAGAAGGAAGAGCGCCAGCAGGAAGTGAGAAACATCCAGTTGCCGGAGGAAAACCTTCTTTATTTCATCGAGAAGGCGAGCCCAAGGTTGAAGCCCTGGCAGCGCGAACTGGTGCGGATTGTCAGGAATATCGCGCAATATTTCTATCCGCAAAAGCAGACCAAAGTGATGAACGAGGGCTGCGCGTCATTTGTTCACCATCACATAATGAACGCGCTCTATGAACGCGGACAGATCAATGAAGGCGCGGTGATGGAGTTCCTGCACGCCCATTCCTCAGTGGTGTTCCAGCCCGATTTCGATGACGAGCGCTATACGGGAATCAACCCTTACGCGCTGGGTTTTGCGATGATGGAGGACATCAAGAGAATCTGCGAAACGCCGAGCGAGGAAGACAGGGCGTGGTTTCCGGAAATCGCCGGCGCAGATGACTGGCGCGACGTCCTGAAAGACGCCTGGGCCAATTACCGCGACGAAAGTTTCATCCTACAATATCTGTCGCCGAACGTGATGCGCCGCATGCGGATGTTCGCATTGTCGGACAACGCCAAGGAAGCGTATATGAAGGTTTCAGCGATTCATGACGAAAGCGGTTTCCGCCGCGTGCGCGATACGCTTGCTGGCATGTACGACCTCGGCCGGCATGAGGCGAACATTCAGGTCGTCGCCGCCGATCTCGAAGGCGACCGCGGTTTGATGCTGCGCCATGAGCCCTATGAAGGCCGCGCCCTCGACCCGAAGATCAAAGACGCCGTCATCGCCCATATCGAGCGGCTCTGGGGCCATGAGGTCAAACTCGAAGAAGATAAAAACGAGGCGTAGCGTCTTATCCCGTCAGACGGACTTGCCTGGTTTTTTCATCATGAAAAACATGAGCCCGGCCATTGTCGCCGCCATCGAGACGTAGGCTACCATTGCATAGGGCTGAAGCAGCGGCAGGCCGTAAAGAATAAGCGTGTCGTTGCCGCCCGGGATCAGAAAAGCGCCCGCGCCCATCACCGCGCCAGCGATTATCTTCCGGGAAAAAGCGCCGATGCGCGGCGGCTCCCCCTTGAACCGGCCGGCCGTATGCGCCCCGATCGCCGCACCGGTCACAAGCGCGATCGCCATCGCAGCCTTCAGGGCGCTGTTTTGCGCGGAACCTGTCGATGCAACATCGACAAGAAGCGAGGTATACGGCCAGTGAATGACGGTTGTCGCCAAAAACGCGTTGACGACGCCGATAACGGCGACTGCAAAAAACGGCCGCCAACGCTTCGCCGTTATTGCATCGAGCGCGCCTTTAACCGATTTCACGACGCGAACGGCGCGCGCAAGAAAATACGCAACGAACACGCCGAGAACAACGACCGCGAACGGCGTCGCCGCTTGCGGCATAATGGATTGAATGGGCGTGCTTTCTGCGTGCGGAACAAATCGGGCGACCGCCGCCGCGCCGAGAACGACGCCCACAAGCGTCGCGGTGAAATTCATGTCGCCGCCGCCGAGGCGGGCGACCGATCCAAATGCGCATGCGCCGTTGAAAACCGCTCCGGCTCCGAACAGAGCGCCGCCAAGCGCCGCCAAAACGCCGGGCGGATAAGTCGACAGGTTTTCGAACGGGCCCGCGCCAAACAAATGCGCGGCCATCATCAGCGCAAGCGCCCAGCCCGAGCAGGCGAGAAGCGCCAGAAAGCGCCGCGCATCCCGATTGACGACAAGATAGTTGGTCGCCGCGACCGTGCAGATCGAGCCGCGTTGCGCGGCGTAGCCGGCCGCTGCGGCCATCAGAATCGCCAGCCCGCTGAAAAGTCCCATTCGGGATCTATTCCCCGCCGTTCTTGTCGCGGCCGAAATTCGGCGCGGCGGTTTCCTGCCCCGCCTCGACGATGGCGCGTCTCAAGGCGCGCCCGCGCGCGAACACGTTCGTAAGCGTGTCGGCGTCGCCCCAGCGGATGGCGCGCTGGAGGAGCGCAAGCTCTTCGGTGAAGCGGCCGAGGGCTTCGAGCACCGCTTCGCGGTTGTTGAGAAAAACGTCGCGCCACATGACCGGATCGGAGGCGGCGATGCGGGTGAAATCGCGAAAGCCGCCGGCCGAATATTTAACGATCTCGGCTTCCGTCACCGACTCGAGATCATCGGCCGCGCCCACCAGGGTGAAGGCGATGAGGTGCGGCAAGTGGCTGGTGACGGCGAGCGCCAGATCGTGGTGGGCGGCGTCCATCATCTCCACATGAGAACCGAGGGCGCGCCACAGCGCAGCGGCCTTCTCGACGGCCGCCGCATAGCCCGCATCATTCCGGGAAAGCGGCGTCAGGATGCACCAGCGATCCTTGAACAGTGTCGCAAAACCGGCTTCGGGGCCCGAGCGCTCCGTTCCCGCCACCGGGTGGCAGGGTACGAAATGAACGCCGTCGCGAATCGCCGCGCCGGCCTCGACGGCTGCGCCTTTCACGGACCCCACATCGATGACGAGCGCGCCGTCGCGCGCATGCCCGTTCAAGGCTTCGCAAAGCGAACCGAGCGCGCCCACAGGCGTCGACAAAACAATGAGATCGGCTTCTCCGACCGAGCCGGCGAAATCGCCGGCGGTTTCGTCAATGACGCCGCGAGCAAGCGCGCGTTCGCAAACGTTCGGATCCGCGTCATAACCGACAACGCGCGCGGCGAGCCCCGCCGCCTTGGCGGCGAGGGCGAGGGAGGAACCGATCAGGCCGACGCCGATGACAGCGACGCAATCGAATCTGGGCGCGCCGTCATCCGCCATGATTGAATTTCTCCTCGAGCAGCGCGATAAACCGCCGGTTCGCCTCTTCCGTTCCGACTGTCACGCGCAGCCAGTCATCGAGCCCGTAGGGGCCCATTTCACGCACAAGGACGCCGTTGGCTTTCAGATAAGCCTGAACGGACGCGGCGTTCTCGCCCGGCGTGGAAGCGAAATTCACCAGCAGGAAATTGCCGAAACCCGGCTGAAACGAAATCCCGAGCCGGTCGAGCTCCTGTCCTACATGGGCGCGTTCGGTCCAGTTATGCGCCCGGTTCAGCACAACGAATTCCTGATCTTCCAGCGCCGCCGCGCCCGCCGCCAAAGCCGGGGCGGCGACGTTGAACGGTCCGCGGATGCGGTTCAAGACGTCCGCAACCGCGTCCGGACAATAGGCCCAGCCCAGACGCAACGCAGCGAGCCCGTAAATTTTTGAAAATGTCCGCGTCATGACCACATTATCGTGATCGTCGACAAGCGCGGCGCCGGCGTCGTAGTCCGGCATTTCCATATATTCGGCGTAGGCGGAATCAATCACCAGCAGGATGTCGTCGCACAAATTTCGCCGAAGCGTGCGCAGTTTTTCCCTGGAAATATAGGTTCCGGTCGGATTGTTGGGATTGGCGAGAAAGACGATGCGCGTGCGCCCGTTCACGCTGGCGATGATTTCGTCGACATCGGCCGTCAGATGCTTTTCCTTCGCAAACAAAGGCTCCGCGCCGCATGCTTTCGCGGCGATCGCATAAACGAGAAAGCCATGTTCGGTCTGGACGATATTATCGCCTTCGCCGGCGTAGGCGCGGCAAAGAAGCTGCAGCAATTCATCGGAGCCCGCCCCGCAGACGATGCGCGCCGGATCGAGACCATGAGCTTCGCCGATCTTTTCGCGTAAAGACCGCGCCGCGCCGTCGGGATAAAGATGCAGCGACGAAGCGGCGCTTTTGTAAGCCTCGATCGCCTTCGGGCTCGCGCCAAGCGCGCTCTCATTCGACGAGAGCTTATAGACTTTCGCCGCACCCGGGGCCTCGGACGCCCCCGGCTTGTAAGGCCTGATATCCAGGATGCCGGGTTTCGGCGTCAGCGAGGTCATGGCGCAGCCTTTCGAAGAGCGCCCGGCGATCTCAGGCGCGTTTTTTGTATTTGAAGCCGGGGCTGGTATACCCGCCCGCCGCCGCGCGCATCAAGGCGCTCTGAAAGCCCGCCAATGACGTCGACCCCGCCAGCCGCAGGACGCAGTCTCATCCTTGACGCGCCGCTCTCGCTCGACAGCGGCTCGGCGCTGGCGCGCGCGACAGTCGCCTATCAGACCCGCGGCGCGCTCAACGCGGAAAAGTCGAACGCCATCCTCATCTGTCACGCGCTCACAGGCGATCAGTTTTTCGCCGACGCGCATCCCGTCTCCGGCAAGCCCGGATGGTGGACGCACATGGCCGGTCCCGGAAAGCCGATCGACACCGATCGTTTCTTCGTCATTTGCGCCAATGTGCTCGGCGGCTGCATGGGCTCGACCGGGCCGGCCTCGACCGATCCCGAAACCGGCGCGCCTTACGGACTCACCTTTCCGGTCATCACGATCGCCGATATGGTTCGCGCGCAGGCCGCCCTTATCGATGCTCTCGGAATCGAGACTCTGTTCGCCGTCGTCGGCGGCTCGATGGGCGGCATGCAGGTGCTGGAGTGGGCGGCGTCCCGGCCCGAGCGCGTTTTCGCCGCCGCCCCGGTCGCCGCGGCTGCGCGCCATACGCCGCAGAACATCGCCTTTCACGAAGTCGGCCGGCAGGCGGTGATGGCCGACACGGACTGGCGCGGCGGCCGTTACGCCGAAGAAGGCGTATCGCCGAAAAAGGGTCTGGCGGTGGCGCGCATGGCCGCGCATGTGACCTATCTTTCCGAAGCCGCGCTCAACCGGAAATTCGGACGGCTTTTACAGGATCGCGACGCGCTTGCGTTCGGCTTCGACGCCGATTTTCAGGTCGAGAGCTATCTGCGCCATCAGGGCATGACCTTCGTCGACCGCTTCGACGCCAACAGCTATCTCTATATCACGCGGGCGATGGATTATTTCGACCTCGCCGAAGCGGCGGGCGGGCGCCTCGCCGATGCTTTCCGGGATACGAGGACGCGCTTTCTGGTTGCGTCCTTCACCTCGGACTGGCTTTACCCGACGGCGGAAAGCCGTGCGGTCGTGCGGGCGCTGCATGCGGCCGGCGCCGATGTTTCCTTCGTGGAGATCGAAAGCGACAACGGCCATGACGCATTCCTGCTCGACGAGTCGGCGCTTGCCGGCGTGCTGTCAGGGTTTCTCGATTCAGCGGCTGTTGCGCGCGGCCTTCCGAAAAGGAGGAGGCCGTGAACAGGGCGCGGGCGCGGCGCGACCTGGAGCTGGTGGCGAGCCTCGTCGAGCCAGGCGCGCGGGTGCTCGATGTCGGCTGCGGCGACGGAACGCTTCTCGACATGCTGACGCGCACGCGCGCCGTCGACGCCCGCGGACTGGAGCTGTCGCGGGAAGGCGTTGCGGCCTGCGTGGCGCGCGGTTTTTCCGTCGTGCAGGGCGACGCCGATTCCGATCTCGCCGATTATCCGGACAACGCTTTCGACTATGTGATTCTGACCCAGACCATTCAGGCCATGCGCCGGCCGCACGAGATGTTGTCGGAAGCGCTGCGCATCGGGCGCCGCGCGATCCTGTCGGTTCCGAATTTCGGCCAGTGGCGGCTGCGGCTGACTCTATTGGCGACCGGGCGCATGCCGCAATCGGCGGCGCCGGCGGCGGAATGGTTCGAGACCCAGAACATTCGCCTGTGTACGATCCGCGATTTCGTCCGCCTTTGCGAAGCGCGGCGTGCGCATATCGAAAAGGCGTATGCAGGCGTTCGCGGCCGCAGCCCGCGCCCGTTCACGCCGCGGGGCGTTTCACTGGCGGCGATGAATTTTCTGGCCGAAGAAGCGATCTTCCTATTGCGGCGCTCGGTTTAACGACAACGGCCGAGCGCGCGCGGACGCGATCCGCCGCCAGCGCCGGCGCCATCAATTCCTTTTCCGCTTCCGCAATCAGGACGCCGCCGAAGCCGGGCCATACGCGCCCGCCCGCGCGCTCCCATGCCGGCGCTGCGCGCAGCATGAAGCGCGCGGCGAAGGGCGGGAAATAAAGCGCCGCGCCCCAGGCGCGCGCGCGAAACATCGAATTTTCAAACAGGGTCTCAAGCTGACGTTTCAGATAGGGCCGGCCGGCCGCGAACGGCGTCGAATCGATCATCGACCACAAGCCGCGCCGGTGCGGGGCGATGACGATGAGCCGGCCGTCGTCGGCGAGCACGCGCCAGATTTCGCGCATCAGGCGGCGCGGTTCGCTCGTTTCCTCAAGCCCGTGAACGATCAGCATGCGGTCTATGGAGGCGTCGGGCAGCGGCCAGTGATTTTCCTCGACGAGACAGGCACAGTTCTTCGCGCCGGTCTGCTCGACCGGGTCCGGCCAGCGCATGACGCCCTGCGCCGCCGGCGACAGCGCCAGCACGCGTTCAGCGGCGGAAAACAGATCCAGGTAAGGCGCGGCGTATCCGAAACCGGCGACGCGAAGCCGCGCGGCTTCGCCCCAGGCCGCGCGCAGCCACGCCTCGATGAAGCCGCGCGCAGTCGCGCCCAGCGAACCGTCGTAAAACGCATGAAGGTCGAGAACGTCGGTGCGCATCGCTCCTTTCCGTGGCTTGCGGCGCGTCCGCCGCCGGCATTGTCCACCCCGGCGGCGGCGCGTTATTGTGCGGGCCGCCGCTTAATTCTAGACCCGAATTCCCATTAACGCCCCGTTAAGGAAACCGCCAGTGACTTTGGAAATTCGTCAGTTTCCCTGCCTTTTCGACAATTACGGCTATCTCGTCCGCGACCTTGAGACCGGCGTAGTCGCAACCATCGACACCCCGGACGCAAACGCCGTCAACGCCGCGCTCAAGGAAGCGGGCTGGCGGCTGACGCACATTCTCAACACCCATCATCACTGGGACCATGCCGGCGGCAATCTGGCGCTTAAGGAAAAATGGGGCTGCGAAGTGATCGGCCCGCGCGCCGAGGCGGAGAAGATCCCCGGACTCGACCGCGTCGTCGGCGACGGGGATGTCGTCGCCTTCGGCGAATCAAAGGCGCGCATCTATGACACGCCGGGCCATACGCTCGGCCATATCGTTTATCACTTCGAAGACGACGGCGCGGCGTTTGTCGGCGACACGATTTTCGCGCTGGGCTGCGGCCGGCTGTTCGAGGGAACGCCGGCGCAGATGTGGAATTCGCTTTCCAAAATCGCCGCCTTTCCCGGCGAGACCAACCTTTACTGCGCCCATGAATACACCCAGGCCAATGCGCGTTTCGCGCTTACCGTCGATCCTGAAAACGACGCGCTGAAAAAACGTTCGGCGGAAATCGACCGGCTTCGCGCAAACAAAATCCCGACCGTGCCCTCGACCGTCGCCGAAGAGCGCGCCACGAACCCCTTTTTGAGGGCCGAAGACCCCGGCCTTCAGGCCGGGGTCGGCATGAACGGCGCCGACCCGGTCGACGTCTTTGCGGAAGTCCGCAAACGGAAGGATAATTTTTGAGGCGCCGCCTGAAAGCGCTAGCAAAAACGCCTGCACGCGGAGGATAAGTCTACGACCGCCATCGTCGAAAAAATCGGGATCGGCCCGCCCCCGCTGGAACACATCGCCGTTTCCGAATTCAAGCCGCCGCGCGAGAACGAACCGCTCGCCTTCGAAGTGGCGGTCGCCTCGGAGGCCCTTGACGGCCAGCTCAAGCGCGCCAAGGTCGGCTCGACCCTGCCGAATTGGGCGCGGTTCGCCATCATCTCCGACGAAGGGCCGATGATCGGCGGCAAGGCTTCGGCCCCCAATCCGCTCAGCTATCTTTGCGCCGGGATTTCGTTTTGCCTGTTGAGCCATGCGGCCGTTCTCAGGAAAACTTGGAGCCTCGATTTGCGTTCGATCAAGGTCGAGCTGCGCCAGCGCTTCGCCGCAAACCCCAGAACAGTGCGCGCCGACGACTATTGGGGCCGCTCGCCCGGCATCGACGTCCGCATTATGATCGAAAGCGACGAAGACGAAAACAAGATCGTCAATCTGTTCACACAGGTCATAAACTCCTGCATGGCGCTGCAGGCGATCGTCCAGCCGACGTCGCTCGATGCGCGCCTCCATCTCAACGGTCGTGAGATCGAAACGGCGGATTAGGGCTCGGTTGAAACTGGAGCGGGTGAAGGGCTCGATAATCGTTCAATATTTCGATGATTTCAATAGTTTACGGAAAAGGCAAACGAAATTTGTTACACGAAATGTGCGGGATTTGTTACACATGACATGCCGCAAATCGAGCGCTGCCAAAAGCCTGTCGCTGCCGAATTCGTCCGGTCAAGCGGGAAAGGATTTGGCCAGGTGTCAATTGCGGAGTAAAAACATACCAGTCTGGCACCGTAAAAGTGTACCACTGACGCCGGTTTGATGCACGCTGAGCTTGTGGGAAAGCGCGCTGACCGCGCCGCGAGTCAAAGCGCGCCTTTTCCACAGCTCAGCCCTTCGGCCGTGGGCAAAATTTTCAGTATTGTTATTTCGCGGTTTTTGGCGCCCGCCGCTTTTTTGCTTCAGAGAGACGATAGCTTTCGCCGTTCAGCTCCAGGATATGGACATGGTGCGTCAGGCGGTCGAGCAGCGCGCCGGTAAGACGCTCCGAGCCGAAGATTTCAGTCCATTCGTCGAAGGGTAAATTGGTCGTGACGACCGTCGATCCGCGTTCGTAGCGTTGCGAGAACACTTCGAACAGCAATTCGGCGCCGGTTTTCGACAGCGGTACGAATCCGAGCTCATCGATTATCAAGAGCTTCAGTTTTGCAAGTTGCGCTTGCCGCCGCAGGAGCCGTTTCTCGTCACGGGCTTCCATTAAGTCATGGACGAGGGATGCGGCCGTCGTGAAGCCGACGGCGAGGCCCTTCTGGCAGGCCGCAAGGCCGAGCCCAAGGGCGATATGGGTCTTGCCGGTTCCGGACGGCCCAAGCGCAATGATGTTTTCGCGGGCGTCGATATATTCGCAGCGCGCCAGTTCCTGAACCAGGGGTTTGTTGAGCGACGGAATCGCCTTGAAGTCGAAACTATCGAGGCTTTTGACCGTCGGGAACTTCGCGGCGCGAATGCGCCGCTCGATCAGTCGCTGCTCCCGGTCGATGAGCTCGAGTTCCGTCAGCCGCAACAGATATTTGACATGATCCTCGCCAGCCTTCGCGGCGAGACCCGCCTGCTTTTCATATTCACGCTTGAAGCTCGGCAAACGAAGAGTTTTAAGATAATGCTCAAGCAGCAGTTTCGGCGACTTCGTTTCCGCTACAGCGTTCGCAGCCCTGTTCATGCCGCCGGTCTTTCGCTCATGAGCGTCAGGTAAGATTGCGCCTTGGTCGTCGCCGCATCCGCCTTCGGTAGAAAGGGATAACTTTCAAGATTAAGCCGCGGCGGGCGGCGCTCGACAGCGGAAAGCGTCAATTGTTTGACGGCGTCGTAAGAGATCACGCGCAGGCGAAGGGCTTCTTGAACCGCCCGATCCACAAGCTCCATGCGGAACGTCTCCAACAAACGCAAAACCTGGATGTATTCCCGCTTGCCATGCTTACCCATTCGGCCTTCGGCGCAGCGCCGGAACTCGGCAAAACAATCTGGAAGTTCCCAGCCCTCAAGCGGCGCTGCCTGATTGAGAGCGCCGGGTTTCTTTTCCAACAAGGAAAGATAGTGCAGCGGATCGAAGACGATGTCGTCGCGCTCATAGGATCGCTCATGGCGGGCGATCTCTTCCGTGCCGGCGCAGATGACGACCTTGTCGACGAAGCCTTTGATCAACACCTGCCGGTGTGCATATTGAACCGGCACGGAATAGTCCGACAGCCGGTAACGCACCAACGCCTGGCTGGTCGCCTGACCCGAGCGGCGGTCGCATGCTTCATAGGTCCCGCCGGGAAGATCGCGGAACGCCGTCTTATCTGTTTCAAACCGTTCGCCGATGGTCCCGCCCTTGCCACGCAGTTGTTGGGCGCGGCGTTTACGGCAATCTTCAACAAGGCGTGCATTCAACTCATCGAACGATGCGGCCCGGGGGATCGGCACAAGGAAGTTCCGCCGGGTATAGCCGACAAGACCTTCCACCTTGCCTTTGTCGTTACCGCATCCCGGACGGCCGAACCGATCCTTGAACAGATAATGGCTGACGAGGCCAGAGAACATTTGCGTCCTCTGGCGCGTTCCGTCGCCAAGAATGCGCCCGACGATCCGCTTGGAGTTGTCGTAAAGGATCGTCACGGGAACGCCGCCAAAATAATTGAAGGCGCGAATATGGCCCTCGCACCAGGCTTCGGCTGTTTCGCGAGGGAAGACTTGAACGAAGACGTCATCGCTGTAAGGCAGGCTCATCACGAACATCGCGGCTTTTTGTTGGGCGCCGCCGATCACGACAAGCGCTTCGCCAAAATCCACTTGCCCATGGCCCGGCGGATGGCTGAGCGGCACGAACGCTTCCTTCATCACCAGGCGACGTTCGCGCACATAATCGCGCACCGTTGTGTAGCCGCCGTCAAAACCGTGTTCGGCCTTTAGCCGGTCGAATATCCGCTGGATTGTGTGACGCTGCTTTTTCGGGGCCTCGAGATCCCGCTCCAGGATCGCATCGACGACGCCTGTGAATGGCCCAATTTTTGGCCGCCGCACCGGATTTGATCGCCGATAGCCCGGCGGAACCGAATGACAAAGCGCCTTCTTCACCGTATCGCGATGAACCCCAAACTTAGCCGACGCTTCGCGCCGCGACATCCCATCTAAAAATACCGCCACTCGAATCTGTTCATATAATCTCATGCCATACATCCCCGGGCCGCGCTCCTCGCAAAACCCGGGAACCTATCCCGCGCAGCTAAAGTGGCCCATGTGTGGACGCCCCCGTCGGTGCAAGAAAAATCTTCCGA
>JBHHVZ010000039.1:0-25321 GCA_046756245.1 Parvularculaceae bacterium
CAACCCGGCCCCAACCGCGCATTCCGCCTGGGCTGAAGCTGTGGGATAGATTTTTTTGACGAGGCCGGGTCGATCCGGTTTTCTTGCTGTAAGGCGGCTTGAACTGGCCCAGTCAGAATAGCCGCAGTACGAAAGGACGACAAATATGAGCGACGACGCCTGCATACTGGCGATCGACCAGGGAACCACATCGAGCCGGGCGATCGTATTCAATACCGCGGCGCAAATCGTCGCCGTCGCACAGCAGGAGTTTCGACAGAACTATCCTCAAAGCGGCTGGGTCGAACACGACCCGGAAGAGATCTGGGCGTCTACGCTCGCCGTCTGCCGTGAAGCGATTGCGGCTGCTGAGGCCAAAGGCGCGCGCATCGCCGCAATCGGCGTCACCAATCAGCGTGAAACGACTATTGTCTGGGACCGCGACACGGGCAAGCCTGTTTACAACGCCATTGTCTGGCAGGATCGGCGCACCGCCGAACGCTGCCGCGCGCTGGTGGCGGACAATGCAGAGCCGGAAGTGCAGAAACGGACGGGGCTCCTGCTCGATCCGTATTTTTCGGCGACGAAAGTCGCCTGGATTCTCGACCAGGTCGAGGGCGCGCGGGCCCGCGCCGAAGCCGGCGACCTCGCGTTCGGCACAGTCGACTCATTTCTGGTCTGGCGGCTGACGGGCGGCGCGGTTCACGCCGCCGACGCCACTAACGCCAGCCGCACCAGCCTTTACAACATTCACACCGACGCCTGGGACGAGGAGCTGTTACGCCTGTTCAACGTTCCTGAAAGCGTGCTGCCCGATGTCCGCGACAGCGCCGGCGATTACGGTGAAACGGAAGCGAGTCTTTTCGGCCGATCCATTCCCCTGCTCGGCGTTTGCGGCGACCAGCAGGCGGCGACCGTCGGCCAGGCCTGTTTCAACCCCGGCGACATCAAGAGCACTTACGGCACCGGCGCCTTCGTCGTGCTTAATACGGGCGGGACGGCGATTGCGTCGAAAAACCGCCTGCTGACCACGGTCGCTTATCGCATGAACGGAAAGACAACCTATGCGCTTGAAGGCTCGGTCTTTTCCGCCGGCTCGGCCATCCAGTGGCTGCGCGACGGCCTTGGCGTCATCAAGCATGCTTCGGACACGGAAGAACTCGCCCGCGGCCTCGAGTCGAACAACGGCGTGTATCTGGTGCCGGCTTTTACCGGACTCGGCGCGCCGCACTGGGATCCGCAAGCGCGCGGCGCCCTTTTCGGCCTCACCCGCGACGCCGGGCCAGCGGAGTTTGCACGCGCAGCGATTGAATCGGTCTGTTATCAGACCCGCGACCTCTTTGACGCCATGGCTGAAGACGGCGTCCGGCCCGCAACGTTGAAGGTCGACGGCGGCATGGCCGCCAATGACTGGATGTGCGCGTTTCTCGCCGACATATTGGGGCTTCCCGTCGACCGGCCGCAGGCGATGGAGACGACAGCGCTGGGCGCAGCTTATCTGGCCGGCCTGAAAGCGGGCCTGTTCGGGTCGTTTGAACAGATTGCGAAAAACTGGCGGCGCGAGGCGCGCTTCGAGCCCTCAATGGCGGATGACGCAAGAACCCAATTGCTCGACGGCTGGTCGCGCGCGGTCGCAGCAACAAAGCGTTTTCACAGCGATCCGGGGATGTAAAAATCGGACACGCTTTTCCGCCCATCCATGATTCCGTGTAAGGCCGATGATCGTTCTCGCCCTCTTATTCGCCGCAACCGCGGCGCTTTACGCCTCCGTCGGATTCGGCGGCGGATCGACCTACAACGCGCTTTTGATTCTGTCGGACGTCGAATACGCCTTTGTGCCGATCATCGCGCTTTCCTGCAACATCACCGTCGTCACCGGCAATGTTGTTCGCTACTGGCGGGCCGGCCTCATCGATCTCAAACGCGCGGCGCCGCTGGTGCTCGCCTCCATACCGGCGGCGTGGCTCGGCGGAAGACTGGCGATCAGCGAGGCCGTCTTCACCGGATTGCTGGGCGCAAGTCTTCTTGCCGCCGGCGTCCTGCTGATTGCGCAACGCGCGCCCGCGCAAAACGCCGACGACGCGCCCCGCCGGCGGCGTTTTCTGCTTGAACCGGCGCTCGGTGGCGGGCTCGGTTTCCTGTCGGGCATGGTCGGCATCGGCGGCGGAATTTTTCTCTCGCCCATCCTTAATCTCTTCCGCTGGGCGCCGCCGAAATCGATCGCTGCGCTGGCGAGCCTTTTCATCCTTGTGAACTCTGCGGGCGGCGTCGCCGGACAATTGATGAAACTCGGCGATTTGGGCCGGATCGGACAGTTTGTGGAATTCCTGCCGCTCATTTTCGCCGTGGCGCTGGGCGGCTTTGCGGGCAATTACGCGGGCGTGAAAATCCTTAGTGAGACCATGGTGAGACGCGCGACGGGAATTTTGGTATTATATGTCTCGGCGCGCCTTCTCATACGCTGGGCGTCGATAGCAGGGTTTTGATGGCAAGGACCGATACGCAATCCGCCGCCGCGCCGCTCGCCGATCCGTTCGGGCGGGCGATCAGCTATTTGCGGCTTTCGGTGACGGATCGCTGCGATCTCAGATGCGCCTATTGCATGCCTGAAGACACAAAGTTCCTGCCGCGCGCCGAAATTCTCTCGCTTGAAGAGCTCGACGCGGTGGCGAGCGCTTTCATCCGCCTCGGGGTCGACAAAATCCGCATCACCGGCGGCGAACCGCTGACCCGGCGCAATGTGACGAGCCTGTTTGAAAGCCTGTCGCGTCATCTGTATTCGGGCGCGCTGCGCGAAATAACGCTCACCACTAACGGAACGCTTCTTTCGCGTTTTGCGGAGCGGCTTGCGGAGATCGGCGTGCGGCGCATCAATGTTTCGCTCGACAGTCTCGACGGCGCGCGGTTCGCGCGCATCAGCCGGCGCGGCGCGCTGCTCGCGGTGCTTGAGGGGCTTGAAGCGGCGCGGCAAGCGGGGCTCGCCGTGAAGATCAACACGGTGGCGCTCAAGGGCGAGAACGAAGAGGAAATTCCCTCGATCATTTCCTGGGCTCATGACAAAGGCTTCGACGTCACGCTTATCGAAGTGATGCCGATGGGCGAAGTTTATTCGGACAGGACCGATCAATATCTGCCGTTGTCGGTGATGCGCGAGCGCCTTGAGGAACGGTGGACGCTCGACCCGATTGCGCACCGCACCGGCGGGCCGGCGCGTTACGTACGCATCCGCGAGACCGGCGGCCGGCTCGGTTTCATCACGCCGCTGACGAATAATTTCTGCGAGGGCTGCAACCGCGTGCGCGTCACCTGTAAGGGCGAACTCTTTATGTGTCTCGGCCAGAACGACAGGGCGGACCTGAAAACGGTCTTGCGTGAAAATCCCGATCCGGAGGCGCTGGTTTGCGCCATTCGCGAGGCTATCGCGCACAAGCCGAAGGGCCACGATTTTCGCATTGAAAAGCAGGCCGCGCCCGCGGTCGCACGCCGTATGTCTGTGACAGGAGGCTAGCGATGGCGCGGCTTTTGTTTTTTGGACGGCTCGGCGATGTCGCCGGCGCGACGGAGCGTCAGATTGCGCTGCCGGAAGGCGCTGCGTCGGTCGAGACCCTGTTTGACCTTCTCGAGCGCGAGGATTCCCTGCTCGCGGCTGCGCTGCGCGATCCGTCGGTGCGGATCGCCGTTAATGGAGAAATCCGGAACGGCGCGGGCGCGGTGTCGGACGCGGACGAGATCGCCTTCATGCCGCCTTTCAGCGGCGGATAGGAAAATGAACGGCGACGCTATTTCGGTCAGGCTGCTTGAGACCGGGTTCGATCCCGGACGCGCGCTCGGCGACTTCGCCGCGGCTCACGCCGAAGCCGGCGCCGTCGCCAGCTTCCTCGGTCAGACCCGCAAGGACGCCGACGGCGTTCCAGTGAAAGAGCTGTTGCTGCAATGCTATCCCGGCTTTACAGAGGCTGCGATTGAGGCGATTTGCGAAACGGCGCTGGAAAAATGGCCGCTCAGCAGCGTTCTGGTGATCCACCGTTACGGCGAAATGGCGCCGGGCGATCCGATCGTGCTTGTCGCGACCGCCGCTGAACATCGGCGCGCCGCCCTCGCCGCGACGGAATATCTCATCGACCGGCTGAAGACCGGCGCGCCGTTCTGGAAAAAGGAAATCACCGACGCCGGCGAGAAATGGATCGAACCGACTGGCGATGATTATGCGCGAACGGCCGTCAGCCGTTCCGGCTAAGCAGAGAAGAATCATGCACGACAAGGAAAACGCCGAATTCATTCCCGTCAACATCGCCGTCCTTACGGTGAGCGACAGCCGCGATTGGGATTCCGACACCTCGGGCGCGCTGCTTGCAGAGCGGATCGAAACCGCGGGACATCACCTCGCCGACCGCAAGATCGTCATTGACGACCGTGATGAGATCCAGCGCACAGTAAAGACATGGATCGACGATCCGAACGTCGACGCGGTGATTTCAACCGGCGGCACTGGCCTTACGGGCCGCGACGTGACGCCGGAAGCGGTGCGGCCGCTTTATGAAAAGGAGATCGAGGGCTTTTCGGTGATCTTCCACCAGGTGAGTTTCGAAAGCGTCGGTCTTTCGACCCTGCAGTCGCGCGCCAGTGCCGGCGTGGCGAAAGGAACGTTCATCTTTACGCTCCCCGGCTCGAACGGCGCCGTCAAAGACGGCTGGGACAAGGTGATCGCCGGTCAGCTCGACGCGCGCCAGCGCCCGTGCAATCTGGTCGAGCTGATGCCGCGGCTGATGGAGACCTGATCTGGTGACGAACGACCTCACCCATTTCGACTCGTCGGGCCGGGCGCGTATGGTCGATGTGTCCGACAAAGACGCAACGGCGCGGCGCGCCGTCGCTGAAGGCCGCGTCGTTTTATCCCCCGAGGCTTACGCGGCAGCGCGCGAGAAAGGCTCGAAAAAAGGCGACGTGCGCGCCGTCGCCGAGCTCGCCGGCGTCATGGGCGCGAAGAAGACCGCCGAATTCATTCCCCTGTGCCACCCGTTGCCGTTGACCGGCGCGACGGTCAAAGTCGAATTCGATGACGCGCATCTGGCGCTGCGCGTGCGCGCCGTTGTCAAAACAACGGCGCAAACCGGCGTCGAGATGGAGGCGCTGGCGGCTGTGTCGGTCGCCTGCCTAACAATTTACGACATGCTGAAGGCGATCGACAAAACCATGCGGATCGAAGCGATCCGCCTCATCGAAAAAACCGGCGGGCGTTCGGGCGACGTCCGCAACGACGCCGGCTAGACATTCATGTTCGACATCGAAACCGCGCGAAAGATCATCGTCGAAAGCGCGACGCCGCTTCCGGCCGAAAAGGTCGGACTTGACACGCTCGCCGGCCGGGTCGCCGCAGAGGATGTGCGCGCCGCAATCACCCAGCCGCCGTTTCGCGCTTCCGCCATGGACGGCTACGCCGTCCGGTTCGAAGACGCGCGTCGGGCCGGCGCGACGCTCAAAGTCATCGGCGAAATCGCCGCCGGCGCATCCGTATCGCCCGAAATCGGCCCGTCGCAGGCCGCACGCATCTTTACAGGCGGCGTGCTGCCCGAAGGCGCCGACCACGTGATCATTCAGGAAGACGTTTCGCGCGACGGCGACGCGATTATCGTCGAAAGGGATCAACCGGCGGCGAGAAACATCCGCGCGGCCGGGATCGACTTCGAAGCCGGCGATACTCTTGCGCCCGAAGGTGCGCGGCTTAACGCCATCCACGCGTCTCTGTTTGCGGCGGCGAACCTGTCGGCGATCTGCGTTTACGCGCGCCCGCGCGTCGCCGTCTTCGCCAATGGCGACGAACTTGCCGAGCCCGGCGCGACGCTGGCGCCGGGGCAGATTGTAAACTCCACGCATTATGCGTTGCGCTGTCTCGCGGAACGCTGGGGCGCGCAGGCCGGTTACGCAGGCTGCGCACGCGATACGATCGACGATGTCAAACGATTGTTCGAGTGCGCCGCAGGCGCTGACGTTATCGTACCCCTCGGCGGCGCTTCGGTCGGCGACTACGACTTCGTCAAGCAGGCGTTCGCCGAACTCGGCGGAACGCTTTTGTTTGAAAACGTCGCGGTCAAACCCGGAAAGCCGGTCTGGTTCGGCGCGCTCGACGACGCCTGCGTGCTGGGGCTTCCGGGCAATCCGGCGTCGGCGCTCGTTTGCGCCGTCATATTCCTGGCGCCGCTTGTAGAGGCCATGCAGGGGCTCGCCCCGCGCGCGGCGCTTCCGCTTCAGCGCGCGCGTCTCACGTCGTCGCTGCAGAAAAACGGCGCGCGGCCGGCGCTTATTCGCGCGCGAACCTGCCTCGATGAAGACGGCGCGCTTTACGTCTGCCCGCGGGCAAAACAGGATAGCGCGCTTTTGAAGCCGTTCGCCGACTCAAACAGCCTCATTTTCAGACCGGCCGACGCGCCGGCGCTCGATGCGGGCGGAGTTTGCGAGATTATATTGTTCGATCCGGCGGAGTTTTCGATTTAGCTGTTTTCAGTCTCTTTGATGAGACGCTCCAATGTCGCCCGCATGGGAACGTCGTCGGACAAGTTCGCAAGCAGTTTGCGCCAGCGCTCGACCGCAAGCGCGGCTTCGCCCCGCTGACGCGCGGCGAAGCCTAGATGATAGAGCGCCAGCGGATCGTTGGCGTCGAATTCCTGAAGCTTGTTCAATACGCTCGCCAACTCGTCATTGACGGTGTTGTCGCCTTCGGGCCGCATCGCCAACAGCGCGAATGCATAATTGCGCCAATCTTGCACATTCGCCTCAGGACGCTTGATCAGCTCACGGTAAGCGGCGACGCCGTCTTCCCGCCGATCAAGAACGCTGTAGGAGCGCGCCAGCATGCGCCAGCCCTGAATGTCGCCCGGCTCGCGCTTGAGACGTTCGGCGAGTCCGTCGACCATCGAGGCGATCATCGCGTTCTGTTCCTCTTCCGACATGGCCGATATCGCCGCGGCCTGGTCCTCGGTCGGCCCGCGAACTGCGCTCGCCTCGTCGGCCGGCTGCGTGATTGGCGCGATCGGCCCGCCGCTTTCAAGACTTGTCCTGACCGCATTGATCTGGGCCAGGACGAAAGGCGCATTCTGATAGCGATCCGCAGCCTGATCGAGCATGTCGCTGGCGCGATCGATTTCTCCGCGATCCATGTAAATCGACGCAGCGCGCAGCCAGTCTTGATAGGCGGCCTCGCCGGAGTGAATACGGCTGATCAAGGCGCTAAGCTCGTCGTCGAGGCTTTGTCCCCGCCCGTTCATAACGGCGGCGAGTCGCTGTCCGGCGTCATCAGTTAGGCCAACTGAGCCGATGTTCAATCCGATCTCGCCGGCCGCATCGACCATGCGCGCGCCGACCGCCGCCAGCCACGGCGCATTCTCAGGCGCGTCGTTGACGAGCGCCGCCCACTGACGAACGGCCTCCTCGATCGCGCCGACCTGATACCGCGCCTCGGCCAGGTAATATCGGGCCCGCGCGTCTTCGGGCTTCGACTTTATCGTTGTCTCAAACGCCTTGCGGGCCTCCGCCGTCACCGCGCCGGACGCCTGCATCACCAGCGCTTCGCCATAGGCCGAATGCGCGTCCGGGTTGTCGGCGTCTATTGCGAGCGCCTGCGCGAACGCGCGGGCTGCGTCACCCGCCCTGTTCGAAAGCGTATAGGCCTGCCCGAGCGCCATCCATGCATCGAAATCGTCGGGTAAATTTTGCGCGCGCGCCTCTAACGTCTGCAACTGCGCGTCCGCGATCGCTGACGGCTGCACGCTCGCCGCGCTCGATGGCGCCGCCGCGCCGCCGCCGCGCAGGGATGCGGGCGCGCCAATATTGAGATAGATCACCACTGCAGCCAACGGCGTCGCCCCAAGCGCAAAGAGCGCCGCAATCCGCCAGCCGCGCGCCGGCGCGTAGGTTTTCTCATCGCCGGCTGCCGCAAGCGCCTGCTTTTTTTCTTCAAGAACGGCTTCTTCCGCCGACGCTTCGTCGATCAGACCGGCCGCGCGGTCCTGCTCGATGCCAGCAAGGCGCGCCTTAAGCGTTTCGGCGGGCGGCGTCGACGCGTCGACGGAACTGTCGACAATCGCCAGCGGCCAGGCGACAAGGCCGACGCAGACAAGCGCCAGCAGAAACACGACGACCCAGAAAATCATGTTCGAATCCTAATCCAGCATTTCATCGATACGGCGCTCTTCTTCTTCGCTCAGAGGCGCCGGCGACGGCGCCGTGCGCAAGCGGCGCAAATAGAACAATGCGATCGCGGCGGCCCCGAGCAACGCAAGTCCGGGCGCAGCCCACAAAACGAGAGTGTTCGACTGCACCGGCGGATTCAAAAGGACGTAATCGCCATAGCGTTCGACGAGATAGTCGATCACTTCCTCGTCCGTATCGCCCGCCATGATGCGTTCACGGACCAGAATTCGCATGTCTTTCGCCAGCGGCGCATTGGAATCATCGATATTCTGGCTTTGACAGACGACGCACCGCAGTTGTCGGCTGATTTCGCGGGCGCGTTCTTCCAAAACCGGATCGCTTAAGACTTCGTCAGGTTCAACTGCGCGCGCCGGGCTCGCGATCAGCGTCGCCGCCGACAGCATCGTCATCAACGCCGGCAGTATCCTCCGCATCCGCATTTTCAAGATCCTCTATCAACGGTTTTAATGTTTCGCGCCAGATTCGCGGCGTGATCGGGCCGATCTGCTTGTAACGAATTCGACCGCTCTTATCGATGATGAATGTCTCGGGCGCGCCGGTGACGCCGAAATCAATCGCAGTGCGCCCTTTCGCGTCGTCGCCGATCAGCGCGTAGGGATCGCCGTTGCGCCTGAGCCAGGCGGTTCCGTCGCCCGGTTTGTCTTTCCAGTTCAGTCCCATGATCGGAACGTCCTGGCTTTTTGCGAGCTCCATCAGCATCGGATGCTCGACTTCGCAGGCTACGCACCACGATGCGAAAACATTGATCATGGCGACCTCGCCGCTCAAGTCTTCGGTCGCCAATCCCTGCTCATATCCCTTAATCGGCGGCAGATCGAATTCCGGCGTCGCCCGGTCGATCAGAACCGACGGAATAAGCGACGGATTGCGCGTCAGCCCGGCGGCGAAATAAAGCCCGAGGACGAGAAACACTGTTAGCGGAATAAGAAAAATATAACGCGTCATGATTTACATTGCTCCCACAGCCGCTGCGTCCGGAACGGCCCGCCTTGCGCGCGACCGCACGCGCGGCGCATCGGTGGCGGCGACAACGCCGCCAAGCGCCAGCAGGCCGGACCCAAACCAGAGCCAAAAAACAAGTGGATTGAAATAGGCGCGGATCGCCCAACCGTTCTGCACATTGTGTTCGCCGAGCGTCAGATAAAGATCGCCCGCAAGCGATGTCCAGATGCCCGCCTCCGTCGTCTGCATGCCGCGCACCGGATAAAAACGCCGTTCCGATTCCATATTGCGGACGAAGCGCCCGTCTTTTTCGATGCGAAAACGCGCCGTTTCCGAAATGTAATTCGGGCCGCGCGTTTCATTGACGTCGGTGAGCACCGCCGTGTAGGCGCCGGCGGAAATGGCGTCCCCCGCCTGCAGGAACTTCACCTCTTCGCTGCGCCAGACGCCTGCGCCGATAACCCCGAGCGCAACGAGCGCCAGTCCCACATGCGCGACCGTCATGCCCGTATAGGCGCGCGGCAGTCCCGTAAAGCGACGCCAGCTATCGGCCGGCGGCGATGAAAACGCCTTTACCCGCAACAGGAGATCTGCAATCGCCCCGAGTCCCGCCCAGGCGGCGAGTCCGGCGCCGAAGGCGGCCGCCGCCGGCTTCGGCCAGGTCAGCCACGCCGCCAGCACCAGAACGACCCCGCCGGCCATGAGCGTCGGCCAAAGCCGGGCGAGCGCGGCGATAAAGCGGCCGCGTTTCCAGGCGAGCGCCGCGGCCGGCGCAAGAATCGCCAGCGCGATCATCATCAGCGGCAGAAAGGTCGCATTGAAATAGGGCGGGCCCACTGACAGCCGCTCGCCGCTCATGATGTCGACGAAAAGCGGATAGAACGTCCCTATAAAGACGGTCGCGCAGGCGACGATTAGCAATACGTTATTCAGGACGATCCCGCCCTCGCGGCTGACCGGCGCAAAGCTCGCCGACGTCGTCGTGAGCGCCGGACCGCGCGACGCGAAGAGCGCCAGCGATCCTCCGATCGTCGCAGCAAGGATGACGAGAATGAATACGCCCCGCGCCGGATCGACGGCGAATGCGTGCACCGATGTTAAAATGCCGGAACGCACCAGGAAGGTGCCGATCAACGACAGGGAAAAGGCCAGGATCGCAAGGAACACTGTCAGAATTTTCAGGGCGTTGCGTTTTTCGAGCACGCGCACGGAATGCAGAAACGCCGTGCCCGCAAGCCACGGCATAAAGGATGCATTTTCGACCGGATCCCACGCCCAGAACCCGCCCCAGCCAAGCTCGTAATAGGCCCACCAGGACCCCAGCGCGATGCCGATGGTCAGAAAAACCCACGCCGCCAGCGCCCATGGCCGAACTTCCTTGGCCCATTCCGGATCGATGCGCCCTTCAAGCAGGCCGGCGATCGCATAAGCGAACGTGATCGAGAAGCCGACATAGCCGAGATAGAGAAACGGCGGGTGGATGGCGAGCCCCGGATCCTGCAACAGCGGATTGAGGTCCATGCCGTCGGGCGGCGCCGGAAATACGCGCGCGAAGGGATTCGACGTGAACACGATGAACGCCAGAAACGCGGCGGCGACAAGCCCCTGCACGGCGAGCGCGCGCACGCGCAGCGGCGTCAGCGACCGCGATTCGAAACCGGCGAGCGTGGCTCCGTAGACGGCGAGGATCAGCGCCCACATCAGCATCGATCCTTCGTGATTGCCCCAGACGCCGCTGAGCTTGTATATGAACGGCTTGGCCGTATGCGAATTCTCGACCACGTTCTGGACCGAAAAGTCCGATGTCGCGTGCGCATACATCAGGCTGCCGAACGCGATTGCGACAAGCGCGCCCTGCGCCAGAGCCGCCGGGCGGGCGACGCGCATCAGCGCCGTATCGCGCCGCATCGTTCCCACGATGGGAAATACGCCCTGGCTCGCCGCTGTCAGAGTCGCCAGAATGAGGGCGAACAGGCCGATTTCAGCCGTCATAAACTCAATTTCCTTTCAAAATCGCCCCTCCGCGAGAGGCCTCGGGGGCGCGCTTTGAGCCAGCTCAATACCCGCCCCGGAGAGTCGGAATATGCCCGAATCGGGGGCGGAAACCAACGCGGCCATTCGCCGTAAGGTCCTTTGGAGGCTGCGACATTTCGTTCGGCCCTCAAGGCCATTCAGGAGGCGTCAACGCTCGCATGATGATGTAATGTCGGTCCGAGGAGCGACAACATGCCGTCTGAACAGGACATGATCTCAAAATATGGGGGCGCCGCGCCGCGCTATACGAGCTACCCCACCGCGCCGCATTTCCATACGGGCGTCGACGGCGAGGTCTATCGCCGATGGCTCGGCGCGCTCTGCGATGGCGAGGCGACATCCGTTTATCTGCATGTGCCCTACTGCCGCCAGCTATGCTGGTATTGCGGCTGCAACACCCGCGCAACCCAGACCTACCACCCGGTCGCCGACTATGTGAAGACGCTTCAGGCCGAAATTGCGCTCGTCGATCGGGCGCTCACGGCGAAACCGCGCGTGACGAACCTGCACTGGGGCGGCGGCACGCCGACGATACTTTCAGGCGGAGATTTTATCGACATCATGAGGCGCTTGCGCGACGCATTCGACTTCGCGGAAGACGCTGACATCGCGATTGAAATCGACCCCCGCACCTTGACGGAAAGCAAAGCCGACATGCTCGCCGAAGCCGGCGTGACGCGGGCGAGCCTCGGCGTGCAGGAATTCTCCGAACATGTACAGGCCGCCATCAACCGGCGCCAATCTTACCAACTTGTCGCAAAGATCGTCGGCATGCTGCGCGCAAACGGGATCAACGCGCTCAACTTCGACCTGATGTACGGCCTGCCGCAGCAAACGGAAGAAGACGTCGCCCGGTCGGCGGCCCTGACCGCCGAACTGCGCCCCAACCGGATCGCGGTTTTCGGCTATGCGCATGTGCCCTGGATGAAGTCGCACCAGCAGCTCATTCATGACGACGAACTGCCGACCGAGAGCGAAAGGCTGAGGCAGTCCGCCGCGGCGGCGAAAGTATTCGAAGCTGCCGGCTATGTCCGCATCGGGCTCGATCACTTCGCCCTGCCCGACGACTCGCTGGCGCAACTGTCGCGCTCGGGCGGACTGCGGCGTAATTTCCAAGGTTATACGGACGATCCGGCCGAGGTCCTGATCGGCTTCGGCGCATCGGCGATCGGGTCGTTTCCGCAAGGTTATGTGCAGAATGATTCCAACGTGCGCACCTACGCTGCAGCCGTAACCAAAGGCGCGCTCCCGGTCGCACGCGGCGTCGAGATCTGCCTTGAAGATATTCTGCGGCGCGCCGTGATCGAACGGCTGATGTGCGATTTCACGACCGATCTCAAGAAGATTTGCGCCAGGCACGACATGCCGGCGTCGATCTTCGAAGAAGAGCGCGCTCAGCTCGAATTTTTCGAACAGGACGGTCTTGTGACCATCAACGACGACGTCATCGCGATTCCGAAGGACCGCCGCCAATATGTGCGCTCGGTTTGCGCTGTCTTCGACAGCTATCTGAAGACCGGCAAGGCGCGCCACTCGAAGGCGGTGTGACGTGACGACGTCTAGGCGCCACGTTTAGTTCTGCTTTTCTTCCTGCGCCTGCGCTTTACGCTCGCGTTCGGCCAGCCAGCGATTGGCGCGGCGTTCGGCTTCGGCGATCTGCTCGGGCGTCATCTGCTCCGCAACCAGATCGCGCGCGCGCACCGCCAATGGCCCCCAATATTCGAGCGCGATATCGTACCACATATAAGCGGCGACGAGATCAATCTCGACTCCTTGCCCGTAAGCATAAGCATCCGCTACGAAAAGCTGCGCGCCGACATCCCCCTCTTCCGCGGCGCGTTCGTACCAGTGGACCATTTTGGCGAAATCCTGCTCCACATGGTCGCCCGCGCGATACATGCGCGCCAGCTCGGTCTGCGCCTGCACGTAATTCTGTTCGGCCGCTTTGGTGATCCAATACGCGGCATCCTCGTTCGGCGCTGACGGTTCGGCCAGATCGTTAAGCAATATGACGCCGACGACATATTGCGCGCGCGGATCGCCCCCGCGCGCATCGGGAAGAAGCTCCGCAACTGCTCTTGAAAATTCGCCGCGTTCAAACATGATGAGGCCGCGGGCGACGTCGGCGTTGGCGCCGGACGCCGTCAACAGCGTCGCAACAAATGTCATCACCACTGCAAGTGCGCGCATTATTGCGCCCCCTCTTTATCGCTCAACAGATTCTCAAACCCGTTGGGAAGCCAGCTTGCGCCGCCATAACCGCCGATCCAAACCGCATCGCCTTTGGCGGCCATGGAGAAAATCGTATTCGACTGTACGCCGCCGCTCACGTCGAAGCTCCGGAAATTTTCGCCGTCAAAGACCGCGACGCCGCGATTGGTGCCGACCAGCAACCGGCCGTCCTCAAGCGTCTCAAGCGAGAAGACGTGATTGCCAGGCAGGCCGTCTTTGGTCGTCAATGTCGACCATTCCCTGCCGTCGAACCGGCTCAACCCCGCGCCCCAGGTCCCGACCCAAACGGCGCCGTTCTTGCCGACGGTCAGCGCAACGACATAGTTGGGATTATAGGCGACGGAGATGTCGGCGATGCCCTGATCCACTTTCTGGCGCGCGTGGTGGCTCGAAATCTGGCCAGGGTCATTCTGGAAATCGATCGCATCCTTGACGACGTCGTAGTCGGCGCCGAGCCCCTCGGCGTGAGTCCAGTGCGACCACCTGCCGTTCTTGTAGTGCGCCAGCCCGCCTTCAGTGGCGAACCAGACTTCGCCGTTCGCGCCTTTGGCGAGTCCGTAAACCCAGTCGTTTGGAAGTCCGCCGCCGGTGTTGGCGACAGTGAACAGACGCCATTTCGAAACATCGTCTAGATCGCCGTCCACGACCAGGTTCGCGCCCGACCATGTGGCGAACCAGACGTCGCCATTGTCCATGGTTACGGCGTCGTAGATAAACGCGTCGCCCAGCCCGTGCTGAATATTGTAATGGCGGAACTGATCCGTTTCGGGGTCAAGAATGGATAGGCCGCCGCCATAAGTGCCGACCCATAATTCCCCGTCGACTCTCGACAGATGGAATATCCCGCTCGAGAGCAGCCCGGTCCGGTTGTCATATGTGCGATGATCGCCAGTGAAGGTGTCATAGCGCACGAGACCGCTCGACGTGCCTAGCCAAACCTTCCGGTCTTCGATTAGCAGCGCTTTAACGTTCCGCGCGCCCATATTGAAGTTGATAACGTCGCGCAAGCCGCCAAGCGTCTGGCCGGGCAGCGTCGCGTCAGCATGCGGGTCATCCTGCTGCAGCGGCGCGGGCTGCATGTCGTTCTGAGCAGACGCAGCGCTGTTCCATGCAAACACAGCCAGTCCGGCGAGGGCGAATTTCAAATTCGTCTTCATTATTCATTCCCGCTTTCTTCTGAAATCGGCGTCAGCTTAACGACGGCGCCCTTTGTCCCCGCCCAAACAACGCCGCTGTCTTGTACCGCAATCGCGTAATAGTGACGACCGGGCAAACCGTCGCGATAGACGCGCCAGCTTTCACCGTCAAAAGAGGATATACCGTCGTTGGTGCCAAACCACATGGTTCTATCGGGCGCCTGCGCAAGTGAGTAGACGAGATTGCCCGACAGTCCGTCGTCGGTAGTGTAATTCAGCCACTCGCCCTTCCCGTCGAAGAGGCTTGCGCCGCCGCCCCAGGTGCCGAACCAGACGCCGCGGCCGGCGTCGTCCACTTTGACCGAAAATACGTAGTTCGGGTTGTAAGTCGCCATGCCGTCTTTAGTGACGTTCAGATCGTGGCGGCTTCGGGTGCCCAAGCCGGTGTTGGCGCTGGCGGGCATTCCGGTAGTGTCGGGCGCGCCAAGACCGTCCTTATGATTCCATGACCGCCATTCGCCGCCCTTGAGGCGACTGACGCCGCCTTCGGTGCCGAACCAGATTGCGCCGTCGTCGTCTATATCGATGCCGTAAACCCAGATATTGATGAGCTCGTCCCGATAGGTCGTGAATTTCTTTGTAGACTGATCGAACATGCTAACGCCTTCCCAGGTGCCGATCCATACGTTCTCGTCCTTGTCGAAATCGAACGCGTAAACCCAGTAATCGGCGAGACCGTGCATTGGGAAATAAGTTCGCCACGCGCCGTCGTTATAAACGCTGGCGCCGCCGGCGTTGGTGCCGAACCAGATCGCGCCGGACGGGGCGAGGCCGACGGTGAAAACATATTCGTTGGCGAGTCCATTTTTGCGCGTGATGGTCTGCTTCGGTTCGTCGGTGGCGAGATCGATTTCCAGGGCGCCGGACGACGTGCCGACCCAGAGCGAATTCGTTCCTTTCGAAACGGCTAGCGCGCGCACATAAGCGTTTTCGCCTACATTGAAATACTCAATGCGATAATCGGCGGATGACTCCTGCGCTTGAGCGCCCGCGCCCAACAACGCGGCGCCGGCGCACGCAAACGCCGCCGACAAGCAGCGCTGAAACTCTTCTATTTCCATGCCCTTTCCCTTCTGATGTAAAGCCGAGCGCGTTTTTTTGGAATCAACACCGGGCTACTCCTGTAATGCCTTTATTTTTTGCAAATTGTTCGGGCTCATCCAGTCCTGATAGCCGACGATGCGCTCGCGCACGCGACCGTCGGGCGCAACCAGCAGCGTGGTCGGATAGGCGTCCACGTCAAACGCGCCTTCAGCAAGTAGACGGTCCGCATCCCAGAGGCTCGTAAACCGAATCCCGAGGCGGCGTAAATATTCGGCCACAAAATCCGGACTCGCATCGACGTTCAAACCGACCACAGCGAATTTGTCAGAATCAAGTTTCTCGGAGAGTTGGTCGAGCTGGGGAAGCTCTCGGCGGCAGGGCGGGCACCACGACGCCCAAATATTCAAAACAACCCCCTTTCCTTCATAAGCGTCCAGCGAAACGGGGCGCCGTTCAAGATCCAAAACTTCGAATTGATGAACCGAGTCCTGGCCGCCAAGACGGGCGGGCAGGACTCGATCTCGCCCATAGATCGTCATCAGCTCTTCGTCACCCCATTCCCACAACGCCGCTTCGGCGCGACGGCGAAACGGATCGTCAGGCGCAGAGAAATGCAGAAAGGCCAGCATCGCGTCGCTCGCCGATTTCATATTCCCGCGCCCCTCGTAAACCTCGGCCAGTCCGAAATAGGCGTTCGCCTGCTCCGGATGAAGCGTCAGCGCCCTGTCGAAACTCGATTCCGCTTCGTCCCAGGCTTCCATTTCCAAAAGCGCAAAGCCCAGATTGGCGAACGCGTCCGCCGATGACGGATCAAGTTTCGTCGCCCGCTCAAAAGCGACCATGGCGGCGTGCGCGTCGCCGTGCTGAAACGCTTTGATGCCCTCGCGGAAAGCGTCGACGAAAGCAGCGGAGGCGGATGCTTCGGGCTGCTGCGTGTCGGTGTCGATTTCGACGCCCCGCATAGGCGCCATTCGAACCGCGACATAAAGTCCGGCGGCGACGAACGACAGAGTCAGCATGGCGCCCAACACTCTGATGCGTCGCTTCGATCCGCGCTTCGTTAACTCGCTCCCCATCAAACAGCCCCCTTATGCGGCGCGGTCGAGATAAACGGCACGCCGAAAAAGGTCAAAAAAGCGAGCGCGAACACGGCGATAACGGCGATTGCGGCGTATTCGGGCCGCGGCCGGCTCCAAGCGCGCCAGTGAATGTAGGCGATGACGGCCGCCCAGGTGGCGAACGCCCATGTCTCTAACGGATCCCACGCCCAATACCGTCCCCACGCATCCTGCGCCCAGGCGGCGCCGGCGATCAACATCAGCGATTCAAAAACCACCGCAACCAACATCAGTCGATAGGCGGCTTCCTCAACTCGAACGGCATCCGGCAGATAGGCGAGCCGCATCCCGGCGTAACGGCGCAGCAGCACAGCGATGCTCAGTCCTACGGCGATGATTGTCAGACCGAGAAAGATTTTTCCGAGCGCGATATGAATGGGAAGCCAGTGCGTGTCATAAGTCACCGGCAGAGCGGAATCGACGGTCGGCGTTGTCACCAACCAGACGGTGAGAACCTGAAGAACCGGAAGAACGCCCCCTAGCGTGCGGCGCACGAGTATGCTTGAAAGTCCGCCAATAAACGCCGCCGCATGCAGACTCCACACGTTGCTCGACAATATCTCGAACAGATTGGCGTAGGGCCCGTGCCCGAGCCTCGACCAACGCAAACCGATTGCAACTGCATGTGCAAGCAGCGCAGCGCCCAAGATCCACAACGCAATGCGCAGGAAACCTGGACGGCGAAATCCGACGATCCCCGAAAGCGCCGCAGCCAGATAACCGACCGCCGCCAGCCAGAGAAGGACGCTTTCGTTAAGCATGACCGAACTCCGCAACCGCCCTCTCCGGCGCGCCGGCGAGCGGCGTGAGCAGCTTACGCAATATGTGCCACAGCAGCGCCAGAAGGCTTGCGAGCGCTGCAGCCGCCGCCAATGGCGCCATCGGGTTGGCAGAGATCGTATAGCCCATCCAGGTTTTCACCGCTTCGAAGCGCACGACGCCGCCGGCGAGCGCAACGCTTTCGCCTTTTTCAAGTTCGTGTCTTGCGCCATTGAAGATTACGATCAATCTGGCGTCGGCTGGTTTTACGAAGCGCCACGCCGCATCGGTTCGATAAACGGGATTGTCGAAACGCAGCCAGATCGCCATCGGCGTCGCACTGCCCGGCGGCGTCCACACATTGCCCTGCCGGTCCTCGTTCAGCGGATATGACGGCAGGTGCACGGCGCCCGAATGCTTCACGCCGCGCGCGTCGGTATAGGTTATCACCGGCGCGAAACCTTTGTTAAAGGACGTATAAAGACGATAGGGCGAAAAGACGAGCGGCGTGTCGTCGCCTACGGTGACTTTGCGCCAGCTTCTTCCTTCCGGAATTTCTACACTGCTTTTCGTATCCCGCCGGGACATGCCCGGCGCGTAAGCAATGTCAAACGACTTCTGCCGAAACCGAATTCTGTCAAGCCGGTTCGCATGAAACGGCCGCGCGCTCCCCACGACGAGGGCCGGTTCGAATGCGGTATCTTCCGTCACCTCCACATGACCCGAAAACGACGTCAACGCATCGGCGCTGAGCGCCAGCGCCAACGCAGCAAGTCCCATATGAAAGGCGAACAGCGCCGGCTGCGCGCTCAGCGTACGGTTGACCAGCAGCGCCGCGCAAAGATTGACGAACATCCCCGCCGCCGGCGCCGCAAGCCAGACGCCCTTGCCGCCGCCGGTCTCAGCGTTCCAGATCGCCAAGGCGCCCGCCGCAATCGCCAGAGCGATCGTGATCTCGATGCGCGCCAGACTATGCGCCGTTCGTTTCAAGTGCGCGATCATGGCGGATTCTCGCAATTTTCTGAGGAATCACGCATCCAGTCGCGTCCGACCTGGCCGTTGCCCGGCGCGCCGTCAGAACCGCAATCAGCAGCCCGCCACGCGCCGCTTGTTGCAAATGTTCGCACCTTAAGCATCGCGTTCAGATAATAGGGTCCGCTGGTGAATCCGTCGGTAGTGTTGTTGCGCACCTGCGTTCCCGGCGCGAGGCCGGCTTCAGGCCCTACGTCATTCAGATTCACCAGAAACGCCTTGTCCTTCCAGCCGTGCGGAACCGCCACATGACACCAGGTGCAGCGCAGCCGGCCGATCTTATCGGCATGAAACCCGTGAAGGTTGGCGTCGCTGCGGTCAGGACCAGCGAACCCGCTGTTGAAATCCGCCCCGTCGCGCGTCGCATAGCGCGTGAAAGAGTGACACTTGAAGCATAGATGATCTTCGGTGCCGCCGCCGCCGGTCTGCTGGTTCCACGGACCCTTCAGAATGAAATCATTGTTCGAGCCATGCGGCCCCCAGGAGCGCCCCGCGTCGCCGCCGACCGGCGCGCTGTCGCCGGCGGCGGTTTCAGACCCGTGACAGTCCGAACAATACATCGTCTGCTCGCCGATTTCCGTCGTTCCGTTCCACGGCGCAATCCAGTTGGTCGGATCGAGATTGCGGTCTGTCGGCGTCCGTCTCGTGCGGTCCAGCACCGGGTGCCAGGAGCGGTGATTGCCGCCCGGTTCGCCCTGATCGGCGACGGGCGCCTGAAACTCCATCGCCTGATCCGTATAGGCGGTGACGTCGTTCGTACCGGAAGCCGTTCCCCCCGGCGAACCGCCGAGCTGCGGCGGCGTCGAGTAGGCGTAAGTGGAATGGCATTTCAGGCAGACCTGGTATTCGCGCGTTACATAGCTGCTCGCCTTGTCGGTCGGCGCCGCCACAGGCGCGAGCCCGCGTTTCAGCGTGAAATCGACTGGTTCTGAGAGGAACTCGGTTGAGCTGTATACCGGCTCGACCCCCCATGAGCCGCGCAGCACGCCCGAAGCGAGATTGGTATGAATCCCGACGCCGGAGTGATCATGCGTGCCCGCAATATCCGGCGCGGTCGGCGAGGCGTTGAAAAGCCGGTTCCGCGTGACGCGGTGGGGATTATGACAGTCGGTGCATTCCACATGCCGGTTGAGCGCGCCGCCGGTTCCAAGCAGCGATCTCGATTCCAGGAAGTCCATGCCCGGCTGCGGCTCCCCGCCCGTGCCGATGTCGTGCACTTCCGGCTGCAGTTCGATCGGCATATGCCGGGCGCTGAGGAAATCGGTTTCAATATCGGGCGGCTCGAACCCGGCCCCGCCCTGTCCGACGAGCGTCGTCTCGAAAGCCGAATGACATTGATAGCAGGTTTCTTCTATGGCCGAAGAGCCGCCGAATTTCGGCGTCGCCGTGCTGTTGGCGCCCTCTCTCAAGAGCCGGCGCGCGCCCTCCACAGTGTGGGTGTCATGGCAATTGAGGCAAGCGCCGCGCCAGACCGGCAGGCCGTCTGGAAACTCGCGCAAATTCGCCGCGGTCGTCGCATATAGTTCGTCGGCGACATCGCGATGCGCGTGAGCGGATTCAGGCCAGCCATTCTTTTCATGGCAAGCGAGACAGATAATGTCGATCTGCTCGCGGTAAAATCCGGCGACCGGGTCGCCGTTCTGCAACCGGCTGACACGCAGGAATTTTATGTCTGCGCCAGCGTCGTCGCGCACATGCGGGTCATGGCACGAGGTGCACTGCAAATCGTCATCGGTTAGAGGAATCAACGGTCGCACGCCCGGCGCACGGTTGTCGATCTGCGTTTCTGAACTTGGCGCCCGCAGCTCGCCATCCGCCAGGGCGAGCGCATCATCGTATCGGAATGAAATCGGGTGATCATTTGTGAGATCGATTCCAAGCCGTCGGGTGAAGCCGGTTTCCGCGCCTGCGCCTTCCGGCATCGTTCCGTCGGGCGCCGTGCCCGTCATGGCTATTTCGGCCGTTAGCGGATTGGTGTCTGACTTCGCCCCGTTAAGGACGTTGACCGACCCGATCGCAATCGTGCCGTCATGACAGGACAGGCATAACTTGCTCGAACCTCCGGGTTGCCCTAACCCGACCGCGTCCATGGAACTGGAATCATAAGGCACGTATGTCGCCGTCGACAGGGATCTATTCCACAAGGGCGTCGGCTCTGAGTCGGTTGCGGCGTGCGGCGTGTGACAAAACACGCAAATCTCGTCCTCGCTGACGGCGCGAACGTCGCCTGCGCCGGAGACGGAAAGATTGTGCTTGGTGTTGCGCACGTCAGACACCGGCGCCGCCAGCGCCAGCGTCGCCGTCGCTGCGGCCGTCAGCGACAACAACGCAACTCGTTCAACCCGCTTGAGCATTGGCGACCTCCGTCTCAAGCGGCGTCAGTTCCTGAAAAGCGACAATGCGGCCGTTGAACATGTCGGCCACGTAAACGCGGCCTGCATCGTCCGTCCAGGCGCCGGCCGGCAAGTAAAATCCAAGCCCGCCTTTTCCCGTTGCTGTAAGCGTCATCAACAGCCGGCCGTCCGGATCAAAAACGAGCAGACGGCTATAGAGGGACTCGACGACATAAATGCGCCCGCCCTCGCCTACGGCGACGCCCTTGGGGCGCGCCATATCGCCGATCATGATGCCGTTCCTGCCAAAAACCGCTAATGGCTCTCCGTCCGGCGTCAGTTTCTGGATACGGAAATTGAAGGTGTCGGCCACATAAAGAACGCCGCCGTGAAACGTCACATGGGTCGGCGTATTGAAATATCCAGGCGCGCGCCCCGGTCCGCCGAGAACCGCCAGCAATTTGCCACGGGCGCTGAATTTTTTCACCGTATGATCGCCCGCGTCTGCAACGTAAATATCGCCGTTCGCCGGATCGCGCCCGAGACCGAGCGGACGTTTGAGTACGGCTGCGCCGAATCGCCCCAGCGGCTCGCCCGACGATGAAAGGCGAATAATTTCAGCCTTCTCCGCATCGCAAACCAGAACCCCGCCGGCTCCGTCCGACGCTATAGCCGACGGCGCCGAAAAAAATTCCCTGTCGGCGGCTTCCCGCCAAACCCTGAATTTCGATTGTTGCAGATCAAATTTCGCCACCGCCTTCAGACTCATATCGACGACAAAAATCGAGCCGTCAGCGCCGACGAAACCGTCAACCGGCCGGCGCAATTCCTCATAGCGCCGACGTCCCATCGCAAGCCCAGCGATTACGCGTAGCAGTCGCGCCGCGCCTCGTCGGACCTTGCTTCGAGCTTCAACGAAATCCTGCTCGCCGATTAATTCGCCTGCAAAGACGTAGCGGGGGGTTTCCGGAGGGGCCGGCCAGGTTCGCGCATCCGCCGTCGGCGTCAGCTCGACCAGCGGCGCCGACGGCCCGGTTGCGCATGCGCAAACGGCCGCAATAGCGGCGAGCGGCAAGGCGACGCGCCGCAGGGAGGCCAACTGCTGCGCGAATATGGCCGTTATTCGATCCAAAGGCGGCATTGGGTTACGCGCTGCGCTTTCGTCTTTTTGTCAGTCCCAAACCATGACTCCCAGAAGTCTTAACGTCTTAGCGAGCTTGCGGCTCGCCGATTCCATCGTTTTGATGGCGTCCGCATAGGCGCCCGCCTCAACTTGGTTGTGCGCTTCAGCGCGCATTGAATCATTGATTGAGAAAACTTCAGCTACATGGACGGTCAATTCATTCGAAACCGGCGATTCGTCGAGCGCAATGATGAGCAACATTTCGTAACTGCGGTTTCGATCGACTTCGTATTGATATTCCTCAAGAGGCGTTTCGAAGACGAGCCGGTGCAAGATGGATTTGCCGTCGTGAAGATCGCGAAGAATTGCGAGCACCGTCGCGTATGCTGTCTCAATGGTCTTATGCGCTTCTTCGTAGCGGCCCTCAGCGGCGAGCCGTCCAGCCCGAGCGATCCGTATCTCTGCATCGGCGAACTGTTGTCTAATCTCGCTTGGCCACTGGCGGCGCGACGATACCGACAGCGCCTGAATATAGGCGTTTAATTGACGCGCTCTCAGCGCGTAGCCGGCTTTATGCTTGTTCTCATCGGTCTCCTTCAGCCCGGACGCCGTCATCGCCGACACGATCAGTCGCAAGCCTTCGTCGAGATTCGGACAATCGCCTGTTGCGCCGCTTTCCGGCATGCCCGACTTGAGGCGCTCACGGGCCCGGGCGACCAATTCTTGCGCCTGGCGCGCGCCCTGTGTTTCGATTTTTTTCGCCGACGGCGAATTTAGATAGGATTCAAGGAGACGCGCCTTTCTGGCGCAGATGACAGCCCATTCTTCCACGAATGCAGTTTTCGAATCCGACGTCCTCGCTGCGACCGTTTCAGAACCCGCGACGGTCAAAACGACCGCCGCGACGCTGACTGTCAGATGCGCGCCCCGCCGCCTCACTGGCTTACACCGGAATAAAGAAACCGCTCATGCGAATGCCTCTAATCAATTCCTTTGTCGCAGCTTCAAGATCGCCGATCGCGCCGACGTAATCCCCCGTCTCCGCTTTCGCCCTGGCTTTGTCGCGAAGTTCATTGGCGCGAGCGCGGCGCTCGCTGACGCCCATCATTTGCGCTGGCGAGGGATCTTTCTCTTCAAGCGCGAATTCTAGCAGCAGGAAATGGCTGCGTGTGCGGCCGAGTTCATATTCGTATGCCTCTTTCGGCGTTTCAAACACGAGCGAACGCACGAGCGTTTTGCCATCGCGCGCGCTTCGAATATCACCGCGGGCGATTTCATAAGCGCGGTCGAGCATGGCAAGCGCTTTTTCATACTGGCTCGCGCGTCTCATTTTGTCGGCTTCCGCCAGTAAACGTTTGATGGCCGCCGCCTGCTGCACTGATTTTGAATCGGCCTCGTTTTCCGTAACCCGTTCATGAGCCGACAGGAATATCTCGACCGTATGCCGACGCTTTTCAAACGCTTCTTCAGCCCGTTTTCTTTTTACATCGTCCACAGAAAGCCGGCGCGCCTCGGTATTAACAAGTTCAAGCGCGCGATTGAGAAGCTCATTTGCTTGCCGATAGTCGCCATCAGACAAGAGAGACTTCGCCCGCTCCACAAGTCGGCGCGCTTCTTCGAGCTTGGCGATCGCGGCCAAATCTCCGCTGTCGAGTATCGTGCGTGACGAAATCGAGTCCGTGACGAGTCGCTCAAGGAAGGCTGATTTCTGCGCCGTCACGCCCGCTTCGGCCGGGATGCGTTCGCTCGCTGACGCCGTCGCGAATAAAGCCGCGGCGACGCTCAACGCAGCAATGGTTAAATCTCTGACTATCATAACGCTTCCTTTCCGCACGCTCCGGGCGTTCTACTTCATTTGTTCTCCGTCGCCCAACTCGATCGGTCCGCAAGCGCGCTGAGTTCTTCTGCGGTCTTGGGTTGCGCATGGCACCTGCGACAATCGGACACCGGGAAGGCGACTTTCCCGTGGCACACGCCGCATTTCCGGCCCAGCAGAATGCCAGCCATGCTAATCTGATTGGCCCCTTTCTGAGGCGTGAAAATTTCATCGTGACAGTTTGAACAATCAAGCCACTGCGTATGCTGCAGATGCGGATAGACCACGTTCGGCATGCTGCCTTTGACTTGGCGGATAATGACGAGGTCCAGCAGGAATGGCTCTGCGTTCGGATCGTCAACTTTATAGCGTGGGGCGATCTTTTCCTGCTCAAGCGCCTTGACCCAATCGACTTTGTTGCCGTCGCTGGTTTTTGGCAGCCCATCGAACGCCGCGCTCGGCCATTGCAGCAAACCCGTTCCCGGATTTGAAGGGTCGTGAATGCCGTCCCGGGCGGGCGGCGCATTCGGCGCGCTGGACGGTTTTTTCAGAAGGCGGTTGAAACTGTTCGCGCCGGTCGGCTCAGAAGCGGCGGCTGCAAGAACCGTTTGCGATGGCTGCGAAGCGCTGCGGGTTTCGTCCGAAGCCGAATTCGGCGCGTCAACCGCCGTAACAACGACTATCGGAGCCGGATCGGCGTCGGCTTTTTCAACATCCGGTTCGTTGGGCGCCGGCTTGGCCGCCTCAGCAGGCGCTGCAGCGGCTTCCGAAAGGTTGGCCGCCGTCAGCGTCGCGGCGGGTTTGACGTCCTCGCTCGCAGGCGACGCGTCTACAAAGGCTGCTGTTCGCGCCGGTTGTAGTTTGGCTGTTTCTTCGCCGCCGCCAAAAAGCGCGCCCCTGCCGGAGACAAAAACGGCGGCGGCGACAACGGCTCCAATCAGAGCGAATGTGGTGATGCGGCTGCCGAGAATCTTATCCAATTGTTTCGACATCGTATTTTTCTTTCTCTTCAGCCTATTGCGCGACGGGCGCGACGAGTCGATCCGTCGTGCTGTTGTGAACGCGCGTTTTCATACCGGGGCGGCCTGAATGACAAAGCACGCAGTTTTCGACGCCCCACGCAATGACGCCGTTATGACAGGCGCCGCAATATTCACCGTCAAATATCTTGAGCATATTTATGTCATTCCCGCCCGCCTTGAATTTAAAACCGAGATCGGAATGGCACACCTTGCAGCGGAACCGGATCCGGTGAAACCAATGCGGAAAGACGACCGGCCGCATGCCCGCCTCGTCCGAATAGTTGTTGATCACGACGTCTCCATATTCTGCGCGCGCATCGGGCGCGAGCAACGCCATCGCCGTAAATGCTGCGGCAAGTCCCGTGACGTAAATCCCGAACAGGGCCTTTCGCCGGCCAGTCATCTCATTCTCATCCTCTCTTATCGTCCGCCCAAATTCCTCTGGATACGGAACATGAAAAGGTTCCCGAGGCCCTCGTCTTC
>JBHHVZ010000040.1:0-24701 GCA_046756245.1 Parvularculaceae bacterium
AACAACCCGAGCCTTCAGGAAACAGAGTCGCGCCGAAAATCGCGTTTTCCGGCGAGGAATACGGTTTCGGCTACAGGGCGGCCGTTAATTTCATTACCGAAAATGCAGGCCGGTTGCCGAACCGCTTGAGCGATGAGGACGACGCCCCGCGCGCCGACTGGAAAGCGGCCCAGCGCCTTCCCTTGAGAACCCGCGAACAGTCGCTGATGGCCGTGAAGAACGGCCGCGCCGACGTCGCGCTCGTGCCGTTTCACGCACCCTATTCGGGCTATGATCTCGAGACGTTGAGAAATCTGGCTTCGCTGGACAATGTCTTCGCCTATCAGGTTGTCGAAGCCGGCGACAAGCTCTGTCTCGCCGTGCATGAATCCCAGGTGCTCGAGCTCGCCCAGACCTCGCATCCCACATCCGTGCTGTCGACGCTTCTTGGCAAGCACCGACTCTCCTGGGACGAGCGCAAGGATGAAAACGGCGACGCCCCGATCCCGCCGGTGGACGGCGCGTTGCCGCAATTCAGGGCGGGGCTGAAGATCGACGCCGCGGCACAGATGGTGTTGCGCGACCGCCTCGACATGGTATTTGCAAGCCACGACGCGCGGGCGCGGTGTCTGTCGAAACTCGACGGGTTGCGGTCGGCCGGCGTCGAAGTGGTCGACACGCCGAACGTGGTCGAGCCCCACCGCGAGATCGCGCGGCGCGCCATGGCGACGCTCAACCCGAACCGCCAGACCAATACGTTCTTCGACGCACGAACCGGCCACACGACTCTGTCCAGCATCGCCACGGCCGAACCGCAGGCGAGCAAGCTTTACGGCGTCATCCTGCCGTTCGAAATCGCCAACATGTCCCATGATTACATCATCGTCGATCCGGACATGGACGATTCCGTCTCGGAGCCGACGCGTTTTCTGGCCGTCAAGAAATTCGCTGACAAACCCGTCGCCGCCACTTTATTCAAGCCGGCGAGGGTAAACCCGCAAAGCCGCTGGAAGGACGAAATCGGCAAGATCCGAAACGAATATAACGACAATAGCGTGATTGGCCTGCGCGTTCTTTTGAAGATTAACCAGGCCGGCGCTGCAACTAGCCTTGGCGAGCTGTCGTCCTATCTGCACAATCACGGCGTGCGCCACGCCGTTATCATGAATGGCGATGCCTCAGGCGCAAGACGACCGACGCCGCATTTCATCGACATCGAATTCGCTGACGAGGATTTGGCGGATAATCTGATGCGAAAACTCTTCGGGTCGATCGTGGGCGGCGCACTGCATATAGCTTTCAAAGACTGGAAAAAGCGCGGCGTGCAGGTTCTGGGCGCAATGCCGTTCCGTGAACATCAACTGCCTGAGATCAAGAAACGCCGCGGCTGACCCGTCTCTTCAAAAACACGTAAAACGCGCCCGATCCGCCGTCGCGGGGATGGGCGGGGGCGACGCGCGCGATCAATTCCCGCAACGGGGGTTCGTTCACCCAGTCCCGAAAACGCGCGCGGATGACGCCGCGCGGCGCACGCTCCGTAAACGGATCGATCTTCTCGCCGGCGCCTTTTCCGGTCACGACCAGCACGCAACGGCGCCCTTCCGTGTGCGATATTGAAAGAAACCGGACGAGCGCGGCGTGCGCTTTCTTTTGAGTGAGCCCGTGCAGGTCGATCGCGCGTTCGGGCCGAAGGCGCCGGCGGCGCGCTTTGCGTTCAAGCCCCGGGTCGCCTGAAGAAAAAACGTCGCCCGGGCGCGCGGACGCGAAATCGGACGGCGCGGCGCCGGGCCGGCGAGGCGCAGCCGCCTGTTTCGGCTTCGGCGATGATGGATTATGCGCCTTCGTCGAGGTCGCCGCCGGCGCGGGCGGCGCAGGGCGCACCGTACGCGCGACGCGGCGCCAGAGCGCTTCTTCATGCGGGGCGAGACGGCGGGTCTTCACAGCGCCGCCTCTCTGAGCGGCGCAGGCGCCGCGCCCTTCGGAACCAGCATATAAAGGCGCCCGCGCGCGCGCATGGCGCCGGCGATCTCGCCGGCCTCCGCGCCCGATCCCCAGAAAATGTCGCCGCGCATCGGCCCCTTGATCGCGCCGCCTGTATCCTGGGCGATCAGCAGCCGGCGCATTGGCGGCGCGCCAGTTTCATCTGTATCGAGAGCAATCCATAGGGGCGCGCCTAACGCGTGATGGCGCAGATCGACGGCGACGCTTCGTCCGGGCGTCAACTGAACCTCTTGCGCGCCAAGCGGGCCGAGCGACGGTTCGGGCAGATCTCGCAGCTCTTTAAAGAACACATAGGACGCGTTCGCCTCGCGCAGCTCCTGCGCCGCCGCCGGCGTCGCTTCTTCGAGCCATGCGCGAATCGATTGCATACTGACGGTTTCGAGCGTCATATCGCCGCGCTCCACAAGCACGCGGCCGATCGCCGTATAGGGCCGGCCGTTCTGTCCGTCAAAGCCGACGCGCAACCGCTCGCCGCCGGGCAGGCGCAAGACGCCCGAGCCCTGGATTTGCAGGAAGAAAAGATCGTTGGGACGCATCCAGGCGATCGGTTCGCCGATGTTGTCGGCCGGCGCAGCCTCAATCTCCGCGCGGTCAGGGTAGGGCGCGAGGCGGCCGTCTTCGACGCGTCCCGCCACGCGCTCGCCCGCGAGATCGTCGCGAAAGGCGCCGAGATCGACGCTGATAAGATCGGCCGGGCGCCGGCGCGCCGGCGCCGAATAAACCGCTGTGCGCCAGCGCGAGGCGGCGTAGACGGGTTCGAAATACCCGGTGAACAGGCCTGTTTCCTCCACGCGCGGCTTTTGTCCGCGAGCCGGTCCGTTCGCCAACGGCGCGCGCTCGATGAGAATCTGAACCGGCGAAAAGTGAAATTCAAAAAACGCGCGCGCAGCGCTTTTGCGCGCGGCTTGATCGGCGAACGTCATTGCAGCGAAATCCGCCGCCGCATTACAGGGCGCGCGCCAGACGCCGCCCGCCGCCGCCTCTGTATCCTCCGTCGCGGCGTCCGCGACGCGTACGGAGGTTGCGTCATCCTTGGTCAAGACAACGCAGGACCGGACGAACGCGCCGAGCGCGGCCGCGTGATCGTCACCCCGCCAACCGGGCAGATCATCAAATTCGGTTTTGCGGAATACGGTTTTGGGCGGCGCAAACGCGGATTCGTCAACGACCGGGGGCGCATAAGGCGGAAGCCGGTTCGAAAACACCAGAAACGCCGAAAGGCAGGCCGCCGCCACCGCCAGCGCGAGAAAAGCCGATATGAATTTGTCGCCGGCGGGCACTAGCGCCGACGCCCGGAACGCATCTTCATACAGAAGGTTTAGCCGATTGCGCCGGTGGCGACGAGCACCCAGTTGGGATCGGCGCTCGAAAGTTTGCGCGAGAAGATCCAGCGGTCCTTAACCAGATCGATCCGGTTCGGATCGCCCTCCACCACTTCGCCGTCGCGGCCGCGGGTGACCCGCACCTGATTGGACGCAAAATCCGTCACCGCGGTCAAAACGCCGTTTTCCGCCTTGCTTTCGGAAATCGCGGCGCTTTCGATTCCGACGAATTTGACGTCCGCCGTGCAGCCCGCCGCTTCGCGATCCATAACAGCGGATTTGAATGCTTCGTAGACGCTGTCGCTGAGATAGCGCCGTATGCTCCTGAGATCGCCGGCGGCGAACGCCTCGATAATCATCTCATAGGCGGCGCGGGCGCCTTCCAGATAGGCGCGTTCGTCGAAGGCGGGGTCGGCCTCGCGCAAGGGCCGGGCGCTGGCGGAGACCGGCGCAGGCTCCGGCGCAGTCCGGGCGTCGGCGCCGGCCTCGTCGCGCGGGCTTTCGCTGCGGGCCGCGCGCGATGCGCCTTCGGGGTCGCGGCGCGGCTCATGGCCCGTTCGCGCGCCCAGAACCGAAATCAGGCGGTAGATGAAATACGCGGCGACTCCCGCCAGAATGAGCATTAAAGGGTCCATGCCAATACGTTTAAATCGCTTTCAGTTCTCAAAATCGCTCCCGTCCCTCTCTATATAATCGGGAACTGCAGGAAAACACCACGTTGTTATGATCCCGTTTCTAATTGCGCTTTTTGTCGTCGGCCCGATCGCCGAAATTTACGTCCTTTTGAGCGCCGGCCAGGCTTTCGGCGTTTGGCCGGTCGTCGCCGCCTGTCTGGGCACGGCCGCGCTCGGCGGCTGGTTGATCCGGGCGCAGGGGCTCGCCGCCTTGAACCAGGCGCGTCGCGACCTCGATGACGGCCGCGCGCCCGTAAACGCTGCGATTGACGGGGTTCTGCTGGCGCTTGCGGCGCCGTTCCTGATGACCCCGGGATTCATCACCGATGCGGTCGGCTTTGTTCTGCTGACGCCGCCGGCCCGGCGCATTATCGCGGCATGGTTGTGGCGATGGCTGAAAAAGCGCGTCGATGAAGGCCGCGCGACAATCACCATCCGCCGCTATTAGTCGCCGCCGGCGCAAAACAGCGCCCGGGTTGCAGGCGCCCACGCGTGCGTGTAAGGAGCGCGGCTCTGAAAGCCAATTCAAACGGTGACGCGATGTCCGAGACTCCTCCCGCCGACGGCGCGGCGAACGGCCAAGAGGCGCCGTCGCTGCGCGTTATAGCGCAATATCTCAAGGATTTGTCGTTCGAGAACCCGAAGGCGCCCGAGAGTTTCCGCGCGACCGACGGCGCTGCGCCGGCGATCGACGTCAACGTGGATGTCAACGCCCGCTCGATTGGACAGAACCAGTATGAAGTCGAGCTTTCCGTCAGCGCCCGCGCGACCCGCAATAACGACGTGGTGTTCGTGGTCGAGAGCGCTTATGCGGGGCTTTTCCTGATCGAGAACGTGCCAGCCGAACAGCTTGAGGCGGTCATGCTGGTGGAATGCCCGCGGCTGCTTTTCCCCTTCCTTCGCCAGATCATCGCCGACGCCACCCGCGACGGCAATTTTCCGCCGTTGATGCTGGAGCCGATCGACTTTTACGGCATTTACATGCAGCGCAAGGCGCAGCCCCAGGAACAGCCAGCCGCGGCAGACGGAGGCGATAGCGCCCAGGCCTGAACGCACTGGGCGGCCGCTCCTCTTAAATGTTTAAACTCTGAGTTTGGCCCAGAGACAGTCGGGACCGAGTTCGGCGACAAAAGCGTCATGCGCGGCGCGTTCTTCTTCCGTAATCAACGAGGATAGCGGGGCCGGGCGCGATCGCGCCTCTTTTCGAGGGCCGCGCGCAGCAGCAGACCGGGCCGCATCATCGGCGAAATCGAGGCCCGCCTGGGCGCCGCCGGTCAGCTCGATATAGACCTCAGCGAGCAGGCGCGAATCGAGAAGGGCCCCGTGACCGTCGCGCGCTCGCTCGCTCGTATCGATGCCGAAACGCATGCAGAGCGCATCGAGACCGGCTGGCGCGCCGGGAAATTTCCGCCGCGCCAGCAGGAGCGTGTCCGTTACCGGATTCTCAAGCGTCTCAAGCCCCGCCGCCGTCAATTCGGCGTTGAGGAAGGGCAGGTCGAACGCGATCCCGTTATGGGCGATCAGCTCGTCGCCGTCGGCGAACACCCGAAACGCCGCTCCCACTTCAGCGTCGGCGAAACGGGGCTTGTCTTTCAGGAAATCGGCTGAGATGCCGTGCACCTGGTAGGCTTCTTCCGGCATATCGCGTTCGGGGTTGACGTAAGTGTGAAAAGTGCGGCCCGTGACCGCCCCGCGAACGAGCTCCACCGCCCCGATTTCAACGATCCGGTGGCCTTCGGAGAATTTGATTCCGGTGGTTTCGACGTCGAAAACAATCTGGCGCATGCAAGCGTTTTAGTCTGCTTTGCGCCAGTCTCAAGCCGTCTCGTCGGCCTCGTCCGGGGTGAGCAATTCTTTCACCCGGGTCGCCAGCGCGTTGAGGCTGAAGGGTTTTTGTATGTAGGCGGCGCCCTCGATGGCGTTGAGCTGTTCGCGCACCGTGGTTTCGGCGTAGGCCGACATGAACAGGATCGCCTTTGGCGCGTGCGAACGCGCGCGCGCGCGTTCGATTAGGGTCGGTCCGTCGACCTCCGGCATCATCACGTCGGAAATGATCAGGTCGAACCCGTCCGCGTCCTCGGCCAGGATTTCAAGCGCCTCGTCGCCGTCCTCGGCTTCGGTGACTTCATAGCCGCAGCGTTCCAGCGTATTGACGACGAAACTGCGCACCGGGTCTTCGTCTTCGACCACAAGAACGCGCCCGGCGCCGGTGACGTCGGCGACGGCGCCGGGGACAGGCTCGGCCGCGACGATTTCCTCGGGCTCTTCATCCTCAACCGCGAGGCGCGCAGGCAGATAAATTCTGAAAACCGCGCCGCCGCCGTCTGTATTGTCGAGAAAGATTTTACCGCCCATCTGGCCGATGACGCCGTGCACCGTCGACAGACCGAGGCCTGTCCCTTTTCCCACATCCTTGGTCGTGAAGAACGGATCGAAGATCTTGTCGGCGATTTCTTCCGGCACCCCGGGGCCGGTGTCCGAGACTTCGATGAGAAGATGATCCTGTTCGGAAAGTCCGGGCAAGCTTGTTGCTTTCACGTCTTCCGCCGACATCGCCTTTGTACGGATCGTCAGTACGCCGCCTTCCGGCGCTATGGCGTCGCGCGCATTGACGGCGAGATTCATGATCGCCGTTTCAAGCTGACGACGATCAGCCTTGATTTCCGGAAGACCGCGGCCGTTCACGAGATTGAGCTTCACCTTTTCGCCGATCGCGCGGTCGAGGAACCGGGCGAAATCGCGCAAAACCTCGGTTATTGAAAGAATCTCGGGTTGAAGCGTCTGTTTCCGCGAATAGGCGAGAAGCTGTTTGGTCATGTTCGCCGCGCGCTGCGCGTTTTCGCGCACGAGAACGAGTTCCTGATAGCTCGGGTCGCCGGCCGGATGGCGCAGCATCAACAGTTCGCAATTACCGAGCACCACCTGAAGCAGATTGTTGAAATCATGCGCGACGGTGCCTGCGAGATGGCCGATCGCCTTCAGCTTCTGGTCCTGCGCATAGTCCTGCTCCATCATCTTCCGTTCGCTGATATCGACGGAATAGAGAAGCGTGCGGCGCGACCCGTAAGCGCCGCGCCGGCGCCGGACAGGACGGGCGTAAAGCGCATAACAGCGCGCCGCCGCGCCGGTTCCGATGGCGGCCTCAATCGTTCGCGGCGCGCTTGCAGCGTTGGCGCGACGGCGAATTTCGGCGGCGAGATCGTCCATCACCTTTTGCGGAAACGCCTTGGAAAGCGGTGCGTTGCGTTTCGAAGCGCCGAATGCCTCGGCAAAGGTCTTGTTGGCTTCGACGACACGCGCGTCGCGGCCGATCTCGCCTTCGATCATGGCGACGCCGAACGGCGCTTCGCTGATGTCGCCCGAAAGCGAAAATTCGTCTTCGCCAAACGCGCCAGGATCATCGACGGCAAGCTCGACGCAGACAAAGCCTTCGCCCACCCCGCCGCGGCGAAATGCGGTGAACCTTCCCTCGGCTGGATCGGCGCCGCGCCGGCGCACGCGCGCCTTTTGCGGCGTTTGGTCGACGCGCCACAGCGCGCGAATGAGTTCGCCGGTTTCGCCCAGAATGATATCGTCGATATGATCGAGTCCGCCGCGCGCAGCGCCCAGCGCCTTGCGCATGGCGGCGTTCGACCAGGCGATCTGGCCTGACCGTTCGATCGCAAAGACGGGACGAAGATAATCCGCATAGGCGGCCGCCAGTGCGTCGTGGTCTTCTTCCTCGATCGGAAGCTCGCGCAAACGCCAGGAGACATGATCTTCGCAATCGGGGATCGGATGCACGGACACTTCGAAGCGCCGGCGCCGGCCGCCGCTCTTGAGTCCGATGCGCTGATAGATGATTTCTTCGGCGGGCGCGGCGCTCTTTGCAGCCCGGCAAAGTCTGAACACCTTGGTCGTCTCCGCGCCCTGCTGGGCGAACAACCGGTCGATGCGCGGCGGCAGGCCGGCCGGGCCGATGACGCCAGCTTCGCGGGCGAGGGCAAAATAGGCTGGATTGGCGTAGGCGACGACTCCGTCGCGCCGCGTGATGAGCCGCGCGTCCGGGTCAGCGTCGAGCACGCCCTCGGCGACGCGCAGCGCACGCAGCATGTCCGCGCCCGCAAGCTGGACGGCGCCGGCGCGATCCTTGCCGCCGGCCCGGCGCCGCAAAACGCTGGCAAGCAGAATTGGCGAAAGCATCTGCATCGCAGCGCCCGCAAACAGCAGCATCGCAAGCAGCGCCGCGCCGGCGGCGAGAACGAGCCCCGGCCCGGTCGCTGCGCGCGCCGAAAAGAGCGTCATCAGTATAGCAGCAAAAGCGACCGCCACGCCGCCCCAGAGAAGCCAGAACGACGCCGTTTGCCAGAAGCCCTCGCCGCCTTCGCGTCGGCGTCGCGCTCTTTGTTTTTCGCGGCGCGCTTTTTCGGCGGCCTTCGCCGCGGCCATCATTGCAGTGATGTCGTCGTTTGATGGCGGACGCGCAGGCGCATCGGCGCCGCCCTTAGTCTCGCCGCGCGGCGGCGCGGCGCGCGCCAGCGCGTCATTGTGCGCGTCGTCGAAATCCTGCTTCATGGCCGCTTTCGCGTTCATTGCGCGTGCTTTCCCGCCGTTTTCCGCCCAAAGGGGTGACTATGACGCGCTTCGCCGCCGCGCGCCACCGGAACTCATCCAGTGTTCGCCGTTTGAACGGTTAAGGAACGGTTAATGAATGGTCTTCGGCGGTTCGCTTTTGCGCATGATGTGGCCGATGACCTTGGCGACGGCTTCGTAATGCTCGAGCGGAATCTCCGCATAGATTTCCACCGTTGTGTAAAGCGCGCGGGCGAGCGGCGGATTTTCCACAACAGGCACGTCGTTTTCCTCCGCCACCGCGCGCATCCTGAGAGCCACATGGTCGACGCCCTTGGCCACGCAGAGCGGCGCGCCCTCATCGCCCATGTCGTATTTCAGCGCGACGGCGTAGTGGGTCGGATTCATCACCAGCACAGTCGCGTCCTTGACGGCGGCCGTCATGCGCTGGCGCATCCGGCTTTCGCGCTGTTGACGCAGGCGGCCGCGGATCTGCGGATCCCCTTCGGTTTCCTTGAGCTCGCGCCTGACTTCTTCCTTGGTCATGCGCAGCCGCTTGCGCCAGGAATGACGCTGGAACGCATAATCAAGCGCGGCGATTACGGCCATCGCAGCGACGGTGAAGCCCAAGAGCTTGATCGCCAGGGCTCGCGCCACGCTCATAACCCCCGTTCCTTCCGTATCAAGAAGACTGACGAGGAGATCGCGGTCCGGCCATAACGCGTAAAGAAGAATAAGGCCGACGATGACGATCTTGCCGACGCCCTTGGCGAAGTTGAAGATTCCTGAGGGACCGAAAATGCGCCTGAACCCGGCGATGGGAGAAATCTTGTCGAGACTCGGACGCATGCGTTCGGCGCTGAACACAGGGCGGGCCTGACCGATATTGGCGAGGATCGCGGCGGCGAAAATGAGCAGGCCGATTGCGGCGAGCGCGCCGGCGAGCTTAAGCGCCACCGCGGCGAAGAGATCCGCAAGCGCGCCGCCGTCGACGGCGAATTGGTGCGGGTGGTCGAGAAATGAAACGCCGGCGTCAATGACCCCGCGCGCCGCATCGCCGGCGAAAAGCCACAAACCGAGCGCGCCGGCGGCCAGCATAATTGCGGCGATTATTTCCTGGCTTTTTGGCGCATCGCCCTTGCGGCGCGCGTCTTCGAGCCGCTTCGGGGTCGGTTCCTCTGTGCGTCGGGCCTGGTCCTGATGCTCCGCCATCAGCGCGCGCTCCTATTGAAGAAACTGCGCCATATGCGCTTCGAACCGGCCGAGAAAAACGGTCATCATCAATCCGGTCGTCAGCATCAGGAGCATCACGCCAATCAGAAGATTAGCCGGCATCAGCATGAAAAAGACCTGCGCCTGCGGCATCAGGCGATTAAGAATTCCTGCGCCCATATAAAAAACGAGGCCGAACAGCACGAAGGGCGAGGCGAGCCGCAGACCGAGCGAGAAAGCGCCCGACAGCGTCGCAGTTAAAAGCTCCGCCATGTCTCCGAAATCGGGAATCGCGCCCGGCGCCATCAGCGCGTAGGAATCTTTCACGGCGGCGAGCAGCAGATGATGCATGTCGGTTACGAAAATCATCGTCGTCCCGAAAATGGCGAGAAAGCCGCCGATGAGCGCGCCCTGAAGCTGCTGGGACGGATCGAAAACCTGCGCCAGCGACAGCCCCATCTGCAATGCGATGATCTGGCCGGCGACATTGAGCGCGCTCATCATCACCCGCGCCGCAAGCCCCAGAAACGCGCCAGCCACGATCTCGCCGATAATAACGCCGGCCATGACGCCGACTCCGGCGTCGCCTCGCGCCCAGGCGGGATAAGACTCTCCGGCGACCGGCGCGAGCGCCGCGGTCACCGCAAGCGTCGCCGCCAACCGCAAGCGCGGGCTCAGAGAAAAATCGCCGAACGCCGGCGCCGTCATGAACATCGCGCCGACCCGGCAGAAAACGGCGAAGATGATGAAAAGATCGACCGGCAAAGTGGAGAGGGCGACGGTCATGATGGCGCGCCGCCTTTCACAACACTCCGCCCTGGGCGATCAGGGCGTAGAGCTTCAGCGCGAAACCGCCGAGAGCTGCGCCCATGAAAGGCAGGCACAGGCTGATCACCAGAAACATCACGATGATGCGCGGGATGAAAACGAGCGTCATTTCCTGCACCTGCGTCAACGCCTGCAGGAGCGCGACGGTGAGGCCGACGGCGAGGCCGGCGAGCATCGCCGGCCCGGCCACCTGCAGGGTCACCCAGAACGCTTCGCGCGCGATATCGAGAATTTCGCTTCCCGCCGCCATAGGCAAATTTTGCCCGGAACATGGTTAAGGAAGGGTTCGGCCCCGCCTGATTTAAGGCTTCAGTTGGTTGAAGGCTGTTATTGTTCGTCGCGCCGCTCTAAATCGGCATGCGCATGACTTCCTGATAAGCCTCGATTACGCGGTTTCGGACCGCAATCGCGGTTTCGAGCGCAACCTCGGCTGCGCTGACCGCCGTCGCCACGTCGACAAGGCTCGCCTCGCCGGCCGCAACGCTCGCCGCGGCGCTTTCGCCCGCCGCAAGCGCGCCGGTCGTCTCGCGCAGCGCTTCCTGAACGAGTCCGGCGAAGTTGGGCCGCGCGGTTTCTTCCGCCGCGTCCGCGCGCGGCGCATCGGCGGCCGTTTTTGCAACCTGGGCGTAGGTCTGGGCTGCGGTAAGCGCGTCAACACTCATCTGGCTACTCCAGTATTCTCAGGGTCGACGCCGCCATGGAGCGCATCGTATCGAGCGCGCCCAGATTGGCTTCATAGCTGCGTTGGGCTTCGCGTAAATCCATCATTTCGACGAGCGGATTGACGTTTGGCAACTTCACATAACCTTCTTCGTCCGCAGCCGGATGGCTTGGGTCGAACTGCAGCGTAAACGCCGAAGGGTCGAGCGCGACGCGCGAAACCTCGACCATATGCGCGTTCGTGTCGCGATCGAGAAAGCTTGAAAAAACAGGCGTCTGCCGGCGATAAGGATCGAGCCCCGGCGCTTCAGCCGCCGAATTGGCGTTGGCGATGTTTTCAGCGACGACGCGAATGCGCGTCGACTGCGCGCGCATGCCGGAAGCAGCGACTTGCATGGCCGTTGAGATGTCGTCCATCGCTTAACCCCCTAATTGCCGCCGCGCACGGCGATCCGCAGCATGTTGAGCCCTTTGCGGTAAAGGCTCGAGGCGAGTGCGTAATCCATGCGGGTTTCCGACAGTTTCATTGTCTGGGTTTCGATCGAAACCTGATTGCCGTTGAGCGAGGCTTCGCCGTCAGGGGCAGGCTCAACGCGAATGGTCGCCGAACTGAGGCTTTTCGCCTGCATGTGGCGCGGGTCGGAAGCGCGCATCGCCGCCGTGCGCGCCATTTTCGAAAAATCCGCCGGCTTGACGTCGCGCGCTGTGTAATCGGGCGTATCGGCGTTGGCGATGTTCTCCGCAATAACATTGGTGCGCGCGGCCAGAAAATGCAGCCGCGCGGCGAGCCCTGACAAAAGCGGGATCTTTGTGACGTCCATTTCGCCTTCCCTTTGCGCCAAGGATCGCGCTTTATGGTTAAGCCGGCGTTGACGCGGGGCGAGCATGGGCGCACGCTGGCGACGGTTAACAAATCCTTACACGGAAAGGGTTGAGAAGAGTCGGTGGCGAAGAAACTTGGACTGGTGCTCGGTTCCGGCGCGGCGCGCGGCTGGGCGCATGTGGGCGTCCTGCGCGGGCTCGAGGAAATCGGCGTCAAACCCGACGCAGTCGCCGGCTGTTCGGTCGGCGCGCTTGTCGGCGGAGCGTGGCTCATCGGGGCGCTTGATGAATTCGAGGCCTGGGCGCGGGAATTAAAGCCGCTGTCGGCGCTTCAGCGTTTCAGCCTCAAGGTCGCGCGCGGCGGCTTCGTGGACGTCGAGCCCGCATTCGAGGCCTTCCGCCAGTTCGACAAGAATATCGAGGACCTCCCCGTCCGCTACGCCGCCGCCGCGACTGATCTCGCCACCGGCGAAGGCGTGTGGATCGCCGAAGGCTCAGTCATCGACGCGGCGCGGGCGTCATCGGCCGTTCCGGTGATCTTCCACGCCGTCCGCCATAAAGACCGCTGGCTTGTGGACGGCGCGCTCGCCAATCCGGCGCCGGTCTCGCTGGCGCGCGCGCTGGGCGCAGATGTCGTCATCAGCGTCGATTTGAACGCCGTGCCGCGGGTGCTCGATCGTTTCACCGCGCAGCCGCCGGGTGAGCCTGTCGTCCCGCCGAGCACGGACGCCCCGGCCCCGGCGGGCCTCTCGGGCGCCGTGACGAAACTCATCGACGACACCAGGCAAATGATCGACCGCCAGGTCAGTTTCGCGCGCGCGCGCATGAACGCCTCGCCGCAGCTTTTCGAAACGGCTTACGCCGCGGCCGACATTTTCCAGATGCATCTGGCGCGCGCCCACGCCGAACTATGCCCGCCGGATATCTTGCTGCGCCCCGACATGCGCGACGCCTTTCCGACTTCTTTCGACAAGGCCGACGAGTTTATCGAGGAAGGCCGGCGCGCATTGCTGGCCGAACGGGCGCGCATCGAGGCGCTGCTTTCAGGCGAATGACGCCGCGGCCCGCTTCAAAAAATTCCCAGAAACTTCTTGCGTTTCTTGAGGCTCTCGAGTTCTCGCCCGGCGTTTGTCGACATGAATCGTACATAATCGATGTCGCGCCGTTCCGTGCGCGACTCGGTCGCTTTCAACCCGCGGTGGGCGTCCTGCGCGGGCTCGAGGAAATCGGCGTCAAACCCGACGCAGTCGCCGGCTGTTCGGTCGGCGCGCTTGTCGGCGGAGCGTGGCTCATCGGGGCGCTTGATGAATTCGAGGCCTGGGCGCGGGAATTAAAGCCGCTGTCGGCGCTTCAGCGTTTCAGCCTCAAGGTCGCGCGCGGCGGCTTCGTGGACGTCGAGCCCGCATTCGAGGCCTTCCGCCAGTTCGACAAGAATATCGAGGACCTCCCCGTCCGCTACGCCGCCGCCGCGACTGATCTCGCCACCGGCGAAGGCGTGTGGATCGCCGAAGGCTCAGTCATCGACGCGGCGCGGGCGTCATCGGCCGTTCCGGTGATCTTCCACGCCGTCCGCCATAAAGACCGCTGGCTTGTGGACGGCGCGCTCGCCAATCCGGCGCCGGTCTCGCTGGCGCGCGCGCTGGGCGCAGATGTCGTCATCAGCGTCGATTTGAACGCCGTGCCGCGGGTGCTCGATCGTTTCACCGCGCAGCCGCCGGGTGAGCCTGTCGTCCCGCCGAGCACGGACGCCCCGGCCCCGGCGGGCCTCTCGGGCGCCGTGACGAAACTCATCGACGACACCAGGCAAATGATCGACCGCCAGGTCAGTTTCGCGCGCGCGCGCATGAACGCCTCGCCGCAGCTTTTCGAAACGGCTTACGCCGCGGCCGACATTTTCCAGATGCATCTGGCGCGCGCCCACGCCGAACTATGCCCGCCGGATATCTTGCTGCGCCCCGACATGCGCGACGCCTTTCCGACTTCTTTCGACAAGGCCGACGAGTTTATCGAGGAAGGCCGGCGCGCATTGCTGGCCGAACGGGCGCGCATCGAGGCGCTGCTTTCAGGCGAATGACGCCGCGGCCCGCTTCAAAAAATTCCCAGAAACTTCTTGCGTTTCTTGAGGCTCTCGAGTTCTCGCCCGGCGTTTGTCGACATGAATCGTACATAATCGATGTCGCGCCGTTCCGTGCGCGACTCGGTCGCTTTCAACCCGCGAATGAGATTCTCCAACGCGGGAAAGCCGGTATCCGTCGCCTCCGGTTCGGGCGCGACATGGTAGTCGGCGCGCTTCCGGCGTTTTTTGGACTGCGCGGCCTCGGTTTCGGCGAGACGGTGTTTGAGCGCTTCGAATGCCTTGGCGGCCGGGGCCTCGAAATTCTCGGGCAGAAACTGCGCGTCTTCAGCCCGCCAGTCGCGGCGGTGCGGGACGGCGATATTGTCGACCCCCCGGCCGGTCAGGCGGCGCTCGGTCTTTCCCTCGAAACCGGCCCAGATCTGTTTCAGTCGTTCGGTCATAACCTGCTCCGCGGCGCCTAAAGCTCCGCTTTCTCCTTCTTCCATTCGAGCCCGCCATTGCGCGTAATGAGGGCGACGTCGATCGGCCCGCCGACGGTCTCGATCGAATGCATGACCTTCTGCTGGAACGAGTTGAGCTTGATGAGCGAGGCGGCTGTTTCGCCGAGCTCCTTTTTCGGCAGGGCGCCAACCGCGCGGAAGATCGGGCGCGTATGCACTGCGTATTGATAGCTGTCGATGGACTTGAAGAACTCCCTCAATGTAAAGCTCAGATTGTTTTCGCTGTAGTCCTGAAAGAGCGCCTGACGCTGCGCGTCGGTCAAATTCGGCGCGCGGGAAATGACGTCGGTGACCAGATTAAGAGACAACTTCAATGTCTCGCCGAACATGAACATGCGTAAATACGGGTCCATGCCGGTCAGGAACGTGCGGATCATCCGGTCCTGGGCGAAGGGCTGGATCACCGGCGCCGAGTCCGACGACATGTCGACGCCGCGGTCCTGCTTGCGCTTTAAAATGCCCAGGACGACGCTCGAGGCGAGATAGGAGCGCATTGACGGGAATTTATCACGGGCCCCGAACCCGGCGAAAACGACGCCGGTGTAATGCTCGAAGAATGCGTCCTTTGTGACCGAAAAGACGGCGATCTCACGCAGCCGTTCGAGCGTCGCTTCGGAAACCGAAAAGGTCGGGTATTCCGACTTCAGCGCGCCGACCAGGCTTTCAATAAGCTGCTCGATTTCGCGGGCGTAGCGCCGCCGTATTTGCTCGCCCATGCCTTGCGGGAAACAGACGAGATCGCCGCGCGGACTGTCGTCCGGATTGCGCTGATAATCGGCGTGAAGCTGGCCGACCACGAATTCGAAAATTCCTGAAATATGGTCGCGCAGACGCCCGGCGTTGGTTTGCTGGAACTTGGCGATTTGCCGGTCGAAATCCTCGGCGATGACGCTGTAGACCACCGCCACATGCTTGAAGAATTCCGTATCCTGATGGTCGGGCGGAAACAGGTCGGGATTGCCCGACAGAAACTCCATGAAGTCTTCAGCGTAGGCGTCGATCGTGTCGAGCGGGCGGCCGCGCGCCTGCTCGCGGTAAAGCGAGATCACTGTTTCCCACGGCGTCGACATGATCTCGGCGTTATTATAGATCATCACCGCCACCGGCTGGCCGTCGGCGAGCGGAAACAGCTTGTCGACCGACTGATAAGTCTTGAGATATTGCGGGCCCGCGATGGTGACGGCGCTGTCCGCCGCCATCGCCACCCCCTGGCGGTTCATCAACACGACTTCGGAGGTCATCGGCCCCTCTTTATCCACACCCCTTGCGGACCCGCCCGGCCCCGCGCCTTGCGATGTTAGCTGGAAAACCAAGGGATGGAAACGGCGCGCCTCCGGCCCGGGCGGCGAATGCAATCACCGCCGGATCGCGAACCTGTGCTGGCGGCGCGACCGGCCGTTACTCGCAATCCGGCCCGGCGCTTACTATTTTGGTCTCTGACGCTGAAGCGATTATGGAGACAATTGTGGCGATGCTGCTTGAGACATTGGGCGTCAGCGGCGTACTGGTCGTCGGTTTTCTGGCCGGCCTGCTGACGCTGACCGGCGCGTTCTTTTTCAGTCTGGGGTTGTGCCGGCTTAGAGCCGCGGCCGGAGCCGAGACCGACTGCCGGCCGGAGCGCTGGCGGTAAAATCGTTAACGAAGACTTTGGCCGTTTTAATAATTTTTTAGAAAAATTTCGGCGAAATTGGCCCGATCGCTGCTGAAAGGGCCAAGAATGAATGGATTCAGCCCCGCCTACTGGCTGTTAATAGGCTTCATTTGCGGCATAGCCGTTTTAACGGCGAGCTATCTCGTGCAACGCGCAGTCCTTAGATTCGCCGCCAGGGCGCCTGTTCGTCCCCACAACCCAGAAGGGTAATCCGAGCGGAGAACCCGCGAATTCCAGCTCCCTCCAATCCGAAGGGGCCGGCCGCCGCCTATTCGATTTCGAAGGCGGCGACGACCTTCGAGGCAATCGAGATCGGCTGCGGGTCGAGATCGAGATCGATTTCGGGCTGCACGACTTTCGAGCCTGTGACGACGATTTGGTCCAGAGCTGGGGCGTATCTGGCGTAAACTCGCTGATCGCCGAAACCCTCGCCGAACTGGATGCGGGTCGGTCCGACCAAGACGGCGTTGGCGGCTCCGGCGATTTTCGCCGCTTTCTCCCGCGCATCAGCCACCGCCGCTTCGAGCGCGCGCGAGTGCGCCGCATCCATGTCTTCGACGGAATAGGAGTTGAGCGACACGCTTTCGGCGCCGAGCTCCGACAGCAGCGAGAGCACCTGACCGGAAAGCTGCGCCGGCGATCCTTTGATCTTCAGACCGATCGAGCCGAAATAACCCGTCACCGGGCACATCGCGTCAAATCTGTAACGACTGTTCTCGACGCATTCGGCGTCCTGGATCGGTCGGATTTCCGCCTCGGAGGCCTCGATGTTCAATTTCTCAAGCGCCTCGAGATTGGGCAGGGTCTCGCGGATGCGGGCGAGGCGTTCGGAAATCTCCGCGAGCGCGTCGCGCGCGGTGTCTTTGCGCGCGCGGATGGTTCCCGAAATGTTGAAGATCTCCGGCTCGACCTCGATGGTCGCTTCGCCGTCGACGATGATTTGCTTCGGTTCGTCCTGCGGCAGGCATCCGAAAAGAAGGCCGGCCAAGGGAACAATAATCAAACGTTTCATGATTTCCCCTCCATTGCCGGGGGAGAGCATCGCGCCTGTTTGCTTCAACGGCAAGCGACATATTCGGAAGCCTGGAATTCAAAAGCGTCTCCCATCTCGGCTATGTCTGCGAGTTTCGCCTCAAGCGGCGACCAGTCGTCGGCGTCGGCGATCCGCGCCGACAGCGCCTCGACCTCGTCGATCAGCATTGTGCAGGGCTCTTCGCGCCTGAAATAAGCGTGGGCGAGGCGGTTGGGCGCGGCCGGTTCGAAGTCGAGCAGGCGGGCGCGGATTTTTGAAAACGCATCCGTTTCGTATTGCGCGGCCATAGGGCTCGCCGCGGCGCGCTTTTCGGACTCTTTTCCGCAGAACCAGTCGAAAAAGACGCGCTCGAAGAGAATGCGGGTTTCAGCCATCCAGCGCAGGAGATCGATCACAAAATCGAAATCGCCTGCGCCGGCCCGCGCAACGCCGAGCCGCGCGAAAAAGGCGTCCGCCATCGCCGCTTCATAGGCGGCGGGAAAGTCGGCGAGTGCGGCGTTCAGTCCGTCTTCGGGCGCGACCGGCGTCAGCGCGCCGCCGAAACGCGCCAGATTCCACGCCGCGGCTTCCGCCTGCCGGCCGAAGGCGTAAAGCCCTGTTTCGTCGAAATAAGCCGCCGTAAAGCCTGGATCGGCGACGGCTGCGAACCGCCAAGGCCCGTAATCGAAGCTTTCGCCGGTGACGTTCATATTGTCGGTATTGAGAACCCCGTGCGCGAAACCCGCCGCCATCCATTGCGCGGCGAGGCGCGCCGCGCGCCCGACAACGCGGCGGAAAATCTCGACCGTTTTTTCAGGATACTGAAGGTCTGCAAGGTCCGGATCGAATTGGCGGGCGCAATAGTCAAGGAGTCGTTCGATCGCCGCCGTGTCCCGCTCGAACGCCAGGCGCTGAAAGGTTCCTAACCGCACATGGCTGTGGCTGAGCCTGACCATCACGCACGAGCGCGTCGGCGACGGTTCGTCACTGCGGAAAAGCGCCTCGCCGGTCTCGATCAGGCTGAAGGTTTTGGAGGTGTAGACGCCTAAGGCCTCGAGCATTTCCGTCGCCAGCAGCTCGCGCACGCCGCCTTTCAAGGTCAGCCGACCGTCGCCGAACCGCGAATAGGGCGTCTGGCCCGAGCCCTTGGTTGCAAGGTCGAGCAGTCTGCCCTGATCGTCGCGCACTTGCGCGAACAAAAAGCCGCGGCCGTCGCCGATGTCGGGATTGTAGACGCGAAACTGATGGCCGTGATAGCGCAGCGCCAAAGGCTTTATTAAATTATCCATTAACGGACGGAATTTTCCGAAATGGCCGATCCATTCCGTCTCGCCCAAACCGCCCAGGCCGATCTTCTCAGCCCAGCGCTGGTTCCGATACCGCAGGACGTGCTTCGGAAACGCAGCCGCCTCGACGACATCGTAAAACGGCGCGCCGCCTTCTCCGCCCAGCGTGCGATAGGCCGGGTCGGGCCGATAAGGGGTTTTGCGCTCGGCGTCCGCCATGCTTGTCTCAGAAAATGGGCGGGCCTTTCCTCAGGTCAAGAAAAAGGCCCATAATCGGGCATAAGTAAAAGGGGATTCATCCATGCGAATGCTGCTGATCGCCGCGGGCGCCGCCTTTGCGCCCTTCGCCGCCATAGCCGCCCAGTTCGGGGACGCAAAGCCGCTGCGTCCGGTGTCGACCTATTCGATCGTCGCCCGCGACGCCGAGACCGGCGAGATGGGCGCGGCCGTGCAATCGCACTGGTTTTCTGTCGGCGCGAACGTGCCGCACGCCAAGGCGGGCGTCGGTGCGGTCGTCACCCAATCCTTCACCGAGGTTTCCTATGGTCCGCTCGGGCTCGCGGCGATGGAAAAGGGAACGGCGGCCGCCAAAGCGCTCGCCGACCTCGTCGCCAGGGATGAAAACGAAAACGTCCGCCAGGTCGGTTTTGTCGACGCCAAGGGCCGCGCCGCCGCGCATACGGGGTCGAAGGCGATTATCCACGCCTGCGATATTCAGGGCGACGGCTATTCGGTGCAGGCCAATCTGATGGAGAATCCCACCGTCTGCACAGCCATGTCCCACGCCTACGAGACGGCTGACGGCGATCTCGCCGACCGGCTGATGGCCGCGCTCGAAGCCGCGCAAGGAGAAGGCGGCGACATCAGGGGCATGCAGTCGGCGGCGATGATCGTCGTTTCGGGCGAAAAGCACGACCACCCCTGGGAGGGCCGGATCATCGACCTGCGTGTGGAGGACGATCCGGAACCATTGGTCGAGCTGCGCCGGCTCATTGTGCTTAATCGCGCCTACAATCTGATGGATGCAGGCGACGCGGCGGTCACCGCCGGCGACATGGACAAGGCCAACGAACTTTATTCCGCCGCAGCCGAACTGGCGCCAGACAATCACGAAATGGTTTTCTGGCGGGCGGTGACGCTCGCTTCCGTGGGCGCGGTCGAGGACGCTTTGCCGCTCTTCAAGCAGGCCTTCGACATGTGGCCGAAATGGCGCGAGCTTGTGCCGCGCCTGCCGGCTTCGGATATTCTGCCGGACGATCCGGAATTGATTGAAGCTATTTTGGCGGTGAAATGACTGTGGGACGCGCCTGGCGGGCGGTTTTCGGCGTTTGCAACCGGGCGCGGGGGGCTTATCTTAACCTCAGTGTAGTTTGAGAGGGGCGAGGCCATGGCCAACTCACGTCGGACCGGCATTCCAGGTTTTCTGCTCGCCTTCGCCGCCGCTTTATTCGCCTTCGCCGCAAACGCCCAGAACGGTGAAAAAAAAGACGACGCCGGGCGCGACGGGGTGATCCTCACGCTCAACGGAGCCGTCACGCCGGCCTCGGCGCATTACCTCGAACGTGAAATCAAGAACGCGACAATCGAAGGCAAGGAATTGGTGATCGTCGAGATCGACACGCCCGGCGGGCTGGTCGATTCCATGAAGACCATCATCAAGGCGATCCTCGCTTCCGAGACGCCGGTCGCAACCTATGTCTCGCCGCAGGGCGCGCGGTCGGCCTCGGCCGGCCTCTACATCATGTACGCCGCGCATATCTCGGCGATGGCGCCGTCCACAAACACCGGCGCCGCGACCCCGGTCGAAATCGGCGGCGGCTCGCCGCCGCCCGACGACAATCCGTTCGAGGGCGAAGAGCCGGTGAAGAAATCCGAACCCGCCGAACAAGTCGACGAAAACGCCGGCGACGAATCCGTCGAGCGCGTCTCCAACCCGGAATCGACCGAAGGCGGCGCCGAGCCGGAAGAAGACGAGCCGGTCCGCGAACGCGCGTCCAAGCCGCTGGGCAATGATGCGGCGCTGCGCGCCAAGATCATCAACGACTCTGTCGCTTATATCCGCGCGCTGGCCGAAGAACGGGGCCGCAACGCCGACTGGGCCGAAAGCGCCGTTCGCGACGCTGTTTCGGTGACTTCGCGCGAAGCGTTGGAGCTTAACGTCATCGATCTGATTGCGGACGATATCGACGATCTCCTCACCCAGATCGACGGCCGCACTGTGAAGGTGGCGAGCGGCGAGAAAACGCTCCGCACGGCCAATCTCAAGCTAACCCGGGTCGAGCCCACCATGGTCGAAAAGATTCTCGGCTTCATCGCCGACCCGAATGTGGCGGTTATCCTGATGTCGTTGGCGACGACCGGCATCATCATCGAAATGTGGAATCCGGGCTCGATCTTTCCGGGCGCGCTCGGCCTCGTCTGTCTCATTCTCGGGCTCTACGCCTTTCAGGTGCTGCCCTATAACTGGCTGCCGCTGGCGCTGATGGGGGTCGGCGTCATCCTGATGACGATCGAGGCCTATACGCCCACATTCGGCCTGGCGGGGCTTTCCGGACTCCTTTTGTTTGGAGTCGGCATGTATTTTCTGTTCCCGGAAGGATTCCGGGTTTCTTCGTCGGTGATCGTCGCCATGCTCGGCCTCGCCGGCGCGCTTTTGGGGCTTGTCCTCATCGCCGTCGTCGGTTCGCGCAGTCATGGGCCGCTCATCGGCGGCGAGGCCATCAAACGCCGCGAAGGGGTGGTCGACGACTGGGACGGCAAAGAAGGCCATGTGATCGTCGAGGGCGAACGCTGGCGCGCGCGTTCCGACAGGCCGCTTTCCAAAGGCGACAGGATTAAAGTAATCGACGTCGACGGGCTTGTTCTTGTCGTGCGCCATGCGAAAGCCGGCGGCATACTCGGCGGGCTCGCGCCCGAACGGGCGTAATAAGGGCCTGGGCGCGATGGAAACCCCCTTCGGCGCTGTCAACTGGACCGATGTCGCGATTATCTCAGGCGGCGTCATCGCTATCTGTCTGGTCGTGCTCTATCTCGCCATACTGACGCAGGGCGACCGCGCGAGCGGCCATCAGCTCGGCGCCAACCTTGCGCGCGAACGCGCTGTCGTCGCCGAATGGTCGGGAACGGAAGGAATGGTGCGCATCGGCGGCGAACTCTGGCATGCGGCGTCGACAGAGCCGCTCGTCCCGGGCGACAAAGTAAAGGTGGTCCGCGCCGACGGACTAATGCTAGAGGTGCGTAAAGCCTGAGCGCTCGCGCGCCAAAAAAGAGAGGAGAGACGACATGCCGCCAATTGGCATTCTTGGAGCCTTGGCGTTTCTGGTCATCTTCATTCTGACCAACGTCATCAAGATCCTGAGAGAATATGAAAAGGGCGTGGTCTTCACTCTCGGACGGGTCGGCCGCAAGGCCGCCGGGCCGGGGCTTGTCATCCTGATCCCGGCCGTTCAGGTCATGCGCCGGATCGATATGCGCACGCTCGTTCACGACGTGCCGACCCAGGACGTCATCTCCCGCGACAACGTATCGGTGAAAGTGAACGCGGTGATCTATTACCGCGTCGTCGACGCCGTGCGCGCCGTCGTTCAGGTCGAAAACTACATGGCCGCCACCAGCCAGCTCGCACAAACGACCTTGCGTTCGGTGCTGGGCAAGCACGATCTCGACGAAATGCTGCAGGAGCGCGACAAGCTCAACAAGGACATTCAGGAAATTCTCGACCAGCAGACCGAAGCCTGGGGCATCAAGGTTTCGAACGTCGAGATAAAGCATGTGGACGTGGACACCACGATGATCCGGGCGATCGCCAAGCAGGCCGAAGCCGAGCGCGAACGCCGGGCCAAGGTCATCTCGGCCGAGGGCGAACAACAGGCCGCCGCCAAGCTCGCCGAAGCCGCCACCATCCTCGCCACCCAGCACGGCTCTATGGAGCTGCGCTATCTCGGCGCGCTGCAGGAGATCGCCGGCGACCGAACCAACACCATCGTCTTCCCGTTCTCCGCGGCGGAATTATCGAAGCGTCTGCGCGGAGAATAATCCGGCGCAAATCCGGTGCGTCCGTCTCTGAGGCCGACGGCCCAAGGTTTGCATGCGGACATCCAGACGCATCGCGGCGGAGTCTGTTGAAAAAAAGCAACAGGCGCCGGTTCGATGCAGTTTTTGCCGGCGAATTCGGCCCGTTGGGTCTGGAAACATTTGGCTTTCTCTTGGACGCCGGCCCTGTGAAGGCGTATCGTCGCTTTCAGAACAGGGGCCAGAGTCCAACGCGGCGCGACATGCGTCACGCATCCTAGGGAGGAGATAATGAAACGACTTTTAGCCGCCGGCGCGTCCGTAGTCGCACTCGCCGCGCTGACGCCGGGTTCGGCTTTCGCGCAAAGCGCGGTCGAATCCCTTCGCGACGTCATCACCGTCACCGCGACCAAAAAGGCGAACGCCGAGGACGTTCAAGACGTGCCGCTCGCCGTAACCGCCTATGGAGACGAACAGATCGAAGCCCTCAAGGTGCGCGATCTGCAAAGTCTTACTTTCGCCGTCCCGAACGTATCGCTCGACGACATCGGCACGAGCCGCGGCACCGCCAACTTCTCGATTCGCGGCGTCGGCATCAACTCGTCGATTCCCTCAATCGACCCTACCGTGGGTGTTTTCGTCGACGGCATGTATCTCGGCATCAATGCAGGCGTTGTCTTCGACATTTTCGACCTGGAGAGCATCGAAGTTCTGCGAGGGCCCCAGGGCATTCTGTTCGGACGCAACGTCACTGGCGGCGCAGTGCTCTTGAACACCAAGAAGCCGGGCGACGAATTCGAAGCGTCGTTCAAGGGCGCCGTCGAAAGCGGTCTTAGAGGGACAGGACTCAACTACTATTCCATGGGCTCGATCAGCGGCCCGATCATGGGCGACACGCTTAAGGCCAAGGTTGCGGTCTATTACAACAAGGATGAAGGCTGGCATAAGCGCTTTCTGGGCGGACCGGTTCCGGCCGCCGTGGCGAGCGTAGCGCTCGCTCCGGTCCTCGGGCCGGCGGTTGGCATTGTCGGCGGCCCGCAGCCCAGCGAGTTCCGCGATTTCGGCGAGGCTGAAACATTTCTCATCCGCCCGGTCGCCGTCTGGACGCCAAGCGACGCATTTGAATTGACGGTTCGATTCGAGCACGGCGAAAGCGACGGCGACGGACCGGCGGCGCAGAACCACACCAATGGCTCAGGCGTTACAAACGTTTTCTTTTCCGCCCCGCGAGACAGTTTCGATTTTTCCATCGACAATGTCGGGTTCTACGACAATGAATGGAATCAGGTGGTCGCGGAGGCAAACTGGGACGTCGCCTTCGGCGACGGGACCATCACCAACATCTTCGGTTGGCGCGAATATGATTCGGATACGGATGGCGATATCGACGCCACGCCGCTGTTTCTGTTCCACGCCACAACCACAACGGCGCAGGATCAGATTTCCAATGAGTTGCGTTACGCCGGGCGGTTTTTCGACCGGCTCGACGTAACTGCCGGCGTTTATTACTTTACGCAGGATATTGCATATACGGAACGCCGGTTTATCCTCGGCGGCGCGCGCACCTTTTTTGGCGGCGGCAAGCAGGACCAGCAGACCGTCGGCGTGTTCGCGCAGGGCGATTACGACCTGACCGAAACGATCACGGTCACATTCGGCGGCCGGTTCACCTATGAAGAAAAGGAAGCCGACATCGCCAACCTGCTTCTCAATACGAGCCCGTGCGGCGTTGTCGAAGGCACCTGCCCGTTCGATTTCTCCGATCGCGACGACTGGTCGAACTTCACGCCGAAAGTCGGCGTTAAATGGGCCCCGCGCGACGATTTTAACCTCTACGGCCACTGGACGCAGGGCATTCGTTCGGGCGGTTTCAACTTCCGCAACACCGCGCTCGCCTCTGTGCCGTTTCTGCCGAATCCGGCGCCGCCGCCGGACTTCGTGCCCAATCCGAACTTCGATCCGTTGTTCCTGCCGGGACCGTTCCAGGAAGAAAAAGTCAACGCCTTCGAGGTCGGATTCAAGGCGCAGCCAGCCGAGGGACGGGCGACCATCAACGTCGCCTTCTATCTCAACGACATCGACGACATGCAGCGCGAGCTCAATCTCGCCGACCCG
>JBHHVZ010000041.1:0-24544 GCA_046756245.1 Parvularculaceae bacterium
TCACAACGAAAAACTCGTGCCGCAGCCGCAGGACGCCGTGGCGTTCGGGTTGTTGATCTTGAACGCGGCGCCGATGAGCTCGTCGGAAAAGTCGATCTCCGAGCCCGCCATATGTTCGAGCGAGACCGGGTCGATCAGCACCTCGAAGCTGTCGGCGGCAAGGGCGACATCGTCGTCCCCGCGCTCGGTGACGATGTCGAACTGGTACTGAAAGCCCGAGCACCCCCCGCCGATCACCGACACGCGTAGCATCGCGCCGTCGGGCTCGCGGGCGAGGATCGCGGCGATCTTATTGGCGGCCCGTTCGGAAACGGTGACGGACGGTTTGTCGGCGGCGGTCATGAACGCTCCTTAACAATCGGCCAGAATGTCGCCGGCCCGGCGGTCCTTAAATAAGGGCTTTAGAGCGCAACCGAAAGGGGCCGCAGAATTCCTCGCCCGCCTGCAACCGGCGGATGAAAACGGGGATATCTATCCGACAGGTCTGCGACTCTCCTATGATGGCGCTCCATCGAAAGGACGCCCCCGTTGAACGAGACCGCCTATCCTGTGGCCTATCCTGCGCCGCTCGCGCCTTACGCGGCGCGCGCCGAGGAGACCCGCGGCCGGCTTTATCCCGAGCCGGAAAGCGCCGTGCGCACGCCGTTCCAGCGCGACCGCGACCGGGTGGTGCATTCGATCGCCTTCCGACGCCTCATGCACAAGACCCAGGTCTTCATCACCCACGAAGGCGATCATTACCGCACGCGGCTCACCCATTCGCTCGAAGTAGCGCAGGTTTCGCGGGCGCTGGCGCGCATGCTCAAACTCGACGAAGACCTCGCTGAGTGCGTTGCGCTCGCCCACGATCTCGGCCACCCGCCGTTCGGCCATACCGGCGAGGACGCGCTCAAGGAATCGATGGCTCCCTTCGACGGCTTCGACCACAACGCCCAGACGCTCCGCTTGCTGACGAAGCTCGAGCGCCGGCACGCCGCCTTCACCGGCCTCAACCTGACCTGGGAAAGTCTCGAGGGCGTCGTCAAGCATAACGGGCCGCTCGTCGGCGAGGGCGCGGAGCCCCTGCCGGCGGCGATCGCCGAATACGCCGAGACGCACGATCTCTGGCTCGACACGTTTCCGTCGCTTGAAGCCCAGATCGCCGCGCTCGCCGACGACATCGCCTACAACAATCACGACATCGACGACGGGCTCCGGGCCGGGCTTTTTACCTATGAAGACGCGCGCGGCCTGCCGCTGATCGGCGAAGCGTTTGCCGGAGTGGAGCAGAAATACCCGAACACGCCGCGCGACGTTCTCGTCGCCGAAGCGATTTCAGCGCTTATCGGCGCGATGATCGAAGACGTGGTCGATGAAACCCGGCGCCGGCTCGAGGCGCTGGCGCCGGCCGACGCTGATGCGGTCAGGCGCGCGGGGCGGGCGACGGCCGCTTTTTCCGGACCGATGCAGTCGCAGCTCGAAAATTTGCGCGCCTTCCTGCACCGGAACATGTACCGCCACGAGCGCGTCAACCGCGAGCGAAAGCACGCCGCCCATATGGTGTGCGCGCTGTTCGACCAGTTTTTTGAAAAGCCGGAACGCTTGCCGGCGGAATGGCGCGCGCGCTATGAGGGCGCGGAAGGCGCGCGGCTGGCGCGGCTTGTATGTGATTATATAGCGGGCATGACCGACCGCTACGCGATGGGGGAGTATGAGCGGCTTACAGGCTTGCGGGCGCGGCCTTAACGTTCTCATACTGGGGCCGAAAATGTTAAACTCGCGCCCGATGCCCGATTCGAGGATTCCGCACCGAGGCGCGGCGGGCTATCGATTTCCGCACGCCGGGAAGGAGCAGGAAGATGAGCAGTGCAAGCGACGGCTTCGAAGACGAATACGAAGAATATGACGAATTCGACGACGAGGACGACGATCGCGGCCTTTCAGGGCTCGTGGTTCTGCTCATGGGCGTCGTCATGCTCGGCGCATTCGCGTCGATCGTCTGGATCGCCTTTCAACAGGGCATCAAGACGGGGCGCACGGACCGCGAGGACGTGCCCTATGTCGCCGCCGAACCGGAGCCGGTGAAAATCGAGAATCAGGAAACCCAGATCGCCAGCAATGATGAACGCGAGGTCTATGATCGGCTGAATTCGTCAAACGAAGAGCCGGTCGAAATTCTGACGGAAGGTCCGGAAGAACCCATCGACCGCCAGACAGACGATGCCATCGGCGCGATCGCCGCCGCTGTGCAGGCGGAAGAACCGGCGAGCGAAGAAGCCGAAGACCAGCTCGCCAGCCTTGAGGCCGAAGACGCGGCCGTGCTCGACGAGGAAGAACCGGCGGCGGAAGTTCCGGCCCCGGCCGTCACCGAACCGACGCCGGCGCGCGCGACGCCGCCCGCGCCGACGCTAAACGCCGGCAACCCCTTGTCAGGCAGCCATCTGGTCCAGGTCGGCGCGTTCCGTTCCGAAGACGAAGCCGTGCAGGTCTGGGATCGGCTGAACGCGCGCATGGGCGCCTATCTCGACGGCAAGTCGAGAGACGTTCAGGAGGCCGATCTGGGCGCGCGCGGCGTCTTCTATCGGTTGCGCATCGGTCCGTTCGCCTCTTACGAGGCGGCGGCGGACTATTGCCAGGGCCTGAAAGACCGCAAGCAGGACTGCATCGTCAAAGCGAACTGAGGAATGGAGGTTGTGGGTCGTAGTTTGTAGGTTGTGACCCTGGAGTGGTTGCTTTGCTGTCAACGCACAATCTGCAACTTACAACCTTTTGTAATGCCCAGCGCCGCGATTTACGACTGCGAGGGGCCGCGCCTGTCGGCCGACGAGCGCGCGTTTTTCCGTGACGCCGATCCTTGGGGGTTCATCCTGTTCGCGCGCCATTGCGAAAGCCCCGACGCTGTGCGCGCCCACTGCGGCGAATTGCGCGAAGCGGTGGGGCGCGCCGACGCGCCGATCCTGATTGACCAGGAAGGCGGGCGGGTCGCCCGGCTTGCGTCGCCGCACTGGCGCGAGCACCAGCCGATGGCGGTTTTCGGCCGGCTCTGGCGGCTCGATCCGGCGCGCGCGCGCGCTGCGGCGCGGCTCAACGCCTGGCTTCTGGGGCGGATGGTTTCCGATCTGGGCGTCACCGTCGATTGCATTCCGCTTCTCGACGTTCCCCAACCCGACGCCCACGAGATAATCGGCGACCGGGCGCTGGCGACCCACCCCGACCAGATTGCGGCGCTCGGGCGGTCCGTGATGGAAGGGCTGACGGCCGGCGGCGCGCAACCGGTGATCAAGCATGTTCCGGGACACGGCCGCGCTCTGGCGGACAGTCACGAAGCTTTGCCGCGCGTCGTCGCCGGCAAGGACGATCTTCGCGCCGTAGATTTTGCGCCCTTCCGTGCGCTGAAGGATGCGCCGATGGCGATGACGGCGCACGTGATCTACGAGGCTTACGATAGCGATCATCCGGCGACGACCTCGCAAACGGTCATCAGCGAGGTCATCAGGGGCGAGATCGGGTTCGACGGCCTGCTGATGAGCGACGACCTCAAAATGAAAGCGCTTGCGGGGCCCGTCGGCGCGCGCGCGCGCGATGCGATTGCGGCCGGCTGCGATATCGCGTTGTGCTGCAATTTTTCGCTTGAGGAAAAGATCGAGGCGGCGAAAAACACGCCCGAATTGGAAGGACACGCCCATATGCGGGCGGCGGCGGCGCTTGGCGGCGCGCCTCGCGAGGAGCGCGACCCCGACGCCGCTTATGAAGAGCTTTCCCGGCTCCTGAAACCGGCCCTCGTTTGATGCGCGAAACCGATAGGCGGGGCATAGAATCGCCGATAGAGTGAGCGAATGACCGACGGTGAAATCATGCCGCCGCAGCAGGCGGGCGACGAAGAAGCGGAAGGCGGCGAGGAGCCGTTCGACGCGCCTGTGCGCGCCGCTCCCGACGCCGACCTGGACGCGCTGGTCGTCAATCTCGAAGGCTATGAAGGCCCGCTGGATGTTCTCCTCGAACTGGCGCGCCGCCAGAAGGTCGATCTGCGCAAGCTTTCGATGCTGGCGCTGGTCGAGCAGTATCTCGACTTTGTCGCTGCGGCCAAGGCGCGCAATCTTGAGCTCGCCGCCGATTATCTGGTAATGGCGGCGTGGCTTGCTTATCTGAAGTCGCGGCTGTTGCTGCCTGCCCTCGACGCCGACGGCGAAGGGCCGACCGGCGATGAAATGGCCGCGCGCCTGGCGTTCCAGTTGCAGCGGCTCGAGGCCATGCGCAAATCCGCGGAAGCGCTGCTGCAATTGCCGCGGCTCGGGGTCAACGTATTCGCCCGCGGCGCGCCGGAAGGCGTGCGCGTCATTCGCACGCCTGAATGGCAGGCGACGCTTTACGACCTGCTGCGCGCCTATGCGAGTCAGCGCATCGCGGCGGTGGACCGTACCTACAAGTACAATCCGCCGAAAGTCTATGCTGTGGAAGAAGCGCGCGCGCGCATCGAGCGCATGCTCGGCTCGATCCCGGAATGGTCGGAGCTGAGGGGGCTCGCTCCCTGGGGGGAGGTTGACGCGCCCGGCCAGTCGCTGATTGCGAGCGCATTCAATGCGGCGCTTGAAATCGCCAAGGACGGGCGGCTCGATATCCGCCAACTGGCGCCCTTCGAACCGATCTATGTACGGAGCCGTTCGCGCCGGGATGAGAATGGCGGCGACGGCGAAAGGACGAACTCATGACGGATCTCGACGCAGAAGACGGCCGCAATTTCGAGGGTCTCGACCCGCGCGAAGCGCAAGAGGCGCTGGCCGAGGAACTGGCGGGAGGCGATGACGGCGAGGAGGGGAATGCGTTGGAAGACGATGAGAAGTTGAGCGGCGCGGAACCGAAGGAAGGGATGCACGACCCGGTTGCAACGGCGGCGCAGCAGGCCGAATTCGCCCGCATGGCTGAGGCGCTGTTGTTCGCCGCCAGCGAGCCGCTGGACGAGACCAGCATCGCCGACCGGTTGCCTGACGGCGCAGATGTTCCGGCGATTCTTGAAGCGCTTCGTCTCCAGTATGAGAATCGCGGCGTAACCCTAAGCAAGATCAATAAGAAGTGGCGTTTTGTGACGGCGACGGACGTGGCCCATGTGCTGGAAAAGGAAAAGGTGCAGCAACGCCGGCTGTCGCGCGCGGCGCTCGAAACCCTAGCGATTATCGCCTATCATCAGCCCTGCACGCGGGCCGACATTGAGGACGTGCGCGGCGTGATGGTGTCGAAGGGCTCCCTCGACCAGCTCCTTGAAATCGGTTGGGTGGGGCTTCGCGGGCGCCGTCGCCACGCGCCGGGCCGGCCGATCCTTTACGGCACGACGCAGGCGTTTCTGGAGCATTTCGGCCTTGAGAGCGTGCAGGACCTGCCGGGCCTGGCCGATCTGAAGGCGGCGGGGCTCCTCGATGCCCGGCTGCCGCCGGGCTTTTCGGTGCCGACGCCTGCAGACAGCGACGAGATTGAAGACGAGATTGAAGACGAGGACGCGGACGACGGCGACGTGGAGTTCGCGCAGGATTTTCTGGACGATGACGCCGATGGAACGCAAAACCCGTAACCGCGCATGGAGCGAAGCGTTTGCGTCGCCGTTTGAGGGTCTGTAGATAGACATTCACGATTAACGCATGAGGCGCGCTATGAGCCCTGGGCCGTGGCAAATTGTCATAATTCTTCTCCTCGCCGTTCTATTGTTCGGCGGGGCCGGCCGGATTTCGTCGATCATGGGCGATTTCGCCAAAGGCATCAAAGCCTTCCGCAAGGGTCTTCAGGACGACGAGAAGAAGATTCAGGATAAGGCTGACGATGCGGTGGATGTCACGCCTGCGAAAGAACCAGATCCCGAGAAGTCGTCGGAATAAGGAAATAGGCAGTAGGCAATAGGCAACGGGAAAAAGGAAAAAGAGATCAATAGGAAGCAGGTCGGTTTTACGCAATCGATCGCCCGACCCTCTTTTCGGCTGCCTACTGTCTACTGCCCAATCCCTAATCCCTAATCCCTAATCCCTGTTCGCCCTATGAACCTGCTTCCCCAATTCGGTTTTTTCGAACTGATGGTCGTCGCTGTCATCGCGCTTGTGGCGGTGGGGCCTAAGGACCTGCCGCGGCTGATGCGCACCGCCGGCCAGCTTGTCGGAAAGGCGCGGCGTATGGCCGGCGAATTCGTCTCCGCCTTTGAACAGATGGCGCGCGAAACCGAGATGGATGAAATGCGCCGCGAGATCGAAACGCTCAAGAAAGATAACGTGTTCGCCGAGACTAAACGCGAAATCGACGAGGCGGTGAAGCCCATTGACGAGGCGGTGCGCGATGAGGCGCATGAAGTCAAAGACGCCCTCGACCGGCCCGTCGATGAGAGCGAACCCGACGCCTCAGGCGAGGCCGGTGAGGATGTTGAAGGCGGCGGAGATTCCGAAACCGTTAAAGACAAAAAGCCCGCCGCATCATGACGGAATCCGAAAAGCTTCCGGCCGCGCAGGATAAGCGTCCCGATGACGAGGAAGAGGAGCTGCAAGCCTCTTCCGCGCCGCTGCTCGATCATCTTGTCGAGCTGCGCCAGCGCCTCATCGTTTCAATCGTCGCCGTGGTCGTCGGCTTCGCAATCTGTTTTGCGTTCTCGATCCATATTTACGAGTTTCTTGTCGTGCCGTTCAAAAGGGCGGTCGGGGCGACGTCGAGCGAGCCGACGCTTTATTTCGCGCCGCTCGAATTTTTCTTCACGCGCATCCGCCTGTCGGTCTTCGGCGGCGTCGTGCTCGCATTTCCGATCATCGCCTATGAGTTTTACAAATTCGTCGCGCCGGGCCTCTACCGGCGCGAGCGAAAAGCGGCGCTTCCCTTCGTCGCAGCGATGCCGGCGCTTTTTACGATGGGCGCCGCACTCGTCTATTACGTGTTGATGCCGTTCGTCATGCGGTTCGCGGTCGGCATGGAGCGCGAAGCGGCCGAAGGCTCCGGCGTAACGATCGAGCTCCTGACCCGGGTCGGCGATTATCTGTCGCTCATTACGACGCTCATTCTGGCGTTCGGGTTTGCGTTCCAGCTTCCGGTGCTGCTGACATTGCTGGCGCGCGCCGGGCTTGTCACCTCCGGCTTTCTCGCGCGCCAGCGCAAGGCCGCAATCGTCATTATCTTCATTATCGCCGCATTTCTGACGCCGCCCGATCCGTTCAGCCAGATCGTGCTCGGCGTCTCCATCATCGTCCTTTATGAAGCCTCCGTCCTGTCGGTTCGGATGGCCGAGCGCAAAGCGCGCCGCGGCCTTGGCGGCGACGATGCGGAAGAACCGGCCACTTAGGGCCGGGCCGCATCCTCTCTGTCTGGACCCGTTGAGAGTAACGCCCTATAGCTCGCCGCCATGTTCGATCTCAAAGATATTCGCGAAGCCCCGGACGCCTTCGACGCGGGCATGAAACGGCGCGGGCTCGGCCCTCAGTCAAAGGCCGTACTGGCCCTCGATGAAGCGACGCGCCGGCTGACGCTCGACATGAACGAACTTCAGGCCAGGCGCAATGCTTCCTCGAAAGCCATCGGCGCAGCGAAAGCCAAAGGCGACGAAGACGAATTCAAGCGCCTGATGGCCGAGGTCGAGACGATCAAGAAAGAGCTTCCGGCGCTCGAAGCCGCCCAGAAAGAAAAGGCCTCGGCGCTGCGCGATCTGCTTTCGGGCCTGCCGAACATTCTCGCCGCCGAGGTTCCCGACGGCGAAGACGAAAGCGACAATGTGGAAATCCGCCGCTGGGGCGATCCGAAGGAAATCGATAACGCCAAAGAGCATTTCGATCTCGGCGAGGCGCTCGGGCAGATGGATTTCGAAACCGCGGCGGCGATGTCGGGCGCGCGGTTCGTTTTGCTGAAAGGCGCGCTTGCGCGGCTCGAACGCGCGCTCGCCAATTTCATGCTCGACCTGCATACGAATGAATTCGGTTACGAAGAAGTTGTCCCGCCCGTGCTTGTGCGCGACGAGGCGCTCTATGGGACGGGACAACTGCCGAAGTTTGCGGAAGACCTTTTCAAAACCGAACAAGCGCACTGGCTCATCCCCACCGCCGAGGCGCCGCTGACCAATATCGTCCGTGACAAGATTCCCGCCGAGGAGGAGCTTCCCCTGCGCATGACCGCCTGGACGCAGTGCTTCCGCTCCGAGGCTGGCTCGGCTGGCAAAGACACGCGCGGCATGATCCGCATGCACCAGTTTTCGAAAGTCGAGCTCGTCTCCATCGCCGCGCCAGAGCAGTCCGAAACCGAGCACGAGCGCATGACCGCCTGCGCAGAGGAGGTGCTGAAAAGCCTCGAACTGCCTTACCGGACCGTCGTTTTGTGCTCGGGCGATACGGGATTTTCAGCGCAGAAGACCTACGACATCGAAGTCTGGTTGCCGGGCCAGAAACGCTACCGCGAGATTTCGTCCTGTTCGAATTGCGGCGACTTTCAGGCCCGGCGCATGATGGCGCGCTGCCGCAAACAGGGCGAGAAGGCGACGCGCTATCCGCACACGCTGAACGGCTCCGGCCTCGCCGTCGGCCGCACTTTGATCGCCATTCTCGAAAACTATCAGCAGCCGGACGGGTCCATCGCCGTGCCCGCTGCGCTCAGGCCCTATATGGGCGGATTGAAGAGGATCGAACGAGCATGAGACCATTCAGCGAGCACGGAGATGTTCCCTCCCTTGGAAAGGGAGGGCTAGGGAGGGATTGCTTGCGATACGGAACGTCGTGCGTTTGGCGACCAATCCCCACCCTGACCCTCCCCTTTCCAAGGGGAGGGAATTGCGCCGCACACGCTGCACAGCCCCAGTCCCTAATCCCTAATCCCTAGTCCCTCTTATGCGCATTCTCTGTTCCAACGACGACGGCGTGCACGCCACGGGGCTCAAAGTGCTCGAGCGCATTGCGCAGACGTTGTCGGACGATGTCTGGGTAGTGGCGCCGGAAAACGAGCAGTCCGGCGCGGCGCGCGCGCTTTCACTCGCCCAGCCGATCCGCATTCGCCAGTATGACAAGCGTCACTTCGCCGTCTCGGGCACGCCGACCGACGCGGTGATGATGGGCGCGACGAAACTTCTCGGCGATAAAAGGCCCGACCTGGTGCTCTCCGGCGTCAATAACGGCCAGAACCTCGCGGAGGACGTGACCTTTTCCGGCACCATCGCGGCCGCGCTTCAGGGTATGACATTGGGCATTCCGTCAATCGCTTTGTCGCTGGCGCGCTTTTCGCGCGACAGCGCCCGCTGGGCGACGCCGGAGCGCCACGCGCCGGCGCTCATCCGCAAACTGCTCGAGCAGGGCTGGCCGGCCGACGTCGTCATCAATGTGAATTTTCCCGACCGCGACCCGGACGACGTCAGCGACGTAGAAGTTACCTCTCAGGGACAGCGCGACGCCTATTCGCTTTTTCTTGAAGAACGCACCGATCTGCGCGGCAAGCCTTATTACTGGTTCGGCTTCAAAGGGAAGCTTTCCGATCCGCCGGCGGGAACCGATTTACGGGCCGTCTATGAGGGGCGGATTTCGGTAACGCCGCTCCATCTCGCGCTCACCCACGCCGACAGTCATGCGACGCTGTCGAAGGCGCTGAACGGCAAGCCGCCGGCCTAAGGATAGTGAATGGTGAAATTGTGAATAGTGAAATGGCGTAAGCTGAAACAGCGCTTCAATTCACCATTCGCCACTCACCATTTCACAGATCGAAGCGCTTCCCGGCCGGCGTCCGTTCGATCCCAACGATCTGGCGGCCGAGCGTCCTGTCGTGAAAGTATTAACGCCTTCTTAACCAAAATGCCGGAGCGTCCTAACGAATCGTTAACGGGCGCAGCGGAGGAGGCAATGAAAGCCTTGGGTGCGGGTATTGTAACATTGTCAGCCCTTGCGCTGGTCGCATGCGGCGCCAGCAGCAACACGGCGCCGGTCGTGTACGGAACGCCGCCGTCTTCAACAGGGCGGATCTATAACGCGCCCGCCGATCTTTATCGAAATCAGTCTGTTCCGGTTCAGCAAGCCGCGACTGCGCCGGTGTATCAGGAGCCGCTGCCCGGGCTTGCGGAAACCCAGCCCGTTTATGTGGCTCAGGCGAGGGGCGCCGCCAATTACGTGCAGGTTCAGCCCGGCGACACCGTTTACGCCATCGCCCGCCGGTTCGGCGTCAGCCCGCAGGCGATCATCGCTGAGAACCGACTTGGGCCGCCATTTGCATTGGCGATCGGTCAAACGCTGCGGCTGCCTGACGCCGCTCCTGTGCAGCAGGCTGCGCCGACGCGCCGTATTGTCGCCCGCGATGCGCTTTACACCGTTCAGGCCGGCGACACGCTCTTTTCGATCGCCCGCGCCAACGGCGTGACGGTGCAGGCGGTGGCGCAGGCCAACCGGCTGTATCCGCCCTACGACCTGCAGATCGGGCGGCAGTTACTGATCCCCGGCGCGCGGACGGCCGCAGCGCCGAAGCGAACGGCGAATGCGCCGTCGAGCGTTGAAGACATTGCGCGAAGCGCCTCCTACACGTCGCCGACGCCAGAGCCTTCGAGTCTGTTCGATTGGCCGGTCAAGGGCGCGATCATCGCCGGGTTTGGCTCCGGCGGGCCGGGACGGCGTAATGACGGCGTCAACATCGCCGCGCCTTCGGGCGCGCCCGTGCGCGCCGCCGCCGCCGGCGAAGTGGTTTACCGCGGATCGGAAATCGACGGCTACGGCAATCTTCTGCTCATTAAGCATGACGGCGGTTATGTGACCGCCTACGCCCACAACGACGCCATGCTTGTGCGAAAGGGCCAGAGGGTGCGTCGCGGCCAGATGATCGCCAAAGTCGGCAAGAGCGGCGCGGTTAGCGAGCCGCAACTCCATTTCGAAATTCGGCGCAATCTCAAGGCGGTCGATCCGCTCGGCTATCTCGGTTCGCAATAAGGTTCCGGCGAGGGGAAAACGGTTTGTGTAAAGAGTGAGTTATAAGAGAAAGTCAGTGGCGTTTGATTTCAGCGGGCCCCGCGGGGCCCGCTTCTTCTTTTTACACGGCCCATTGACCGGCGCGCCGTTGCGGCGCGATAAGACCTTATGGCTGACCTGCACGACGACCCCGACGCAATCGGACGCGCCCATACGCCTGAAGCGATCGCGCAACGCCTCGAGAAGGGGCCGCAAGCGAATTACCTGCGCGACTGGGTGATCGGCGGCATTGATGGAGCGGTCACGACGTTTGCAGTGGTGGCCGGGGTGGCGGGGGCCGAGCTTTCAACGCGCATCATTCTTATTCTCGGCGCCGCGAATCTGCTCGCCGACGGTTTTTCCATGGCGGCGGGGAATTTTTCCGGCGTCAAGGCGGAAAAGGACGACTATGAGCGCCTGAAGGAAATGGAGATCCGGCACATCGCGCTGGCGCCGGAAGGCGAGCGCGAGGAAGTGCGTCAGATTTACGCCGCCAAGGGATTCGAAGGCGACGATCTCGAGCGTGCGGTCGAGATCACCACCGCCACGCAGGAACGCTGGGTGCGCACCATGCTTGAAGAAGAGCATGGTTTGCCGCGCGTCGACCGATCGCCGCTGGTTGCGGGCGTCGCGACGTTTTTGGCTTTCTTCGTTTGCGGCGCAGTGCCGCTTATTCCGTTTATATTCGGCGGCGGCGCGGCGCCGCTGGCGACGGCGACGACGATGACCGGGGCGGTCTTCTTCGGTATCGGCGCCATGAAAAGCAAATGGTCGACGGCGCCCTGGTGGGTATCCGGCGCCGAGACGTTCGTCATCGGAATGATTGCTGCGGGATTCGCTTACGCGGCGGGCGCGTGGCTGAAGGCGCTCGTACCCGCCTGAGGCGGCGCAGTGCGGACGACGCATCGTAGAAGAGGATCGTATGAAAAAGCAGACCGCCGCACGCCATATTGTCGACGCGCTCGTCATGAACGGCGTCTCGCATGTGTTCTGCGTGCCGGGGGAAAGTTATCTCGCCGTTCTTGATGCGCTTTACGACGCGCGCGACCGCATCAAGCTGATCGCCTGCCGGCACGAGACGTCCGCCGCGAACATGGCTGAAGCCTATGGTAAGCTCACCGGCAAGCCGGGCGTTGTCATGGTGACGCGCGGGCCCGGCGCTGCGCACGGTTCGGTCGGCGTTCACACCGCCTATCAGGACTCGACGCCGATGATCATGTTCGTCGGCCAGGTCGCGCGTGGGCAAAAGGACCGCGAAGCCTTTCAGGAAGTCGATTATCGTCAGATGTTTGCGCCGCTCGCCAAATGGACCGGCGAAGTCAACACGGCCGCACGCGCCGGTGAATATGTGAACCGCGCCTTTTCCACCGCTTTGAACGGGCGGCAGGGGCCGGTCGTATTAGCGCTGCCCGAAGACATGCTCAATGAAACGGTGGAAGCCGAAGCCTTGCCGCCGGTTGCGCGCGGGCTCGCCGCGCCGGACGAAACTGCGCTTGAACGCTTGCGGGAAATGCTCGGCGGCGCCGAACGGCCGTTCCTGCTGGTCGGCGGCGGCGGCTGGACCCATCAGGCGGTCGAGGATTTGCAAACCTTTGTCGAGGCGACCGGACTGCCGGTCGGCGCCTCGTTCCGCTGCAAGGATCTCGTCGACAATCTCCATCCCCAATATGCTGGCGACGCCGGCATCGGACCCAATCCGAAACTCGTCGGCCGCATCAAGGCGAGCGATCTCGTCGTCGTTTTCGGTCCGCGGCTCGGGGAAATGACCACGTCGGGCTACACGCTGCTCGAAGCGCCGCTCGCCAGACAGCCGCTCATCCATATTCACGCCAGCGCCGAAGAGCTTGGCCGGGTCTATGCGCCGATGCTCGCGATCAACGCCTCGCCGCCGGCGATGGCGCGCGCGCTCGCCGCCGAACCGTGGACGCTCGATGAGGGCTGGCTCGCGCAGGCTCGCGAGGCGCATGCGGAGTTCGAGGCGTTTTCGCAGCCGGTCGAGGTCGGGGCGGACGTCAATCTTTCCGAAGTCTTCGCCTGGCTCGACAAGACCCTGCCTGCCGATGCGATCATGACCAACGGCGCCGGCAACTACGCCGCCTGGTTGCACCGCTTCTATCGCCACAAATCCTTCAAGACCCAGCTCGGGCCGACCTCCGGCGCCATGGGTTACGGCTTTCCAGCCGCTATTGCGGCGAAAGCCGTCTATCCGCAGCGCGAGGTCGTATGCGCGTCCGGCGACGGCTGCTTTCTGATGGAGGCGGCCGAACTCGCCACCGCCGTTCAGTACGATTTGCCGGTCATCGTGCTGGTGTCGAATAATGGAACTTACGGCACCATCCGCATGCATCAGGAGCGCGATTATCCCGGCCGCGTTTCCGGAACCGACCTCGCCAATCCGGATTTTGCGGCGTACGCGCGCGCGTTCGGCGCGTTCGGCGCGACAGTCGAACGGACGGAAGATTTTCCCGCCGCCTTCGAGGAGGCGCGCGCCAGCGGCAAGCCGGCGGTCATCGATATCAAAACCTCCGCCGACGACATCGCGCCGGGAAGGAAATTGAGCAGGTGATGATGAAATGTCGCAAAAGAAGAACCCCGTCATCCCGTGCGTGCTGCAGCGCGAAGCGATGCTGCGCAGACACGGGATCGCTGTCGACAGGTCAGGTGAAGCGAATTGCAACCGATCCCGGATCAGCATTGCATCATCGAAGATGCTGCAATGCATCCGGGATGACGGTTTATTAGGAATAGATCCATGAACATCGCCGACCTCATGACCAAGCTTGGCGTCGCGCAAAATGCTTATGCCGACGGAGACCTTGCCGTTCGCACGCCGATCGATGGATCTGAAATCGGCCGGGTGCGGATGGATGATGCGGCTTCGATCGATGCGAAGATTGAAAAAGCGCGCGCAGCTTTTCTCGTCTGGCGTGATATTCCCGCGCCGCGGCGCGGCGAACTCGTGCGTTTGTTCGGAGAAGAACTTAGGACGCAGAAAGAAAATCTCGCCCGGCTTGTGACGATTGAGAACGGCAAGATCCTCTCCGAAGCGCGCGGCGAAGTGCAGGAAACGATCGACATCTGCGATTTCGCGGTCGGCCTGTCGCGCCAGCTTTACGGCCTCACCATCGCATCCGAACGGCCCGGCCATCACATGCGCGAGGTCTGGCATCCTTTGGGGCCCGTCGGCGTCATCTCCGCCTTCAACTTTCCCGTCGCCGTGTGGGCGTGGAATGCGGCGCTCGCGCTTGTGTGCGGCGACAGCGTCGTCTGGAAACCGTCGGAGAAAACGCCGCTCGCCGCGATCGCCGCGCAGGCGCTATTCGACAAGGTCGCATGTGGTTTTCCCGACGCGCCTGAAGGCTTGTCCCAAGTCGTCATCGGCGGACGCGACGCCGGCGAACGTCTGGTCGACGACGCCCGCATTCCGCTGATTTCCGCCACCGGCTCCTGCCGCATGGGCAAGACCGTCGGCGAGCGCGTTGCGGCGCGTCTCGGCCGGTCGCTTCTGGAGCTCGGCGGCAACAACGCCGCCATCGTCGCGCCCTCGGCCGATTTCGATCTCGCCGTCAGAGCGATCGTCTTCGCCGCCGCCGGCACGGCCGGCCAGCGCTGCACCAGCCTGCGCCGGCTGTTCGTGCATGAGGAGATTTACGACGCCGTAATGGAGCGTCTCAAAGCGGCCTATGCGAGCCTTGCTGTCGGCGATCCGCTCGACGAAAAAACGCTCGTGGGACCGCTCATCGACAAGGCGGCCTTTGAGGCCATGCATTACGCGCTCGATCGCGCCAGGGCGCAGGGCGGGCGCATCTTCGGCGGCGAGCGCGTCGGCGATGCGGGCCACTATGTGCGCCCGGCGCTGGTCGAAATCGCCGCTCAGGAAGGGATCGTGCTGGAGGAAACCTTCGCGCCGATCCTTTACGTCATGCGGTATCGCAATTTTGAAGACGCGATGGCGGCGCAAAACGCCGTTTCGCAGGGCCTTTCCTCCTGTATTTTCACGCGGGACGTGCTAGAGGCCGAACGGTTCCTGTCGGCGGCGGGCTCGGATTGCGGAATCGCCAACGTCAATATCGGCCCGTCCGGGGCTGAAATCGGCGGCGCCTTCGGCGGCGAGAAAGCTACCGGCGGCGGGCGCGAAAGCGGCTCCGATTCTTGGAAAGCCTATATGCGTCGGCAGACCCAGACCGTGAATTATTCGAGCGCGCTGCCGCTGGCGCAAGGAGTGAAGTTTGATGTCTGACGCCGCATACGGAAAAAACGAGTTCCCCACCAATGAAAGCTTAAAAGCGCGCCGCGACCTCGCCTTGCCCCTGGGACTGCCGTCGAAGTCCGGCGTTTACGCCGCCCGCGCCGAAGGCGCCGAACTCTGGGACGTCGAGGGCAAGCGCTATATCGACCTCATTGGCGGCATCGGCGTTTTGAACGTTGGCCACCGCCACCCGAAAGTCGTCGCTGCGATCAAAAGTCAGGTCGACAGCTTCATCCACACCTGTTTCGGCATCGCCCAATACGAAAATTATGTCACGCTCGCCGAACGCTTGAATGCGCTCGCGCCGGGCGAAACGCCGAAAAAGACGGCGCTTTTCAATTCCGGCGCCGAGGCGGTCGAAAACGCCGTCAAATTCTCCCGCCGCATCACCGGACGGCCGGGCGTCATCGCCTTCGAGGGCGCGTTTCACGGCCGCACGCTCTTAGCGACGACGCTCACCGGCAAGGCCAGGCCCTACAAGGTCGGCTACGGCCCGCTCGTGCCGGCGATTTTTCACGCGCCCTATCCGGACGCCTATCACGGCGTCAGCCTCGATTCCTGCCTCGCCGCGCTGCAGCTCATTTTCAAGGCGCAAATTCCGGCCGAGGAAGTCGCGGCGATGATCATCGAGCCGGTGCAGGGCGAGGGCGGGTTCAATCCGGCGCCGCCGGAATTCCTCCGCGAGCTCCGCAAAATCTGCGACGACAACGGCATTCTTCTGATTGCGGATGAAATCCAGTCGGGCATGGGCCGCACCGGTAAAATGTTCGCCTTCGAACACGCCGGCGTCGAACCCGATTTCATCTGCATCGCCAAATCCATTGCGGCGGGGCTGCCTTTGTCGGCGCTTGTCGGCAAGGCGGAGTTGATGGACAAGATCGCGCCGGGCGGCATGGGGTCGACCTATGGCGGCAATCCGGTCGCCTGCGCGGCGGCGCTCGCCGTGCTCGACGTGATCAAGGAGGAAGGCCTGCTGGAGCGCGCCGAGGCGATCGGCGCCAAAATCGAGGCGCGTTGGCGCGAGCTTCAATCGGGCGTCGCCAAAAAGGTTTTTGGCGACGTGCGAAGGGCGGGCGCGATGGTTGCGGTCGAACTCGTCAAAGACGGCGATCCGAAAGCGCCGAACGGAGAGATGGCGGGAAAGATCCTCGCCGAGGCGCGCGATCGCGGTCTCATCATCACCACGGCGGGCGCTTACGCGCAGTGCCTGCGGACGCTCGCGCCGCTGGTGATTTCCGACGCGTTGCTCGACGAAGGCCTCGACATTTTCGCCGAGGCGACCGAAGCGGCGCTGAAAGAGTGACCGCCGGCTGGCTGTGGCGCAGCGGCAACAAATTTTAAAAAATTCCCTGTTTGGCATGCAAAATGACCGCGATAACGGGCCGCTTCTGTTGACCAACGGGCGGGGTCGGTTTTTCATCTGCAACCAATGCGCCGGGAAGAGCGCGGGGGCAGTTTCGGGAAACGCCCGAAAAGAGACGAAGGGTCCGGCAGCGCGACGATCGCCGCGCCGGGCCCTTTGCTTTTTGCATCCCGGTCTTAAAGCGAATCTAAAAAGAAGCGCGAATACTTCGCGCCGAAAGCCAGAAAGCGGGCGCGAGCAGAAGGATGTTTTGCGGGTCCGCCCAGCTCTGTTTCGCGTAAACGAACAAAACCGCAAAGCCCAAAAGAACGATATTCGATGTTGCAGCGAGACGCGCCGCCGTGCGATCGCCAGCGCCCGCGCGAAGCCAGAAAAAATTGATAATCGCCGCATACCACAGCATGACGCCGCCGCTTACAAACCACATGGCTGTTGTATTTAAGCTGTCATAGGTCGCCGGCGCTGCGATGAAGTTGTGAACGCAGCCGAGCAGAAAAAGGATTATTGCGGCGAACCAGTCGATCAATTTCATGTGCGTGGCTCCTTACCCGATCGCAGGCGCAATTGCAGCACGAAACGACATTTTATTTGCTTGTTTGGACTACGCGCGGATATGTCTGATCGCGTCAGAACGCACGACCAACTCTACAAGAGCGACGCACGAGTCTAACCCTTGAGGCGCGTGGTTCGCAACCCAGGCGAGGATAGGGATTGCGTATGCGGACAATCGACTCCTGCATCATGCGCCGCAGCTCCGCAATGCGTCCGCGGCCTTATACCAAGCTCTCACTGACGACCTGAGATTCCATTTAAAGGTCGACATTGAAATACAAGGCTTTTCCCCAAATCTATGAGTCGCGGTCAGTGCAGCGTTGTATTAGCCGTGCTTTTTCCAGGTCGTGCCGCGCCTGATCGCGTCGGCGACGCGGCCTGTGCGTTCACCCTTGGTTGGATGATGCGCCCAGAAGCTTTCGTCGAACGACGGCGCCGGCGCGCGATAGATGACCCCGAGCGCGACAGGAAAGCCGTCATGCGGCAGAGTCAGCAGCATCTGGGCGAGCGCGGCGTTGGTTTCGTCATGGCGCAGGATCTCCGATTCCGGAACGCCGTTTTCGCCGACGTCGACGACTTCAAGTTTCAGCGACTGCAGGTCGAAACGCAGACCCTTCTGTCCTTTCGCAAATAAAAGCGGGTCGCCGTGAACGACGTGAAGCTGATGCTCCGGAGCCGCTGCTTTTTCCGTGAAATCTTTGAATATGTCGGCGTTGTAGACGATGCAATTCTGGAAAATCTCCACAAACGCCGCACCCTTGAATGCATGCGCCGCCTTCAGCGTTTCGCCGAGATTTTTCTGGTCGGTGTCGACGCCGCGCGCGACGAATTTCGCCCCGGCGCCGAGCGCAAACGCGCCCGCGCACACCGGGCTGTCGATCGATCCTGTCGGGCTCGACGGCGAGCGCGTGCCGATGCGCGACGTTGGCGAATACTGTCCTTTGGTCAGGCCGTAAATTTCGTTGTTGAACAAGAGGACCTGCAAATCGACATTGCGGCGCAGGACGTGAAGCAGATGATTGCCGCCGATCGAAAGCCCGTCGCCGTCGCCGGTGACGACCCAGATATCGAGATCGGGATTGGCGAGCTTCAGTCCGGTCGCGAAAGCCGGCGCCCGGCCGTGAATGGTGTGAAAGCCGTAGGTCGCCATGTAATAGGGAAAACGCGACGAACAGCCGATGCCGGAAACGAAAACGGTGTTGTCCGGATCCGAACCGATGTCGGCGAGCGTTTTCTGCATGGCCTTCAGAATGGCGTAATCGCCGCAGCCGGGGCACCAGCGCACCTCCTGGTCGGTGGCGAAATCTTTCGCGGTGAGGGGCGCGGTCATTTCATCAACTCCTATTCCGCCGCCTTCTTCGCTCGATGGGCCGTCTTGGGGTAGTGGGTCGTGATCGCGTTCAGGATTTCGGCGATCTTGAACGGCTGGCCCGAGATTTTTTCGAGGGAAATGACGTCGACGCCGAGCCGGTCGCGCAATAATGTGGCGCACTGGCCCATGTTCATTTCGGGCAGGAGAATATTGCCGTAGCCGGCGAGAAGGTCGCCGAAATTGGATGGCAGGGGATTAAGATAGCGCAGGTGGATCTGCGCAACGTCGAGCCCCTGCTGACGGGCAAGATCGACCGCCCGCCAGATCGCGCCATAAGTCGATCCCCAGCCGACGACTGCGAGCGGGCCTTTCTCCGGTCCCTGTTCGATATGCTGGCGGGGCAGGAATTTGGCGACATTGGCGACTTTTTGCGCCCGCAATTCGCTCATGGCCTGATGGTTGGCCGCGTCGTAGGAGATATCGCCGAGTTCGATATCCCGTTCGAGGCCGCCGATACGGTGGGCGAGACCCTTCATGCCCGGCGTCACCCACGGGCGGCCGAGGCTTTCCGGATCGCGCGTCCAGATCGCCCGCTTCAGCGCTTCCGGGTCGTCCGAATCCGGCGGCGTCGGCGGGGCGACGGTGTTGATCGGATCGATCCGATTCAGATCCGGCAACGCCCACGGGCCGGCGGCGTTGGCGATATAACCATCGGTGAGGAGGAACACCGGCGTCATATGCCGCAGCGCGATGCGCGTGGCTTCAATCGCTGCGTAAAAACAATCGCTCGGCCCTGCAGCGGCGATAACCGGGGCCGGCGCGTCAGCGTTTCGGCCGTATACGGCCTGATAGAGGTCGGACTGTTCGGTCTTGGTCGGCAGGCCGGTTGAAGGCCCGCCGCGCTGCGAGTTGACGATCACCACCGGCATCTCGACGGCGATGCCGAGACCGATCGCTTCGGTCTTCAGGGCGATTCCGGGACCCGAACTCGATGTCACGCCGATAGCGCCTCCGTATGAGGCGCCGATTGCCGCGCAGGCCGCGGCGATTTCGTCCTCGGCCTGGAAGGTGGCGACCCCTAGCGCGCCCATGCGCGAAAGATGATGGAGGAGCGGCGAGGCCGGGGTGATCGGATAGGAACAGAAGATAACCTGCCGGCCTGCGAATTCGCCGGCCGCCGCAAGCCCGAGCGCCAGCGCCTGCGCGCCGGTGATAGAGCGGTATTCGCCCGCCGCCATCGGCGCTTCGCCGATTTCGAATTGGGGAATTTCAGCCGACAGCTCCGCCGTCTCCGCATAGGCGTGGCCGGCGTTCAGCGCGGCGAGATTGCCGGCCAGCACTTCCGGCGGTTTTTTGGCGAATTTCTTGCGCGCCCAGTCTTCGATCGGTTTGCGGTCGCGTCCGAACATCCAAAGCACGGCGCCGAGCGCCCAGAAGTTCTTGCACTGATCTGCGTCGCGTTTGCCGAGCCCGACCGGTTTGACGGCGTCCGCCGTCAGGCTGGTAATCGGGATTTCCAGAACCGTGAAGTCATTGAGTTCTCCGGTGGCGCGCGGATCTTCCTTGATATTGGCCTTTGAGAAGTTTCGCTCCGTAAAGCTGTCCGTATTGAGGACAATGAGCGCGCCCTTTGGCAGGATCGGCAGATTGACCTTGAGTGCGGCCGGGTTGAACGCTACCAGCACGTTGGGCGCGTCGCCGGAAGTCTTGATCTGGCGCGCGCCCAGATTGATCTGAAAGGCCGACACGCCGAAGGTTGTCCCTACCGGCGCCCGGATTTCAGCCGGGAAATCCGGAAAGGTCTCAAAGTCCGCGCCGGCGAGAGCGGTCGATTCCGCAAACTGGGCGCCGAGAAGCTGCACGCCGTCGCCGGAATCTCCGGCGAAACGGACAACGACTGAATTCTGGTCGGGGATGATTTTGGTCATGTTTTTGTCGGGCTCCCCACGGCGAAGGCATATGGGTGGAATCGCCGCTGAAAACAATCCGGTAACGCGAAACGATCGGAGACGCCCGCGCGAATGACCGACAGATATCTCAAGCTCGCGGCTCCCGCACAAGCCCCTTTTCAGACACTATCGCGAGAAGATGACGGATGCGTTAGCAAAGGGAGCCCGGCGGGCTGCGTATTTCCGCCGCACCACGGCGCTCATCGCGTTTGTCGGGCTTCCGAGTTGCGCTAGAATGCGCGCTGCGGGCCTTCCCGCCGGGTTTGGCCCGCCGCCGCGTGTCGAAGAGGAACACATGAAATTTTTTGTTGATACCGCTGACGTTGACGAAATCGCCGATCTCGCCGCCGGGGGCCTTGTGGACGGGGTTACGACCAATCCCAGCCTGGTGATGAAGTCCGGCCGGGACTTTCGCGAAGTGGTGGCCGAGATTTGCGGCCTCGTCGAAGGGCCGGTCAGCGCCGAAGTGACGGCGCTTGAGGCTGAAGCGATGATCGCCGAGGGACGGCTGCTTGCGGAAATCGCCGAAAATGTGACGGTCAAGGTTCCGCTGACCTTGGATGGCCTCAAAGCGTGCCGGACCCTCGCCGGAGAGCGAATTAACGTCAATGTGACGCTGTGTTTTTCGGCCAATCAGGCGCTCTTGGCCGCCAAGGCCGGGGCGACTTTCGTGTCGCCCTTCATCGGGCGACTCGACGATATCAGCGCGGACGGCGTCGAGCTCATACGGGAAATCCGGGCGATCTACGACAATTACGATTTCCGTACGGAAGTGCTGGCCGCTTCCATCCGGTCGCCCCAGCATGTGAAAGACTGCGCGCTCGCCGGCGCCGACGTGGCGACGATACCGCCCGCCGTCATCAGGGCGCTGGTCAAGCACCCGCTGACCGACAAGGGGCTCGAGGCGTTCCTCGCCGACTGGTCGAAAACCGGTCAGAAGATTTTGTAGTCGGGACTCTCCATGCTCGAGATGCGGCCCAATTGCGAATGCTGCGACGCCGACCTGCCGCCGGAAGCCGACGCTTATATCTGTTCGTTCGAATGCACTTATTGTCCGGCTTGCGCGAGGGCTGTTTTGAAAGGCGTCTGCCCGAATTGCGGCGGCGCGCTTGTCGCCCGGCCGAAGCGCAATGCGGCGTTGCTTAAGCGGTTTCCGCCTTCCGATATGCGGGTGTTGAAAGAGGGCGGCTGCGCGCAGAAAACCATGGCGAGCGACTGATGGAAATCAACGGTATGGCGCATGTCGTTCTGACGGCGGGCGATTTCAAAGCCTCAACGGCGTTCTACAGAAAGCTTCTGCCGTTTCTCGGCATGACCATCGTCAATGACACGGAGCGCTTTTTCTACAGCGTTGGCGGCCGCACGGCGCTCGGCGTCGAGCCGCCTGCTGACGGCCATGAAGGCGAGCGTTTTGAACAGGGTCGTGTCGGCCTGCATCATCTTTGTTTTCGGGCCAGAGACCGGGAAAATGTCGACGCGCTGCATGAATTCCTGAAAAAGGAAGGCGCGCCGATCGTTCACGGCCCCGAGGAGGGGCCCTGGGCGCCGGGTTATTATTCGGTGTTGTTCGAAGATCCGGATGGGGTGCGTCTCGAAATCAACTATGTGCCGGGCAAGGGAGTCTTAGAGTCAGGCGTCAAATTCCAGGAGTCGGAATGAGTTTTGTCATCGATCCGCCGCCGCAGGCCTCGGTCGCCGTCGCAGGCGGCGGGCGCTTTCCGGTCCGTCGCATTTTCTGCATCGGGCGCAATTACGCCGATCACATCAAGGAGATGGGCGGCGATCCGCGCGACGCGCCGCCGGTCTTCTTCACCAAGCCCGCCGACGCCGTCGTCGAGAGCGGTGCTGCGATTCCCTATCCATTGGCGACGGAAAACCTCCATTACGAAGGCGAACTTGTGGCCGCGCTTGGATCGGGCGGCGCCGGCATCGCCGCGAAGGAAGCGCTTGCGCATGTGTTCGGCTACGCCGCCGGCTGCGATCTCACCCGTCGCGACCGTCAGGCGGGGGCGAAGAAGGCGGGCGGGCCGTGGGATGCAAGCAAGGCGTTCGATTATTCCGCGCCGCTCGGCGCTATTATGCGTGCGGGTAAGGCGGCGGGTCTCGACGCGGCCCGGCTTGCCCTTTCGGTCAACGGCGAAACGCGGCAGGACGCGCCGCTCTCGTCCATGGTCTGGACCGTTCCGGAAATCATTGCGGCGCTCTCTGAACAGTTTGAATTGAAGGCGGGCGATCTTATCTTCACCGGCACGCCGGACGGCGTCGGTCCGCTCGCCGTCGGCGATAAGGTGGAAATCAGTATTGGCGCGTTGCCCGTACTCTCATTTGAAATAAGCGAAAAAGAATGACGCCTGACGAAAAACGCCTGCGCTACGAAGAAACCGCAAAAGAAATCGCCGCGGTTCTTGAAGGAGAGACGAATCGTGTCGCCCGCATGACGACAGTCGCCAACGTTCTCCACCACGCTTTCGACCATTATTTCTGGACCGGGTTTTATCTCGTCGATCCGGATAAGCCGGACGAGCTCGTAATCGGACCCTATCAAGGCTCGCTCGGGTGCTTGCGCATTCCGTTTGGCGAAGGCGTCTGCGGCGTGGCGGCGGCGACGCGCGAGACGCAGATCGTTGAAGATGTGCATGCCTTTCAGGGCCATATCGCATGCGACGCGCGTTCGGAGTCCGAAATTGTCGTTCCCGTGTTCGATCCGGGCGATCAGTTGATTGCCGTTTTCGACGTCGATAGCGACAGAAAGGCCATGTTCAATGAAACCGACCGCGATGGACTCGAACGGATTCTCAGATATCAATTTGCGTCAGCGTAAGAGACTGGAACCGTCTATTCAGTGCGAAGTCACGACCAAATCCCCCGCCTTCAGCGCTTTCTAAATGATGTAGCGCGGGCTGACCTTGCGGCGTTTTGTTCGACCAAGGCGGTCACGCTTGGCGGCTGGATTCGCCCGAACGCAACATTGGTTTCTCGAATTTGTTGATTTCGCATAGAGTTTACTGTTGAACCGGGCCGAACGGAAGGTTCATGTTTTGTGCATATACGTACAAAAGGAGGTCGGAGAGATTTACTCCGGCCCTCTATAAAGATGCGAGATTCAATTGGGCAGACCGGCGAAATTTGATCGTGACGACGTCGTCCGCGTTGCGATGAACGTGATCTGGAAGAAAGGTTACGGCGACTGCTCGATCAAGGCGTTGTCGGAATCGCTCGGGATCACGCGATCGAGCCTGTACAATGCTTTCGAAAGCCGGGAGCAGATTTTCCAGGAGGCGTTGGACGCTTATTCTCTTCAATCGCCAGACATTGCGTTTGAAGACGCTGACGAAAACACGCCCATCTTACCGCTTATCAACAAGGTATTCAGAGAAGTTTGCAAGGTGCGCGCCGCCGATCCGGAAGCGCGCGGCTGCCTGGTGATCAACTGTCTCGCAGAAGGCGGCGACACAAACCAAGAAGTCGCCCTCATGCTGGAAAACATCATGAAGCGAAATCTTGAGCAATTTGAGAAGCTGTTGCGTCTTGCAGCGAAGAGAGGAGAAATTCCGCAAGAGCGAAATGACCGTGAAACTGCTCTTGCGCTGCAAAATCTGTTGATTGGCGTCAATATGATTTCGAAAGTCGTGCGGGAGGAGAGCGACCTTCGGGCGATCGTAAGGCGGACGCTCATTGGCCTCGGTTTATATGTTGAGGATTAAGCTGAATTGATCGGTCGGCGCGTCAGTCGTCATTAGTGCGCCGGTCTGAGAAACTGCCTTTTCTAAGCGCGGCCTTGGCGTTTTCGATAATCCGGCGCAGATGAATAGGATTGTCGAGATCGGGAAGCGTGATGACTCCGACGCCGGTGCCCCGCAACACCAGCTTGCCGAAGCCGAAGATGCGTCCCCAAATCGTCTGCTCGAGAGTGATTTCCTCAATCTTGTTAAGGCTGACTTCCTGCGTATGGCGGGCGATCAGGCCGACCTTGTAAACGAAACGAAACGTTGTCACGACGATTTCGGTCGTAATCAGAATGATCAGGTGGTTGATCAGGATGATCGAGCCGAACAGGGCTCCGAACGCGGCGCTTCCCCACGCCACCTTGAGTTGGTCGAATGACACGCCCGCTGCGTATTGTATGAGAAACAGCATGACCGGCGCCGCCACCCCAAGCGAGAACCAGAACACCGGAAAGAAACTGTAGGTCCAGTTGAAATTGGCGCGGTGGATGATCTCTTC
>JBHHVZ010000042.1:0-23798 GCA_046756245.1 Parvularculaceae bacterium
TGGGCAGCGGCAATCATCTACACGATCAAGCAGTATGGTCCGGATCACCTGGCGTCGTTCTCGCCCATTCCGGCAATGAGCATGGTGAGCTTTCTGTCGGGACACCGGCTGTGCAACCTGCTGGGCGGCACGATGCTCAGCTTCTACGAGTGGTACCACGACTTGCCGCACATCATGCCGATGATGTTCGGCGACCAGACGGACGTGCATGAGGCCGCCGACTGGTATCAGAGCGCCTACTGGATCGTTCTCGGCTCCAACCTTCCGATGACGCGCACGCCCGACGCGCATTTCGCCTCCGAGCACAAATATAATGGCGGCAAGATCGTCAATCTGGCGCCTAATTATTCTGACGTCACGAAATTCGCCGATCTGTGGATACCGTCGCGCCCCGGCACGGATGCGGCGTTTCTTCTGGCCTGCATCCACGTCATTCTCAAGGAGTTCCATGTCGAGCGCGCGACGCCCTATTTTCGCGACTATCTCAAACAGTACACGAATCTTCCGTTCCTCGTCGTGCTCGAAGAGGACGAAAGCGATCAGGACGCCCGCCTCGCCGGGCGGTTCCTGCGCGCCAGCGACCTGGCCGATTTCGCCGGCGAAGAAAACGCCGAATGGAAGACGCCGGTGCTGGACAGGACCGGAACGCCGCGCCTGCCCGGCGGTTCGGTGGGATTCCGCTGGGAGGAAGCCAGGACCGGGCGCTGGAACCTGAAACTCGAGGACGCGACGACCGGCGAAGCGATCGACCCTCTTTTGAGCTGCCTTGACGGCGATTATGAAGAAGTCCCGGTTCAGTTCGCCGATTTCACCCACACCTTCGACACCACGCTCGGCAAGACGCCGGGCAAGGGCCGGCCTGCGACGCGAACCGTGCGCGGCGTGCCGAGCCGGCGGTTGAAAACCGTCGATGGCGAGGAGGTGCGGGTGACGACCGCTTTCGACCTTTTGCTCGCGCATTTCGGCGTCGCGCGCGGCCTCTCCGGCGACTATCCCGTCGATTACGACGATGCGGACCGCCCCTATACGCCGGCGTGGCAGGAGCAGGAAACCGGCGTATCCCGTTCGCTCGTTCTGCGCGTCGCCCGGGAATGGGCGGAAACGGCGGAGAAAACGAGAGGCAAGTGCCTGTTCATTACAGGCTCGGGTTGCCTGCACTGGTATCATGGCGGATCGCTGATTTATCGCGCGCAGGCGGTGATGGGGATTCTCACCGGCTGCATGGGCGTCAATGGCGGCGGATTCGCCCATTATGTGGGTACGGAAAAAATCCGGCCTTATGCCGCGATCGGCGCACTAGGCGGTGCCGCCGACTGGACCGCGCCTCCGCGCCATATGAACAGCACGTCTTACTTCTATTTCCATACGGATCAGTGGCGTTACGACGGCATGATCCTGGATCCCTTATGGGCGCCGTGGGCCGAGAAATTTCCGAGCAAGGGCCGGCATGCGGCGAGCATGAACAGCCTCGCCGTGCGGCTGGGCTGGCTGCCCTTTTATCCTCAAATCGACAAGAAGAACCCGCTCGACGCGATCAAGGAAGCGCACGCCGCCGGCGCCGAAACGGAACAGGAGGTGGCGGACTGGGTCGCCCGGCGGTTCAAGGAGGGCGCATACAGCTTCGCCCTCAACGATGTCGATGCGCTGGAGAACCATCCCAAAGTGCTGTGGATCTATCGTGGGAATCTGATCGGCACCAGCATGCGCGGTCATGAATACGCGCTCAAGCACCTCCTTGGCACGCACAACAACGTCCTCGGCGAAGATCGCGCCAACGATCTCACAGACGAGATCGCATGGCGCGACGCGGTGCCCCTGGGCAAGCTCGATCTCATCTACAATGTCAATCTTCGCATGGACTCGTCGGCCAATTATTCCGACATCGTGCTTCCGACAGCGCACTGGTACGAGAAATACGATCTCACCTGCACCGACCTGCATTCTTTCTTCCATCCCTTCACGCCCGCGCATGATCCTTCGTGGGAAACCAAGCACGACTGGGACGCCTTCAAGCTGATCGCCGAGAAGGTGAGCGAACTCGCCAAAGAGCATCTGCCCGAGCCGGTCGAGGACCTGGTGATGACGCCGATGATCACCGATACGCCGGACGAGATGGCTCAGCCCCTGGGCGAGCTTCGCGACTGGCGGTCGGGCGACGTCGAACCTGTTCCCGGCAAGACGTTTCCTAAAGTTCGTATCGTCGAACGTGACTATACGAAGGTGGCGGAAAAATATGTAAGCCTCGGACCAAGGCTGTGCGCGCCCGGCGGCTACGGCGCCAAAGGAATCGCGGCCGATCTCGGCGAGACCTACGAAGCGCTCAGGACAAGCCATCTGGTCGGAGAAAAAGACGGCCGCCCCTCGCTCGAAGAGGCCCGGCAGGTCGCCGAAGTCATTCTTCGCATCTCGCCGGAAAGCGACGGCGAGGTCTCCTATCGCACTTTTCAGACGCTCGAAAAGCGCACCGGCGTTCCGCTCGCCCATCTCGTCGCAGGCGACCGAGAGATTCATCATCACTTCTCCGATCTGGCGTCGCAGCCGCGCCGCAGCCTGACCTCGCCGCACTGGTCGGCGATCGAAAGCGAAGGACGCACATACTGTCCGTGGACGCTTAATGTGGAAACGCTCAAGCCCTGGCATACGCTCACGGGCCGCCAGGAAATTTATTTCGATCACCGGATCTACCGGGAGCTCGGTGAAATGCTGCCGACCTACAAGCCGCCCATCGATATGGTCCAGATGGGGGACGCGCAGCCGGCGCGAGCGGTCCCCAACTCCAAAGTGTTCCGCTTTATCACGCCGCACGGCAAGTGGCAGATCCACAGCATGTTCTGGGATAGTTGGCACATGCTCAACATGTTCCGGGGCGGTCAGGTGGTGTGGCTCAGCGAGCTCGACGCCCGCGAGATCGGGGTCGCCGACAATGATTGGGTCGAGATCTACAACGAGAACGGAATCAGCGTCGTGCGCGCCGTCGTCAGCCACACAGTGCCGCGCGACTGCGCGATCATGTATCACTCGTCCGAGCGCCACATAAACGTGCCCTTTTCCTCGCTTGCGCGCGAACGTGGTGCGAGCGATCTGCGCGGCGGCAACAACAACGCGACGACGCGGATCATGATGAACCCAGCGACCATGGTCGGCGGTTACGCCAATTGGACTTACTTCCTGAACTACTGGGGGACCAGTCCTTCGGAACGGGATTGCGCAGTCTTCATCCGCAAAAAGCCGTCCGAACCGGACGGTCGCGCAGTGATCTACCGGGAAAGCGACCTTGCTCAGGGAAAAGGGGCCTAGCCATGCGGATCAAACAACAGATGGCCATGGTGTTCAACCTCGACAAATGTCTTGGCTGCAACACCTGCACGCTCGCCTGCAAGAACGTTTGGACCAACCGCGAGGGCGCCGAATACATGTTCTGGAACAATGTCGAGACCAAGCCCGGCATTGGCTATCCCAAGGAATGGGAGAACCAGGACAAGCACCACGGCGGCTGGCGGCGGCGGCCAGGGAGCGACGGTCCGAGTCTGCGTGTCGCCTCGCGTGTCTGGGAGATGCTCAATCTCTTCTACAACCCGGTTATGCCGCAGATGAAGGACTATTACGGCAAGGGGCCGTTCACCTTCACCTATGAGGACCTCCATTCCGAAACGGCGACCAGTTATTCGCAGCCTGTGGCGCGGCCCAAATCGCAGATCACCGGTGAAGAGGACATTTCCCTCGATTACGCCGTCAACTGGGAAGACAACGCGGCCGGAACCCACGAGGACGGAACTGGCGGGCGGGATTACAACTTTTCCGATATGACCGACGATGCGCGGCGCGCTTATCTGCAGTATCGCGACGTTTTCATGATGTACCTGCCGCGCATCTGCAATCATTGCCTTAATCCCGCTTGCGTCGCCGCCTGCCCGTCGGGCGCTGCCTACACGCGGGAAGAGGACGGCATCGTCCTCATCGACCAGGACCGGTGCCGGGCCTGGCGATATTGCGTTTCCGCCTGCCCCTACAAGAAGACCTACTACAACTGGCGCACAGGCAAGATGGAGAAGTGCGTACTTTGCTATCCTCGACTCGAAAGCGGCCTGCCGCCCGCCTGCTTTCAGGCGTGCCCGGGACGCATCCGCTATATGGGTCCCCTGCTTTATGACCTCGACCGCATCGCCGAGACGGCCAACGCGCCGGACGAAGAGCTCGTCGCCCGGCATCGAGAGATCATTCTCGACCCGGAGGATCCGGCAGTCGCGAGACAGGCGCGCGCGCAAGGGATATCGGACGCCTGGCTCGAAGCGTGCCGCCGCTCTCCGGTCTACAAGATGGTCAAGACGTGGCGGATTGCGCTGCCCTTGCATCCCGAATTCCGGACGCTTCCCAATCTCTTTTATATTCCGCCGGAAAGCCCGATCCGGACAGCCGCCGAGAACGGCGAGGACATCCTGGCGATGATCGAGGCCGATGGCGTGCTGCCCCGGCTCGAGGAATTCCGCATTCCGATCCGCTATCTCGCCCGCCTGTTCGCGGCGGGCAATGAAGACGAAGTGGCTATCGCCCTGACGCGTCAGCTTGCGGTGCGAGAGTTCCGGCGGAGCGAGCGGGTGGACGGCCGCGAGGCGAGGGAGGTTCTCGACGCCGTCGGGCTCATCCCCGCCGACGCGCGGGCCATGCACCGGCTGCTCGCCCTCGCTCATTATAACGAACGGTTCGTCATCCCGACGACGCGGCGCGAGGACACTGTCAACGCTCCGTATATTGAACGAGGCTTCGCCGGGTTTACCGAGATGGCGCCGGGAAAGGCGCCCGAGCGGCGGCGCTTTTTCCACGGCCGGCGGCGGGAAGTGGGAAGCTGACCCTTGTCTTGCGTCGATCCGGAAAACCGGGAGGTTGTAATGCATCGACAGGCGATCAGCGACTGTTATCGGCTCATCGGCGAGCTTCTGCTCTATCCCGAAGAGCGGGATGGCGCGCGCATCGATGCCGGAAGGGCGGCGCTGCGCCATGCTCCCGCCGCGGTCCGCACGCCCATCGAACGGTTTGCTCGGAACCCGGAGGCGGAGTCGGTTGATCTTTATTTGCAGACAATCGAAATGACCGGGGCCTGCCCGCTCTATGTGGGCGCCTATCTGTTCGAGGAACCCAAATCCTGCCGCGGGGCCGGATTGTCGGGTCGCAACGCCTATATGCTTGAACTCGCCAATGCCTACCGGCATTTCGGGTTCGATCTCAATGGCCGGGAGCTGGCCGATTTTCTGCCCGTCATTCTGGAGTTTCTGGCGATCAGCCTCGAGCGCCGGGCATGGGATCGCATCGGCCTCAGACGCTGGATCGTGGAGCGGCGCGTAACGCCCGCTATCCCCAAAATGGCGTCGCGTTTCGAAAAACACGACAGCCCCTACGCCCTGCTCGTCGAGGCTCTCGACGCGCTGCTGCATGAAGACGCGCAAAGCATGTGCGAGGATCCGATCTGGCTGCCGCCGGCCGATGACCGCACCGGGGAAAGCCAGGTCGCCGCACCCTGTCCCTTTCGCCAGAGCTCCGTGTACGGCGATCCAGATGAGGTGACCCCATGACCCAATTCCTGTGGGGCGTTTACCCCTATATCTGTTTCACCCTTTTCTTCGCAGTCCCGATCATCCGGATGATCTTCCGGCCTTACGCCTGGACGACGCGGGCGAGCGGTCTTTTCAACAATCGCCTGCTCGGCGTCGCCTCGCTTCTATTCCACTGGGGAATTCTGCTGGTGCTCTTCGGTCATATTGCAGGGTGGCTCGGCGGACTGCAGGGAAACCAACGCTGGGTCGCCGCCTTCTACTGGCTCGCGCTCATCGGCGGCGTCATGACCATCGCCGGGTCGGCGACAGCATTCTTGCGGCGGCTTTTTGTTGCGGAGGTCCGCGCCATGAGCCAGCCGGACGATTATATCGTCCACCTCTTCCTGATCCCGATCCTCAGCCTCGGCCTCTATCAGGTGATCGTGCAGCGCATCTTCGGCGTCGCCTATACGGCCGCACCCTGGTTCGCAAGCATCTGGACATTCTCTCCGCAGCCGGAGCTCCTGGCCTCGGCGGGCCTCGTCGCCAAGCTGCATATCTTCCTGGCGCTGACGTTCTTCGCCTATTTTCCGTTCACCAAGCTTGTCCATTTCTGGGCGCTGCCGATCAACTATTTCGTGCGGCCGTACCAGTCGATGCGGACGGCGAAATCCTGGATCCTGCGAAAATGGGAGTTCGCCTTGCGGAGTGACCGTTCCTATATGCTTTATGCGAGCGCGTTCGTCATCGTCGCCGCCATCGGCCTTTCGCTTTCGCCGTTCCGGCCGGTGCAGGACGGGTTCGCGACGCCGGCCGACGCCGCCGCGGACCGACTGGCCGGCTATCCGCTTTACGTCAGCCAATGCGCGCGCTGTCATGGTCTCGACGGCGAAGGCGACGGGCCGGGGGCCAAATCTCCCCTCTTCGCGCAGCCGCCGCGCGATCTTACGGCGGGCCGGTATCGCTTTATCTCGACGGATAACGGCGTAGCCTCGGACGCGGACCTCTATCACACGCTCACGGACGGCCTCGAGCCGGCCGGCATGCCGGCGTTCGATCAGCTCACGCACGATCAGCGCACCGCCCTTGTCGATACGCTCAACCGCTTCTGGAAAGACCGGCCGGCGCCGGGTCGGACCATTACCCCGGGACCGCGGCCCGCCGCCTCCAGCGAAACTCTCGCTACCGGAGCCGACCTCTTCGCCTCCGCCTGCGCCATGTGCCACGGCCCGCAGGGACGCGGAGACGGAGACGCGGCCGCGACTATTGTCGACGCCGTCGGCAACTCCGTGCCGCCGGCCAATCTGGCGCGCGCAAGGCTGAAGGCGGGACGCGATCCCGAGCAAATCTATTTGCGCATCGCCTGCGGAATCCCCGGCGGCGGCGGCGTATGGCTGATGCCGCCCTTCGGCTATCTGACGAACGAGGAAATCTGGGCGATCGTGGATTATCTGGAGACCGAGATATTCCCGCGCGAATTCGCCGACGCGCGCAAGCGATAACGCAGGGAGAAAGCGATGCGTGACGAGGAGGATCGCCCGACCGGCCACGCCGCCATCCACAAGCCGGCCCTTCCGAGGATTGCGGGCGCGCCGACACAAGCGCTTTTTGCGGCGACGCTCGGATTCTTCGTCGGCTTCGCCGCTGTATCCCTGTTCGGTCCCACCGCGCAGCTCCTCAATCGGGCGATGGACCTGACGCCGACACAGGTCGGACTGCTCGTCGCCATTCCCGCAGCGACAGGCTCGCTCCTTCGTATTCCTTTCGGCGCCTGGGTCGACAGCGCCGGCGGCCGCACGCCGATGCTGACGCTGCTGATCCTCTCGGCGCTGGGCATGGGCGGACTGCTTGTGCTGCTCGCCGCAAAATTCCCGGACGGGCTGACGGCGGCTCATTATCCTCTTCTCCTTCTCCTGGGCATGCTGTGCGGCTGCGGGATCGCCACCTTCTCGGTCGGCATCGGCCAGGTTTCATACTGGCATCGGCAAGCCTGCCAGGGTCAGGCGCTTGCGATCTACGCCGGTTTCGGAAATGTGGCGCCGGGGCTTTTCGCCCTTCTCATTCCGCTCGCGGTCGCCAGGACGTCGCTCGCGACCGCTTACGCCATTTGGCTGGCGATGCTTGTGCTCGGCATCATCGCCTACGCGGCCTGGGCGCATGACGCCCCCTATTTCCAGTTTCGCCACAAGCTCCGAGCGCCGCCTGCCCAGGCCGCGAGATGGGCCTTCGATCACGGCCAGGAATTGATGCCGGCGGGAGGTATGCGCGAAGGCCTTGCGCGGACGATCGGACTCGGACGCACCTGGGCTCTTATCGGCCTTTATTTCACGTCTTTCGGCGGCTTTCTGGCGCTGACGGCGTGGCTTCCCACTTATTGGTACGACCGGTTCGGCTTCGGCCTAACCGCCGCCGGCGCGCTGACCATGGGGTACTCCGTTCTCGCCTCGCTGATCCGCGTTCCGGGCGGCTTCCTCTCAGACCGCATGGGCGGCGAGACGACAGCGCTTGCCGCATTCGCCGTCATGGCGGCGGGCGCTGTAATCGTCGCGCTCGCCGCGGCAGCGCCTGTCGCCGTCGTCGGGACCACCGTCATGGCCGTCGGCATGGGCGGCGCTAACGCCGCCGTCTTCAAGCTCGTGCCGAAATATCTTGCGACGGTGGCGGGCGGCGCCGGGGCCGGCTGGGTCGGCGGACTCGGCGCGCTCGGCGGTCTTGTCTTGCCGCCCGCGCTTGGCGGCCTCGTCGAGGGCTATGGCGCCGAACGCGGCTATCTGCTCGGGTTCGGCCTGTTTGCGTTCCTGGCGCTCGGGTCCGCACTGACGACGCTCATCCTCCGCCGCCGCCTTGGCCCGGCGCGATTGCCGGCCGATGCGCGCGGGCCGATGACCGTCTTCTGTCCGCACAAGAACCGTCCCGCCGAAGTCTGGGCCGCCGCCGCATCCGGCGAAACGGCGCCGGTGCGACTTGTATTCTGCTCGCTCGTCGATGGCGAGCCGACCTGCGACGCCGCATGCCTCGAACGTCAGGAGCAAAGGCGAGGCGCCGATCCCTCTACATCGCGCCCAATACACCCTTGAGCTTTATTTCGCCGTCGAGCCGCCAGGCTCGCCCGTATTTCAAGGACTCTGTTCGCCTGCGCAGCGTGAGGCGAAGCTACGACTTCCACAGAACGGCAAAATCATCCAATTCCGCGAATAATGATCCATCGCCGCCACTGGCCAAACCGGAGAGGCGGCGCCATCGCTAACGGAGATTTTGCTGCAATTTCGTTCCCATCAAGCCGAAGCGCCGACGCCGCCTCTGCCGGACTGTTCGAACGCGAGACAGTTGATGCGAGTATGATTGGGAACACCATATCGGAGCGTTGCGACGGTCGCTCGCGAAGATAAGATCAGCACTTCCGACAAAACCTCAAAAGCGCTTCTTGACTGAAGCATTAGGCTGCCGCCTGGAAAACCCCTGCTGATATCGACGGCTGCGTCGCCCCCCCCCCATTTGAGCCTGCGGACGTATGCTCAACACACATGCATCGATTAGTAGGCGCCGGCGCCGATTTGTGTACGGATTTGGCGGGACTCGCTATCATCACCTTTGACAGAGTTGGATTCGCGACTCCCCGTTTTGCGATCACCGGGAATTGATGACTTACCCACAAGTATTCATTCCGCAAACGAGGTCACATAGAGCGAGTATTTCATGAGCTTAGGAATTTGACGGTATTATTGACGGTATGCGTACTTTGTCGCACAAGAAAAGCGCGTGGTATCGACATCCCAGGCTGACAAAAAACAATCGAGTGGGAATAAGTCGCAGGCGAATTTGACGCAAAGCAATGAAGGGAGAAGACGATGAGCACAGTCTTGGTGACAGGCGGATCAGGGTTTATCGGCAGTCACGCCATCCTGCAATTGCTTGCAGCCGGGCATGAGGTCCGCACCACGGTGCGCGACTTGAAACGCGAAGCCGACGTGCGCGCCATGCTGAAAACCGGCGGAGCCGAGCCCGGCGATCGGCTTTCTTTTTTCGCCGCCGACCTTGAAAAGGATGACGGCTGGGCGGAAGCCGTTGCGGGCTGCGAGTATGTGCTGCACATCGCCTCGCCGTTTCCTTCGGGCGCGCCGAAGCATGAAGACGAGCTCATCATTCCCGCGCGCGAGGGCGCGCTCCGCGTTTTGCGCGTCTCGCGCGAAGCCGGCGTCAAACGCGTCGTGCTGACCTCGTCATTCGCGGCTGTCGGCTACGGACAGAAACCCCAATCCGCGCCGTTCGATGAAACCAACTGGACCAATCCTGAAGGCGGCGCGATGACGGCTTACGTCAAATCGAAGACGATCGCCGAACGCGCCGCCTGGGATTTCATCGAGAAGGAAGGCGGCGGACTCGAGCTGTCGGTCGTCAATCCGGTCGGCGTTTTCGGTCCGGTGCTCGGACCCGACTATTCGACATCGATCCTGTTGGTGCAGCGGCTGATGGACGCCGCCATGCCCGGTTGCCCGAAAATCTGGTTCGGCGTGGTCGATGTGCGCGACGTGGCCGATCTGCATCTTCGCGCGATGATCGACCCGGCGGCGAAGGGCGAACGCTTTCTCGCCGTCGCCGGCGATTTCATGTCGATCCTCGACATCGCCAAGGTGTTGAAAGCGCGCATGGGCGCGGCGGCGAAGCGCGTGCCGACGCGCGAGCTGCCAAACTGGCTGGTGCGGATCGCCGCAATCACCGATCCGGCGGTCAAACAGATCCTGCCGGAACTTGGCAGGCGAAAGAACGCGACCAATGAAAAAGCGAAACGCGCGCTCGGCTGGTCGCCGCGCTCGAACGAAGAAGCGATTCTCGCCACAGCCGAAAGTCTCGTCCGCCTCGGCCTTTTGAAGGACAACGCCGGGAAAGCCGCGTAATTCCGACCTGATGCAGAACTGAGCGCGCCGGCGGCTTCGGGTGTTGTGAACACGCGCTATGGCTTTCGGACTTCCATCTTGATCGGGCCTTCGGCGCGTCCGTGCACGAACTGATCGACCATGGGATTGCCTGAATTGTCAAGCTCGTCCGGCGTTCCGCGCCAGATGATCTGCCCCTTGTAGAGCATCGCCACCTCGTCGGCGATCTTGCGGGCCGAGGCCAAGTCGTGGGTGATGGAAACCGCCGTCGCGCCGAGCGCGCGCACGCGTTCGATTATGAGATTGTTGATGACGTCCGCCATGATCGGATCAAGGCCGGTCGTCGGCTCGTCAAAAAAGAGAATCTGCGGGTCGGCCGCGATAGCGCGGGCGAGGCCGACGCGTTTTTGCATGCCGCCGGAAAGTTCGGCCGGCGAAAGATCGCCGATCTCCGGCGCGAGGCCGACCTGTGCAAGGCAGTCCACGGCGTGATCGCGCGCCGTGCGGCGCGATTTTCCTTCGCGATAAAGAAGACGGAACGCTACATTCTCCCACACCGGCAGACTGTCGAACAAAGCCGAGCCCTGGAACAGCATGCCGATCTGACTGACGGCGCGCCGGCGTTCGCGCTCCGAAGCGCGCATCAGGTTCTTGCCGTCGATCTCGATGACGCCGCGCTCGGGGCGCAGGATGCAGAGAATGGATTTGAGCAGGACCGATTTTCCGGTGCCCGAACCGCCGATCACGACGAGCGATCGCCCCTGCGTCACGTCGAGGTCGAGGCCGCAGAGCACCTCTTTCGCGCCGAACGACTTGTGAAGGTCGCGGATGGCGATTTTCGGCGTTTGCGAAATTCTCTCTTCGGTCACAGGCGTCGCCTCAAAACTGCACGAACAGGGACGTCAACATATAATTGGCCGCAAGGATGAGAACGGCCGATGAAACGACGGCGATACGCGTCGCCGCGCCGACGCCCTGCGCGCCGCCGGCGCTCCTGTAGCCGTAATAGCAGCCCATCAACGACAGCAGAAATCCGAAAACGCCTGCTTTGATCAAACCGCTGACGACATCTTCATTGGTTAGAAACTCGGCGAGGTTGCGAATGTAAACCGCGCCGGAAAAATCGAGCGCGTAAACGGCGACGAGATAGCCGCCGTAAACGCCGATAATGTCGGCGACAAGCACCAAAACCGGCATGGCGATCGTCGTCGCAAGGATGCGCGGCGCAATCAGATATTTGAAGGGGTCGACCGCCAGCGTCGACATGGCGTCAATCTGTTCAGTCACGCGCATGGTGCCAAGCTCGGCCGCCATCGCTGAGGATGATCGTCCCGCCAGCATCAGCGCTGCGAGAACCGGTCCCAGTTCGCGCACGATGGATACGCCGAGAATTTGCGGCAGAAAGGTTTCGGCGTTAAACCGCGAACTGCCGTCATAAATATTAAGCGCCAGCGCTGCGCCGGTGAATATAGCCGTCAACCCGACTACGGGCAGCGACATGAAGCCGATCCGCATGAGCGCTCGGGCGAAAGCGCGCCAGTAAAACGGACCAATCACCCAGGCGAACGCCCCGTGCATGGCGAAAACGCCGACGCGGCCGGTCTCGCGAAAAACCGCAAGCGCGGCCCGGCCGATGGTCGCAAACAGGTTCATTCGCTTTCCCCTCCGGCGGCGCCGGACTTCGCCCCTCTCGTTCGCCGCGTTAGACGTAATGGCGCTCGGTTCGTCCGCCAAGCCCCGTCAGCAACTCGTAGCCGATCGTACCGCAGGCGGCTGCGGCGTCCTCGATCGCCAGATTTGGTCCGAAGAATTCGGCCCTGTCGCCGATCTTTACCGGTTTCGGCGCGTCGGTCACATCAAGAATGATCAAATCCATGGAAACCCGGCCCACAATAGGCGCGCGGGCGCCGCCGATAAAGGCTGCGCCGCGATTGCCGGCGGCGCGCGGGTAGCCGTCGCCATAACCGAGTGCGACGGTGGCGAGCAGCGACTCTCGAGACAGCGTGCAGGTTGCGCCGTAGCCGGCGCTCGCGCCCGCCGGCGCGCGGCGCAGTTGCAGCACCGGCGCCGTCAGCCGCGCCGTCGGCCGCAGTCCGTCATGTGGCGCGTCGAATGGCCCGACGCCGTAAATCGAAACGCCGGCGCGCAGCAGGTCGAAATGATAATCGCGCCCCATCAACGTTCCGCCCGATGCGGCGAGACTTCTGCGCGCGGCGGGAAATCGCCCGGCGGCGGCGATAAAGTCGCGCCGCTGACGTTCATTCATCGGATGCGCCGGAACGGATGAGCAGGCGAGGTGGCTCATGACCAGCGTCGGCGACAGGCCGTCGAGACCGATAATGGCGTCAAGCTCGCCCGCTGGCGCGCCGAGCCGGTTCATGCCGGTGTCGATATGAATTGCAGCGGCTGCGCCGGGACGCGCTTCGGTCCAGCGTCGCGCCTGTTCGAAGCTGTTGAGCACGGGGATGAGATTATTTTCAGCGAATGCGTCGAGATTGACATCGTCGGGACCGTTGAAGACGTAGATCGTTGCGTCCGGACGCCCGCTCGCGAGCGCGCCGCGCAGCACCGCGCCTTCATGGGCGTAGGCGACAAAGAACGAACGGCAACCGCCTTGTTCCGCCAGCATCCGGGCGGCCTCGACGACGCCGAGTCCATAAGCGTCGCATTTGACAACGGCGCCGGCTTCGGCCGCGGGGGCTTTGGAGCGGAGATATCGGTAATTGGCGGCGATCGCGTCGAGGTCGATATCGACGCGCGGACGGGCCGCGCCAGCGTTCAGTCTGTCGATCATAGCGCCAGATGTAGAGGCTTTCGCTGTTGTCGGAAAGCACGACGTCGCGCGCCGGCAGCCAAGGGCCGGCGAAACCTAGAAATCGCGGTCGAGATTGTCCGCGTAACGGTCGTCGGCGAGATTCGCGAATTTCGTCAGGCTCTCTTCGAAATGCAGCTTCACATTACCGATCGGCCCGTGGCGCTGCTTGCCGATAATCACTTCCGCCGTGTCGCCAACATCCGACAACCGCTCGAGCCATGCGGCATGTTCCTCGGTGCCTTCGCGCGGTTCGGCGCGGCTCAGATAATATTTCTCGCGATAAACGAACAGCACGACGTCGGCGTCCTGTTCGATCGAACCGGATTCACGCAAATCCGAAAGTTGCGGACGTTTGTCGTCGCGTGACTCGACCTGGCGGGAGAGTTGCGACAGCGCAAGGATGGGAACGTTGAGTTCCTTGGCGAGCGCTTTCAGTCCCTGACTGACTTCCGACACCTCCTGCACCCGACCATCGTTGCGCCGGTTCGATCCGGTGACGAGCTGAAGATAGTCGATGACGAGCAGGCCGAGTCCGTGCTGGCGCTTCAGCCGCCGCGCGCGCGCCGCAATCTGAGCGATGGAAAGCCCGCCGGTGTCGTCAATGTAAAGCGGCAGCGCTTCGAGCTCGCGCGCCGCGTGATAGATGTCCTCGAACTCTTTCTGATCGACGTCTCCGCGCCGGATCCGCTCCGACGGCACGGCTGAAAACTCGGCGATAATGCGCGTTGCAAGCTGCTCGGCGGCCATTTCAAGCGAGAAGAAGCCGACCACCGCGCCATCGACGGTTTTCATCGATCCGTCGGGCTGGCGTTCGGCGCGGTGCGCCCTGGCGGCGTTGACGGCGATATTGGTGGCGAGCGCGGTCTTGCCCATGGAGGGCCGCCCGGCGAGGATGACGAGGTCCGACGGATGCAGTCCGCCTAGAAGCTGATCGAGACGCGTGAGCTTCGTGGCGACCCCGGCGAGACCGCCGTCGCGTTTTACTGCGGCGTCAGCGAGATCGATCGCTTCGGTCATCGCCGCGCGAAACGATTTGAAGCCGCCGCCGTATTTTCCGGTTTCGGCGAGTTTGTAGAGCGCCTGTTCAGCCGCTTCGAGCTGTCGGGCGGGATTGTCGTCGAGACCGGCGGAGCGTGCGCGCTCGCTCATCTCCGATCCGATTGTCATCAAGCCGCGGCAAACGGAAAAATCGAATACGACGCGGGCGTAATCGGAAGCATTCGCTGTCGACGGTACGTTCGCCGCGAGCCGTTCGAGATATTTGCGCCCGCCGGCCTCGCGAAACCCTTCGGAGTCGGCGAGATAGGTGTCGAGCATCACAGGTGAGGCGAGCCGGCCTTGAGAAATGAGTTTTTCGCACGCCTCGTAAATCAGCTGGTGAACGGGGTCGTAAAAGTGTTCAGTTTTCAGGAACGACGAGACACGATAATAGATTTCGTTGTCGAACAGAACGGCGCCCAGAATAGCCTGTTCGGCGTTGAGGCTTATTGGAAGCTTTTCTTCCGTACTCTGCTTATTTAGCTCGCCAGTGTCCGCCCCGTCCGCCATGATGGATTAAGACCATAAAAACCGTGCGCCGTCGCGAAAAATTTTTCCCCGCTTTTTAGATTTTTCGATCGACGCTTTTCTTGCGTCAGCCTTCATCTCGCTGACGCAGCATCGTCAGGCTAGCGTGAACCCGATCAATTTCAAGCTTGTTCGCCATAATACGACGCCCAGTCCGGCTTTCGCCGGAACGGACGCGAAGAAGTCCGCTGATGGACGACGCCGGGTTGAACCTATGATCGACCAGTCAGGAGCCGGCGCGTCGCCACCCCTGCGCATACACCTTAACCGGTGCTTTCTTCATTTGTTTTCGCCGTCGTCAGCCGGAGCGTCGGCGTCGCTTTCCGCGGCCGAAGGCGCGACGCCTTCCTCGAAGAATTCTTCGCTCGGCGCTTCGATATCCGCGTCTGCAACGGCTGCTTTTTCCTCAACGGGTTTTGCGGTATCTTCTTCCTCGGCGCCGGCGAGTACATTTTCACCGCGCGCCTGGCGTTCGGCTTCTTCTTCAGAGCGTGCGACATTGATGTCGATCTCCGCATCCACTTCCGGATGAAGCGCGACGCGGACCTTGAAGACGCCAAGCGATTTCAACGGCTTGTGGAGACGCACCTGGCTGCGGGCGATATGCACGTCCTGGCTGGATGCGGCGTCGGCGATATCGCGCGTTGAAACCGAACCATAAAGCATGCCGGCTTCCGAGGCCTGGCGAATGAGAACGAAAGCGCGTCCGTTCATCTTGGCGGCGACGGCTTCGGCTTCCTTGCGTTTTTCAAGATTGCGCGCTTCGAGTTCAGCCCGCTGGGCTTCGAACACCTGCCGGTTGGCCTCATTTGCGCGCAGGGCCTTTTTCTGTGGCAACAGATAGTTACGCGCATAGCCCGGGCGCACTTTCACCACATCTCCCATCTGGCCGAGATTGTGGATCCGTTCGAGAAGAATAACGTCCATGGCGCCTACTCCGCTGCATAAGGAAGCAGTGCGAGATAGCGCGCGCGCTTGATGGCGCGGGCGAGTTCGCGTTGCTTTTTCTGCGAAACGGCGGATATGCGCGAAGGCACGATCTTGCCGCGCTCGGAAATATAGCGCTGCAGCAGTTTCGGGTCTTTGTAGTCGATCTTCGGCGCGTTCTCACCCGAGAACGGACAGGTCTTGCGCCGGCGGAAAAACGGTTTGGCCATCGGTGTCTTCCTTCCTAACGGCGCTTGTCGCGATCGCCGCGGTCGCGGCGGCTCAAGACGGGCGAAGGCGTGTCGTCGAGTTTGTCGACGCGGAGGGTCAAAAAACGAAGAACGTCGTCGTTGAGCTTTTCCTGACGTTCGAGCTCGGCGACGACGGCTGCGGGGCCGTCAATGTTGAGGAGCCCGTAATGACCTTTGCGGTTCTTCTTGATTTTGTACTGGAGGTTTCTCAGCCCCCAATATTCCGATTTGGTGATCTTGCCGCCATTATCGTCGACAATTTTCTGCAGCGTTTCGGTCAACACTTCGACTTGCGCAGGAGAAATGTCCTGACGCGCAATAAAGACGTGCTCGTAATAAGGCATGTAAGCCAGCTCCGGTTCTGGCGACGGAGACTTGCGCGGGGGCGTGACTTTCAGCCGCCCGTTCAGCCTTTGGCTCGGCGGCTGGCAGGATCGCCCCGCAAACCCTGGCGCGCTGAACTGCGCATTACGGCGCCGCCGACCGTCGCTCGTAAGGCTGCGGGGCATAGCGCATCGTCTTTAGCCGTGCAAGCGGTTCTCGCGTCGGGATTGCCCTGGCGCGCGGGGAAGGCTATCGACCGGGGCGGAGATCGACGGAGAGTACGGCATGGCGCGCGCCTATGTGTTTCCCGGACAGGGCAGTCAGACGGTCGGCATGGGCAAGGCGCTCGCAGAGGCGTTTCCGGCTGCGCGCGAAGTGTTCGAGGAGGTCGACGAAACCCTGAAGCAGAGCCTTTCGGCGCTGATGTGGGAAGGCCCAATGGAGATGCTGACGCTTACGGCCAATGCGCAGCCGGCGCTGATGGCGCATTCGATTGCTGTTTTGCGCGCGCTTGAAAGTGAGGCCGGCCTCGACATCGGAAACGCCATGTTCGCCGCCGGCCATTCGCTGGGGGAGTATTCGGCCCTGTGCGCGGCCCGCGCGCTCAGCCTCGCCGATACGGCCCGGCTCTTGCGCATTCGCGGCGAGGCCATGCAGGCGGCGGTTCCAGCCGGCGAGGGCGCGATGGCGGCGCTCATCGGCGTCGATCTTGAAGGGGCGCAGAAGGCGATTGATGCGGCCGAAGGCGAGGGCGCGTGCGAAATCGCCAACGACAACGCCCCTGGCCAGGTGGTGATCTCGGGTGAAAAGGCCCGAATCAAAGCCGTTTGCGACGGGGCCAAGACGTTCGGCGCCAAAATGGCCAAGCTTCTGCCGGTTTCTGCGCCGTTCCATTCCTCGCTGATGGCGCCGGCGGCCGAGCGTATGAAAGAAGCTTTGGAAACCGCCGACATCCGAGCGCCGGTTACGCCAGTGGTCGCCAATATATCCGCCCGCGAAACCGCCAGTCCCGATGAAATCCGCGATCTTCTTGTGCGGCAGGTGACCGGCCGCGTGCGCTGGACCGAAAGCGTCGCCTACATGATCGACAAGGGCTGTGATCATTTTGTCGAACTGGGAGCCGGCAAGGTCCTATGCGGGCTGATCCGCCGGATCAACCGCGACGCCGCGACGATCGCGGTGGGCGCCCCCGACGACTTTGACGCCTTTGACAATTTGTGAGCTGTTTTTGAGATTTCGCCTGAATTTAACAAGAGGCTGCAGATGTTTGATCTTACGGAGAAAAAAGCCCTCATCACCGGCGCCACAGGAGGCATCGGCGGGGCCATCGCCAAGGCCCTTCACGGGCAGGGCGCGACTGTGGCGCTGTCCGGCACCAGGACCGAAAAGCTCGAAGCGCTGGCCGGCGAGCTTGGCGAGCGGGCTCATGTGGCGGCCTGCGATCTCTCCGATCTCGAGGCCGTCGACGTACTGCCCAGGACCGCGGAAGAGGCCATGGGCGGGCTCGACATCCTGGTTTCGAACGCCGGCGTCACCCGCGACGGGCTTTTGCTGATGATGAAGCCCCCACAGTGGGACGAGGTCCTGAAGGTCAATCTCACGGCCTTTTACCGCCTCACGCGGGCGGCGCTTCGCGGCATGACCAAGCGCCGTTTCGGGCGGATTATCGGCGTCACCTCGGTGGTCGGTGTGACCGGCAACGCCGGACAGGCCAATTATGCGGCTTCGAAAGCGGGCATGATCGGATTCGCCAAATCGCTCGCGCAGGAGGTCGCCAGCCGTAATGTCACGGTCAACTGCATCGCGCCGGGATTTATAGAAACGGCGATGACCGAAGCCCTGAACGACCGGCAAAAATCCGCGATTCTCGTGAAAATTCCTGCGGGCGCTATGGGCGTGGGCGGCGATGTCGCTGCTGCGGCGGTCTATCTCGCCTCCGCCGAAGCCGGCTATATGACCGGGCAGACGCTGCATGTGAACGGCGGCATGGCGATGATATGAGCGCCCGAGCGAGCTAGGGGCGTTGCAACATGGCGCGTTTTGCCTTAATCGGCCATGAAACGCGCCGGAAGCCTCTTTACAGCGGCAGAACGCCGCGAGGGATTCGATTTTCTTATTAAGGAGCTCTTGAATGTCTGATCTTGCTGAACGCGTGAAAAAAATTGTGGTCGAGCACCTCGATGTCGACCCGGCTAAAGTGGAAGCCAAGGCGAGTTTCATCGACGACCTCGGCGCGGACAGCCTCGATATCGTCGAGCTGGTCATGGCCTTCGAAGAGGAATTCGATGTTGAAATTCCCGATGACGCCGCCGAAACGATCCAGACAGTTGGCGATGCGGTCAAGTTCATCGAAGAGCAAAAAAAATAAGTCGCTCAGCGACTCCTTGTTGTTCCCATACGGCCGCTTGGCGCGTGTTCGCGTCGCGCGGCCGTTCTTCTCTCCGGCGGCGTTTCTCGTCGGCTCGGGCCCGTTGTCAGAGGGGCTGACGCCGATGGCCGCGCGCAAGCGCCGTTTTGGATAGCGTGGAGGGTGCAGGTATGAGACGCGCCGTAATAACAGGCCTTGGTCTTGTTACGCCCCTTGGGGTCGGCATTGAGCCGGTGTGGCGGCGGTTGTGTCGCGGAGATTCGGGCGCCGGCCGGATCGAAAAATTCGATGTTTCCGAAATGCCCTGCCATATCGCCGGCGAAGTGCCGCGCACGAACGGCTATGGCGGCGGCGCGGAGGCCGGCGACGCGGCGTTCGACGCCGATCGATGGATGGAGCCGAAAGAGCAGCGCAAGGTCGATGATTTCATCATGTTTGGCGTCGCCGCCGCGCAAATGGCCTTTGATCATTCCGGTCTCGAGCTCAAGACGGAAGAAGAAAGAGAACGCGCCGGCGTCATCACCGGATCCGGCATCGGCGGGCTGCCCGGCATCGCCGAAGCCGCCGTCACCCTGTATGAAAAAGGCCCGCGGCGCATCTCGCCATTCTTTATTCCGGGTCGGCTGATCAATCTGGTGTCCGGACAGGTGTCGATCCGGCTGGGTCTCAAGGGACCGAACCACGCCGTCGTCACGGCCTGTTCGTCGGGCGCCCATGCGATCGGCGACGCCGCCCGTCTCGTGCAGCGCGGCGACGCCGACGTCATGCTGGCCGGCGGAACCGAGGCCGCCGTCTGTCCGATCGGCATCGCCGGGTTTTCGGCCTGCAAGGCGTTGACGACCCATTTCAACGACGACCCCAAGCGCGCCTCGCGGCCATACGACAGAGACCGCGACGGTTTCATGATGGGCGAGGGCGCCGGTTTTCTGGTGGTGGAGGACTATGAACGCGCCCGCGCGCGCGGCGCGACAATATACGGCGAAGTGGTCGGCTACGGCCTGTCGGGCGACGCCTATCACATCACCGCGCCGGCCGAAGACGGCGACGGCGGCTTTCGGTCGATGCGCATGGCGATCAATGACGCCGGCTTCACTCCAGCCGACATCGACTATGTCAACGCCCATGGCACCTCGACGCCGGTCGGCGACGAGATTGAGCTGCGCGCGGTCGAACGCCTGTTCGGGGATGCGGCTGAAAACGTCGTCATGTCCTCGACAAAGTCCGCGATCGGACACCTTCTTGGGGCGGCCGGCGCGGTCGAGGCGATTTTTTGCCTGCTGGCGATGCGCGACGGAATCGCGCCGCCGACGATTAATCTCGACAACCCGTCGGTGGAGACGCCAATCAATCTCGCCCCGCGAGAGGCCGTCAAAAAGCCGATCAACGCGGTTCTTTCCAATTCCTTCGGGTTCGGCGGCACCAACGCTTCACTGGTGATGCGCCGCGTTGACGGTTAAGCTTCGGCTTAGGGGATCAGCCGGAGCGGGTGATGGGCTCAGAAGACCAACAACAGGCGCGGTCGCAACGAAGCGGCTTGAAATCGTTTCTGATCTTTTTCTCAGGGCTGCTGGCGCTCGCCGTAATTGCAGCGGCGGCGGGCGGGTATATCGCCTATCGTGAAACCATGCGCCCGGGCCCGCTTAAAGAGGATACGGTTGTGCTGCTCGAATCCGGGGCTTCCGTTTCACGCATCACAGAACAGCTCGACGAGGCAGGCGCGCTGCGCCGTCCCGAGCTTTTCATCGCCGCCGTGCGCGTGCGCGGCGCGCAGGGCGCGCTCAAAGCTGGCGAATATGAAATCCCGGCCGGCGCCAGCATCATGGAGATCATCGACATCCTGATCAGCGGCAAGAGCATCCTCCACTATTTCACTGCGATCGAAGGACTGACGACAGCGCAAATTCTGGCGCTTATCGACGAGAATGAAGTTCTTGCGGGCGAAACGACCCTGGCGCCGGCGGAAGGCGAGCTGCTGCCGGAAACTTACGCCTTCTCGCGCGGCGAAACCCGCGACGGGATGATTCGCCGGATGATGAACGCTCAGAACGCCGTGCTTGACGAACTCTGGGACGGGCGCGCGCTCGAACTTCCCTTTTCGACGCGCGCAGAAGCGATCATCCTGGCGTCGATCATCGAAAAGGAAACGAGCCTTCCCGAGGAACGCGCGCGCATCGCCGCCGTTTTCGTCAACCGGCTGAAAAAAAACATGCGGCTCGAATCCGATCCGACGGTGATTTACGGCCTGACCGGCGGCGAGCCGCTCGGACGCGGCTTGCGCGTCAGCGAACTGAAGAAGGAGACGCCCTACAACACCTATCTCGTTCGCGGCCTGCCGCCGACGCCGATCGCCAATCCTGGACGCCATTCCATTGAAGCGGCGCTTAATCCGGCCGAAACCGACGACCTTTTCTTCGTCGCCGATGGCTCCGGCGGGCACGCATTCGCGTCAACCCTGCGCGAACACGAAGCGAATGTTGCGCGTTGGCGGCGCATCGAGCGCGAACGCAAGCAGGCCGGGTGATTTGCGCATGACCATATCCTCAATGACCGGATTCGCCCGCGCCGACGGAGCGCATGAAGAACGGCGTTGGACGTGGGAGGTGAAAAGCGTCAACGGCCGCGGACTCGAAGTGCGCTGCCGTTTGCATGGCGAGCTCGGCCATCTCGAGGCCGATTTGCGAAAGGCGATAGCGCGCGTGTTCTCGCGCGGCTCGTTCAATGTCAGCCTGTTTCTGCGCGAGGAGGCCGGCGCGCACCGTCACCGGATAAACGAGCGGGCGCTTGAGATGGTTCTCGCCATGATTGAGCGCGTGCGCGCGCGGACGCCGTGCGAAAAGCCGCGCGCCGAAGGCGTGCTGGCGCTGCCCGGAGTTATCGAAGCCGAAAACGGCGAACAAGATGAAGAAGCGCAGGCGGCGTTTGTTGCAGCGTTGATGGCGAGTTTCGCAACGGCCGTGACGGCGCTCGACAAGGGACGGCGCGAAGAGGGCGCCCGGCTCGCCGTCATTGTCCAGGAGCAGCTCGACGAAGTTGCGCGCCTTACAGCGAAGGCCCGCGCCAGCGCCGACGCTGCGCCGGCGGTTATTCGCGACCGGTTGGCTCAACAGTTAGCGGATCTTCTGGCCGGCGCCGGCCTGCCGGACGAACGCCTCGCTCAGGAAGCTGCGCTTCTCGCCGTTCGAGCGGATATTCGCGAGGAGCTCGACCGGCTCAAGGGCCATGTCGCAGCGGCGCGGACGCTGATTGGCGAAGGCGGTCGGGTCGGCCGCCGCCTCGACTTCCTGACCCAGGAATTCAACCGCGAAGCCAATACGCTCTGCTCGAAAGCTGCGGACATGGAATTGAAACGCATCGGACTCGATTTAAAAACCGTGATCGACCAGATGCGCGAGCAGGTTCAAAATATCGAATGACGCATTCTCTATGACCGCCGTCGATACTGCAGCCGCCCGCAGGGGCCTGATGTTCGTACTTTCAAGCCCGTCAGGCGCGGGAAAGACGACGCTCGCCAACAGGCTTCTCACCAATAACGACGACGTTGTTCTATCGATCTCGGCCACGACGCGGACGCGCCGACGGGGCGAAGTTCATGGGTGTGACTACCATTTCTTATCTGAAGATGAGTTTGCGCGCATGCGCGACAACGAAGAGTTTCTGGAATCCGCCAACGTATTCGGCAATCATTACGGCACGCCGCGCGCGCCCGTTGAGGAAGCGCTTCGCCAGGGCAAGGACGTTCTTTTCGATATTGACTGGCAGGGCGCCCAGCAGCTTTCAGAAGCCGCCGGCGACGATGTCGTCAAGGTTTTCATCCTGCCGCCGGATCGGGCCGAACTCGAGCGCCGGCTTCGCGAGCGCGCCCAGGACACCGAACAAGTCGTACAGACCCGCATGGCCAAGGCGGATTCTGAAATGTCTCACTGGGCTGAATACGACTATGTGATCGTCAACACCGATCTCGACGAATCCGAGCGCCTTCTTGAGACGATACTGGCCGCGGAACGGTTGAAACGCCGTCGCCAGGTCGGCCTCGCCAAGATCGTCAAGACGTTGATGGGCGACGACTGACCACGCGCCGCAATTCAGTATTTCACGCCGAGGCGGGCGGAGATGAGATTCTGGGTGTAATTCACCGCAGGAAGGTTCGAATCAAAATCGGAATACTCGTATTCGGCCTGCGCATAGACGTGATCCGAAAGCGGCAGCTCGATTTCGGCCTGAAAGCGGTTGCGTTCGTCGTCGCGCACGGCGCCGATTGAGGGCGTAATCGAATCATAATCGCGGTTTTCGTACCGCCAGCCAATTTTGAGCGCGCCCTTGCGGCCGTTGAACGGAAACTTCTGCGTCAGCCGCGCCTTCAGATTGTGCGCGTCGAAATCGAATTCGGGCCCGACGGCGTCTTCATGTTCGAACTTATAGCCGAACAGCAGATAGGTCGTCGTGCCGTTGAGAAAAAAGAAGACGTCGGCGCCGCCGGCGTTCACTGTCGCGTCGCGCGTCGGGCGCGATTTGAAATCCTTGTCGGCATAGGAATAAGCCGCGCGCACGTAAAGCTGTTTGGTCAGGCTAGAGGCGACATAGGGCGAAAGGAGTTGATAGGTGAGAAAACCGACATCGTCGAGCGTTGAATAAACATAATTGTAATCGACGCCGAGATCGAATTCGCCGAAATCCTGCGCTAGCCCGACCGATCCTCTATGCGAACGAATATCGAAATCGCTGCGATCGAAATGCACGCTCTGAAAGAAATCGTAGCCAGCGGAAAATGCGGTTCCGCCGTTGGTTTCATGCTCGAGCCCGATGCCGGCGTCTAGAATGGCGGCGAAATCTTCGTCGTTTGAAGTGCGGTCGATCTCGCTGACCGAAAGATGGTCGTCATATTCGACGCCTGCGGAAAACTCGGCGCTGATCGGTCCGTCGTCGGCGTAAGACGGCGCCGCCGCCAGGAACGGGGCGGCGGCGAGCGCGCCGATAGTCGAAAAGGACGCTGTCTTCATGGGTTTTCCCCTCTGATGGTTCGCCCAGTACGGGGCCTTCGGTTTCAATAGAATGAGACGGGCGGCCGCAGGGCCGCCCGCCCGTTGGATTTGGATCAGCCTTCGCCTTGGCCGCCGCTCTCGTCTTCGACTTCGTCTTCGACTTCGT
>JBHHVZ010000043.1:0-23703 GCA_046756245.1 Parvularculaceae bacterium
CGCTCTAGCCGCCGCAGGAGCGCCGCACCACAAGTTCAGTCGACAACATCACGTCCTGTGGCGTCTCGCCATTGAGTATCGCCAGAAGATTTTTAACCAGCGCCCGTCCGCCGGCGATCGTGTCCTGACGTACGCTGGTGAGCGCAGGCGACATATAGGCGGCGAGCGCAATATCGTCATAACCGACGACAGCGACGTCTTCGGGCACGCGGATGTTGAGATCGGCGAGAGCCTGCATGGCCGCGATCGCCAGAAGATCGCTGCCGGCGAAGATGGCGTCATGCCACGCGCCGGATCGGAACAGTCCTTGCGTCGCTTCATAAGCCGAAGCGCTGTCGAAAGGCAGGGAGAGCGTCAGAGTCTGTTCGGCGCCGCCGGCCTGCGTCAACGCCTGCATGCAGCCTCGATGGCGCAGCCCGAACTCCACATGCCTAATGTCGCCGAGAAACGCGACGCGCTTGCGCCCGATCGCCTTGAGATGTCGGCCGACAAGTTGGCCGCCGAGAAAGTTGTCGCTGCCGACGATCGGATAGGGGCGTCCCGGAATGTCGGCGCCCCAGACGATGACATTGCCATGGGTCTTTGCGTAACGCGCCAGCGGTTCGGGATCGCGCCCTTGGCCGACAATGATTACGCCGTCGGCGCGGTGCGACGTCAGCGCGTCTGCGCCGTTGACGTCGGACCACGGACAAGCGCGCGACAGTAAAAGATCATAGCCTTCTTCAGCGAGCGCGTCGCCGATGGAAGCGATGATCTGGCTGAAGAACGGGTCGGAAAAATGCTGGCGGTTGGTTTCGGATATGGCGATGACGACTTCGATGGTGCGCGAGCTTTGCGTACGGAGATTTCTCGCGCGCGTATTGATCTTGTAGCCGCTTGCATTGACCAGTTCGCGGATTCGGGCTTTGGTCGCCTCGGAGACGCGATTGCTGCCGGAAAGCGCCCGCGATACGGTCGATTCGGCGACGCCGGCGAGTTCGGCGATTTCCGCCATGGTGCGCGCGCGAACAGCGCCGCCAGCTCCGTTCTCACCGTTTTTGGACATTGTCATTCATTCGGGCCAAATTCATAGTCCAACTTTTAATTTCATGCGCCGCTCATCCTGCTGTCGGCGATTCGGACCCGCATTGACGCCTGAACGCTAGCGCAATCGATTGTGATCGGCAATATACGCAACTTTCAGCGATCGCCTCTCCCTGCGACGGGGAATGCCAAGCTGCACTGACGACCTGCCTGCGCGGCCGAAGCCGCTTCGTCGCGGCGAAGGCCCTGAGATTCCATTTAAAGGTCGACATTGAAAGACAAGGCTTTTCTCCAAATCGATGAGTCGCGGTCAGTGCAGCGCCGTAGAAGGCGTCGTTTTTAAACTGAAACGGCCGCCGGGCGATAACGCCGCAACGGCCGTCCCACACATTGATCAGCAAGCGCATTGCTGACAAGCAGTTCCGGTCGACATCAGAATCGGAAGCCGACGGAGAACCGGAACGATCGGCCTAAAATGGGCCGGCCGTTCGGGGCCGCCGGATTACGCGGATCGCCTTCGGTGATGCCGTGCGAATCGTTCAGATTGTCTGCATGCGCCTGGAAATACAGGCCGTTCGGCGTATCGACGAGCACGCCGAGATCAACTTTCTCGTAGCTCGGCAGGACTACCGTATTGGCGTTGTCGCCGAACCGTTCGCCGACAAGGCTGACGGCGCCGTAAAGCGTCGCCTGTAAGTCGTAGCCGAAATCGAAGTCAATCGCCGGAGAGAACCGCACCTGCCAGTCGGGCTGGCGCAGCACCTGATTGCCGATATTGGAGGCTGTGCTCGAATTCCGGATCTCCGCATCCTGAATGGTTGCAGTGACCCGAGTCGAGAACGGCCCGTAATGCACGTCGCCCTCAACTTCGACCCCGATCGAGCGCGTCTTGAACGCTTCGGCCGCAACGGAGCTGCCGACGACCGACAGGAAATCGTTGTTTTTGGTGTAGTAAAACGTTCCGTAAAGATCGAAGTAATCGCTCTGAAACTTGACGCCGCCTTCAAGCTGCTTGACGCCGTTCACGTTGAGATTGTTCTCGCGAATGTCGTCGAAATGCGGGAACAGGAAGCCCTTCGAATAGCGCGTGAACACGCCCAGCCCGTCGGCCAGGTCATAATTGCCGGCGATAGTGTAGGCCACTTTGTTGTCGTCGAGATCAGCGTTGAGATCGCGCACGCCGTCAGGAAAACCCGGCCCGGTGTCGAGAACGTAATCGAGATTGATCCACTCGTGACGGACGCCCCCGTCAAGCCGGAATAAATCCGTCACCTGCCAGGAATCGGCGAAGTAAAGAGCGTCGGCGCGGGCGTCGCCGGCCGATTCGATGCCGAACAGGAACCCGGCGTCGCCGCCGGCGGCGGCGATGTCGGCCGGCGTCACCGTCGTCAGATCGAGCGAATCGCCGTTGGCGACGTTATGGACCGGGATCGGGTTGCCGATCGTCCAGAAATCGTCGGCCGACCAGGTCGCCTGATAATAGCCGACAGTAACGTCATGAACGCCCAAGCCTCCGGTTTCGAACTCCTTGTTGATGCTGAGGTCGTTGATGATGGCCTCAAGGTCTTTCTTGACGACCCAGTGGCCGTAGGTCTGAACAAATTCCGTTCCGGCGAGCGTCACGCCCCCTTCGGTGACGACGGGATTGCCGGTTACGGCGGTGACGTCGGCGACGGTCACCGGCGAACCTGAAGGCACGAAGCCGAACGTGTTGGCGTCGCCGTTCGTGTAGGTCAAACGGTCGCGCAGGGTGAAACCCGACCCGAGATCGAATTCGAAGCTGCCGCCGGTAACGATGCCGTCCCAGCCGCGGCCTTCGGCGAAGTCAAAAATTTCAGTGTCGCCATTGGCGTTGACCTGAAGCTCGCGGAAGCGGGTGGCGTTGCCGAGTTGTGCGAATTCGCCGCGATCGTTGCCGGTGTTTAGCGCCATCGGCAGGATCCACTGCCCATGATCGTCGGTTTCGCGCAGGAAGATGTTGACCTTGCCCCGGTCGAGAAGCTTGGTCAGGTTGACCGTGAACTGATGGCCTTCTTCCGATTTGAACTGGGTGTCGCGAATGCCGTCCGAAGAACGGAAATAACCGCCGACCATATAATAGAGATCTTCGGCGAGCTTGCCGCTCATGACTGCGTCAACCCGCTGCAACCCGTAATCGGACGTCGTGTATTTGACGAGACCTTCGGTTTCCTCGCCGCCCTCTTTCAGATTGTAGTTGACAGTGAGGCCGGGCTCGCCCTTGCCGAACACGGCGTTCGGGCCGCCGCGCAACCCTTCGACGCCGGCGATGGTTTCATCAATGCGGAACATCGAGCTTTGCTCGAAGAAGGACAGCATTTCGGTGCCGTAGATCGGCGAACCGTTGATCGCCATGGTGACGAACGGCGCGTCGCTGCCGCCAGGCAGGCCGCGCACGTCGATATTGGCGCCGGCGACGCCGCCGGAGCTTTCCGCCCACACGCCCGGTATAGCCTTTAAAAGGTCGGCCGTGCTTTTTGGCGCGAATTTCGTAATTTCCTCAGGTTCAATCGAGGTGATGGCGAAGCTGGCTTCCTGCCGACGGACCCCGGCGCCGCCCGGCGTGCCGATGACGACGATCAGGTCTTCGACAGCGGTTTCCTCGTCCTGCGCCATCGCTTGGCCCGCACCCAGGCTAAGCGCTAGAAGGCTGCACCCGCTGACAAGCAGCGTCTTGCAAAGGTCGAGCTGTGTTCGATGATGGGCTAACGGCATGAATGACCTCCCTCAATTTTCCCGTTTAGTCCGATATTCGGCGACGATCCACTATGTTGCGCCGGCGCTGCGCCCCCGAAACTGCGCACCGCGGGCCAGTATGGCCGTCGGAGTTGGATAGGACAATCGATTGCGCGAGCGGAATTAACTATAAACACCATTTTTTGAGCGGCTGGTGCAAACCTGCAACGCAACTTGCGCAGTCTTGCGCAAGAAATCTGCTTCCAAGCAGGGTTGGGGACGTGGTTCCCGCGCGTTCGGTCCTGTTGTGCTTCGCCGGCCCGCGCGGGAAGCGAATCGATTGGTGCGACGGACGCATTCCGGACGGCTGTTTTACGGATCGTCGCCGAGCGCCGTACAAAACGCGACGGCTTAGAGGCGGATGCGGTTCAAACGCAGCGCGTTGGTAATGACGGAAACCGAAGACAGCGCCATCGCAGCGGCGGCAATCATCGGCGATAGAAGCTGGCCGGTGAGGGGATAGAGCAGCCCGGCTGCGAGCGGCACGCCGGCGGCGTTGTAGACGAAAGCGAAGAAAAGGTTCTGGCGGATGTTGCGCATGGTCGCGCGGGAAATCTTCGCCGCTTTGACGACGCCGGCGAGATCGCCCCTGAGAAGCGTAACGCCGGCGCTCTCGATCGCAACATCGGTTCCGGTGCCCATGGCGATCCCGACATCGGCGGCGGCGAGCGCAGGGGCGTCGTTGACGCCGTCGCCGGCCATGGCGACCACGCGGCCTTCGCGTTTCAGCCGGTCGACGATCTGCGCCTTGCGATCGGGCAGAACCTCGGCCTCGACCGTGTCGATGCGGAGCTTGCGCGCAACCGCTTCGGCCGTCGTCCGGTTGTCGCCGGTCAGCATCACCAGCCTGACGCCGGCCTTGCGCAATGCTTTGAGCGCGGGCGGCGTCGACTCTTTCACCGGATCGGCGATCGCGACGACGGCGCGCGCGGCGCCGTCGATAGCGACATAAACCGCCGTTGCGCCCTCGCGCCGGCGCGCTTCGGCCCTTTTTCGCAGGGCGTTGGTTGCAACGCCTTGTTCCTCAAGGAACCGTTCGGCGCCGACCGCGACCGTGCGTCCTTCGACAACGCCGACGACGCCCTTGCCCGCCGGCGCGTCGAATTCCTCAGGCGAGGCGAGTTGAAGGCCGCGCGTTTTGGCTTCCGTGACAATGGCGTCGGCGAGAGGATGCTCGCTGACGCTTTCCAGGCTCGCGGCCAGACGCAGCGTGTCGTTTTCGTCGGCGTTGGCGGCCATGTCGACGCCGGCCACGGCGGGCCGGCCTTCGGTCAGCGTGCCGGTCTTGTCGAAGACGACCGTATTGACCTTTTCCATGCGTTCGAGCGCTTCGGCGTCCTTGATCAGAACGCCTTCGCGCGCGCCGACGCCGACGCCGACCATGATCGACATCGGTGTCGCCAGACCGAGCGCGCAGGGGCAGGCGATAATCAGCACCGAGACGGCGGCGATCAGCCCGTAGGTCGCGGCCGGCGGCGGTCCGACTGCGAGCCAGACGAAAAACGCGGCGACGGCGACTAGAACGACGGCGGGCGCGAACCAGGCGGAGACGCGGTCGGCGATGCGCTGGATTGGCGCGCGGCTCCTCTGGGCGTCGGCGACGAGCTGGACGATCTGCGCCAGCATGGTGTCGCGCCCGACCCGTTCGGCCTTCATGACCAGCGCGCCGGTCTGATTGAGCGCGCCGCCGATGACGGCGTCTCCTATCACCTTCGAGACCGGCATCGACTCGCCGGTCACCATTGATTCGTCGACGGACGATCGACCCTCGACGACGCCGCCGTCGACCGGAATTTTTTCGCCGGGGCGCACCTGCAGGCGGTCGCCGACGCGGACGTCTTCAAGCGGTATTTCCTCCGCGCCGTCCGGTCCAATGCGCCGCGCCGTCTTGGGCGCCAGGTCGAGAAGGGCGCGAATGGCGCCGCCGGTGCGCGCGCGCGCGCGCAGCTCAAGCACCTGACCGACCAGCACAAGCACCGTAATGACGGCCGCGGCTTCGAAATAAACCGGAACCGCTCCCTCGGCGGTTTGAAACTCGGCGGGAAAGATCCCGGGCGCCAGCGTTGCGACGGCGCTATAGGTCCAGGCGACGCCCGTGCCGAGCGCAATCAGGCTGAACATGTTGAGATGCATCGCCCGCACCGATGCGGCGGCGCGAACGAAGAACGGCAGGCCGGCCCACAACACGACGGGCGTGGCGAGCGCGAATTGAAGCCAATGACTGACCTGCGGCGCAATCAGCCGGTCGAGACCGAGAAACGGCGCGCCCATTTCGAGCGCAAGCACCGGGATCGCCGGCAGCGCGCCAAAAAACAGGCGCCGCTCCATATCCTTGCGCTCGCCGCTTTCTTCTTCCGTCGCGCCCGGCGCCAGCGGCTCAAGCGCCATGCCGCAGATCGGACAGGCGCCCGGTCCGGTCTGGCGCACCTCCGGATGCATCGGGCAGGTGTAGATCGCGTCTTTCTCCGCCGCGGGGGCGGCGTTGTTAACGGCGGCGTCATGGTGATGCGCGCAGCAGGACGCTTTGTCTGTCGGCGCGTCGTGAGAATGGCGGGCGTGGGAATGCGGTGCGGTCATGGCGGCCTCGCAGGCGCGCTGCGGGATGCAGCTTCCGTGTTTTACATATACCCTATGGGGGTATAGTGCAAGACGCCGGAAACAAACGATTTCGCTCCGCTAATGTTCGTGCCCGTCCTTGATCGGCGCCGACGACCAGTGGATGTGCGCAATGCGCCATCCGTCGTCCATGCGCTTTAAAACCATTGATTCCATCATCTGCAAATGGAGCTCTTTGTCGTTGAAGGATCCGTGCAGGCGGGATTCGGAAACCACCGTCGCCATGTCGTCGGAGACGAGCGCGTCGCGCTTTTCGACCTCGACATTCATGGCCGCCATGAACGCCATATCGGCCGGCAGGTGATGGCCGGCGTATTCCTCGAGCGAGCGTTCTGCCCCGCCGCCTTCGGCGATAACGACGTCGGGAAGCAACAGCGTCCGCACAGCCGCTTCGTCGCCGGACTTCAGCGCGGCGGCGAACGCCTCGACGGCGTCTGCGGCGCCGGGCGCCGCCATCGCCGAATCTTTACTGCTGTCTTTACCTGCGTGTTCATGGTCACGCCCGTCATCATGGTCATCTCCGTCGTCATGATCGTGCGTCATCGGATCGTCGTCGCGGCCCTCGACGTCGCTGTGTTCCTGACCATGTTCGTGATCGTGGTCGTTTCCTTCGCCGCTCACGGCGGGAAGGCTTTCGACGCCCAGCCCGTGACCGTAGACAAGCCGTCCGCCCCACCAGGCGGTCACAGACAGCGAAACAGCCGCCGCCAGGAACACCAGCGAGAAGACCGGCGACGCGATCCGGTCGCGTTTCGTCCAGCGCAACGCCGATAAAACAAGCAGACCAATCGCGGTCGGAACGGCCCAGTTGCGGTGCGTCGTCATCGCCGCGTGGGCGGGTTCATCATGCGCGACCGAATAATAAGCCTGAAATCCCGCCGCCGCGGTCGCAATGACCGCAAGCGCGCCGAAGGCGATCATCCAGTCGGCGCCCGCTTTGAGCGTATCGCGCTTTTTGCTCGCAGGCATGAAGGACACGATCAAAAGACTGATCGCCGCCGTCGTCATCAGGGCGTAGGCGAAATGAACAAGCACCGGGTGAATGTTCGGTTCGATCAATGCGGTCATGAAAATCTCCTCCCGTTCGGTTCGTTTGACTTTAGGCGCTCAGTTTTTTGTGCAAGTTTATTCACGCGTTTTATCCTTCGGCAGGCCGTAGCGATTGGGGCGCCGACCATGCCGCGCCGCCGCCTTTTCGCATAATGGCGCGGCCGACCCATGCATAGTAAATCGCCGGCACGACGATCAATGTCAGCAGCGTCGTCGAAACCATGCCGCCGAGCATCGGCAGGGCGATGCGGCGCATGACGTCTGCGCCGAGACCGTCCGTGAGAAAGATCGGCAAAAGCCCCGCCATGATGGTCACGACCGTCATCAAGATCGGGCGGACGCGCAGACTCGCTCCGCGCCTGATTGCTTCGAAGAGGTCATGAACGCTCTCCGGCGGACTTTTCCTGACCTCCCTGTCGATATAGAGCAGCATGACGACCGCCGTTTCAGCGGCGATGCCGCCGAGCGCGATCAATCCGACCGCGATGGCGACCGACATGTTGTACCCGGCGAGCCAGACCGCCCACAGCGCGCCCACGAGGCCGAAGGGCAGCGACAGCATGACGATCAGGGTGCGGTCGAGCCGGCCGAAGTGCAGCATCAGAAGCAGAAAGATGATGGCGACTGCGCTTGGCACGGCGATGCGCAGCCGGGCGCCGGCCTCCTGCATCTGTTCGTACTGCCCGGACCATTCGATCGCGTAACTAGGCGGGAGCGGTACGGCGTCGGCGACGACGCGCTGCGCTTCAGCAACGAAACCGCCAAGGTCGCGCCCGGCGATGTCGACGAATACCCAGCCGGTGAGGCGGGCGTTTTCCGACCGGATCATCGGCGGTCCTTCGACAATATCGACCGAGGCGAGTTCGCCCAGCGGAATATGCTGGCCTTGCGCCGCCGGCACGAGAATGTCTGCGAGATCGCCGGACGTTTCCCTGTACGGACGATCATAGCGCAGCATGATGTCGTAGCGTTCGCGGCCTTCGACGCTTTCGGCGAGCTTCATGCCCCCGAGCGCCGTCTGAACGACCGCCTGAAACGCCGCCATGTCCACATTGCGCCGCGCAAGCTCGTCGCGGTCCGGCGTGATTTCGAGATATTTTCCGCCGAGCACGCGGTCAGCGAAGGCCGACCGCACGCCGTTTATTTGCGCGACGGCGCTTTCGACTTCGCCGGCGAGACGGGAGATTTCGTCAAGATTATCGCCGGTGATCTTGATTCCGACCGGCGTGCGGATGCCGGTCGAGACCATGTCCATGCGGATCTTGATCGGATAGCCCCAGCTATTGACGAGACCCGGCAGGGTCAGGCGCGCGTTGAGGTCGTCGATCAGTTTTTCCGGCGTCATCCCGCGCCGCCACTCGGATCGCGGCTTCAGACGAATCCATGTTTCGATCATGGTGAGCGGCGCCGGGTCGGTCGCCGAATCGGCGCGACCGGCCTTGCCGAAGACGTTTTCTACTTCGGGGACCGTTTTGATGATGCGGTTGGTCTGCCCGAGGATCTCACGCATTTTCGTCGTTGATGCGCCAGGCAGCGCCACGGGCATGTACAAAAGCTCACCCTCGTAAAGCGCCGGCATGAATTCCGATCCGGTGCGCCACAGCGGGATTGCAGCGCTCATGAGAATGATCGCGGCGGCGCCGATCGTCAGCCATCGGAACCGCAAAGCCGCCGTAAGCGCCGGTCGGTAAGCTTTCACGAACAAGCGGTTCAGCGGATTTTTCTCTTCCGGCGCAATCCGGCCGCGGATGAGCCACAACATCAGTATGGGAACGAGCGTCACTGAAAGCAGGGCGGCGAACCCCATGGCGTACGTCTTGGTGTAGGCGAGCGGCGAGAACAGCCGATAGCTCTGGCCGGTGAGCGCGAAGACCGGCAGGAACGAGACGGTGATGATGAGAAGCGAGAAGAAAAGTCCCGGACCGACCTCCTGCGCGGCGTCGACGATCGCTTTGCGTCGATCGCCCAGACCCGGCCGCGCGCCCAGCGCGGCGAGTTTTCGATTGGCGTTTTCGACCATGACGATCGACGCGTCGACCATGGCGCCGACAGCGATGGCGATGCCGCCGAGCGACATGATGTTCGCCGTCACGCCCTGCGCCGACATGATAATGAAGGCGCCGAGCACGCCGAGCGGCAGCGTGACGATGGCGACAAACGCGGAGCGGACATGCAGAAGAAAAATCAGCGAGACGAGGGCGACGGCGATTCCTTCCTCAATGAGCTTGTGATTGAGATATTCGACCGCGCCTTCGATAAGCGGCGCCCGGTCATAGACCGGAACGATTTCGACGCCGTCGGGCAGGCCGGCTTCGAGCGCGCCGATCTTTTCCTTGACGGCGTTGATGACATTGAGCGCGTTTTCGCCGTCGCGCATGACGATGATCCCGCCCACGACCTCGCCTTCGCCGTTCAGCTCGACGACGCCGCGGCGGAGCGCCGGCCCGCGAATGACGCGCGCGACATCGGCGAGCGTCACGGGCGTTCCGTCGTCGGCGTAGACGACGACCTTTTCGAGATCGTCGATATTGTCGACATAGCCCGAGGCGCGAATGACGAATTCCGTCTCGGCCTGTTCGATGACGCGGCCGCCGACTTCGCCGCTCGCGGCTTTCAACGCCGCGACGAGACGGGTGAGCGGCACGTCGAAGGCGCGCAGCCGGTTCGGGTCGATCAGCACCTGATATTCGCGTACGAAACCGCCGACCGAACCGACCTCGGCGACGCCGGGAACCGAGGCGAGTTCGAATTTCAGAAACCAGTCCTGCAGCGCGCGAAGGTCGGCGAGATCATGGCGGCCGGTTCTGTCGACAACGGCGTATTGATAGACCCAGCCGACGCCGGTCGCGTCCGGTCCGATGCGCGGACTCGCTCCGGGCGGCAGCGTTCCGCCGAGTTTCGACAACGCCTCGATAACGCGCGAGCGCGCCCAGTACTGATCGACGTCGTCTTCGAAAATCGCATAGACGAAGCTCGCGCCGAACATGGATACGCCGCGCACGTCCTTAGTGCGCGGCAGCCCCAGCATCGCCGTCGACAGCGGATAGGTGACGAGGTCTTCGACGATCTGCGGCGACTGGCCGGGAAAATCGGTTCGAACGATGACCTGGGTGTCGGTCAGATCGGGAATGGCGTCGAGCGGCGTGCGCTCGATGGCCAGCGTTCCGGTGACGGCGAGCGCGGCGACGAGCGTTGCAACGATGATCTGGTTGTCGACCGACCATCCGATCAGGCGCGCGACCCAGGACTTGGCGGGATCGCGTCCGGCGATGTCGGAGGACGTTGACGGCGTCATCGGAGGCTTCCTCCGTGGTCATGAGCGCCGGCGGCCGCGACGGGAGGCGCGTCGCCGTCCATGTCCATCATCTTGTGCAGCGACTCGCGCAGATTGCTTTCGGAATCGATCAGAAACTGCGCGCTGGCGACGACATGGTCGCCGGCTTCGGCGCCGGAGATGATCTCGGTAAGACCCATCGCCACAATTCCCGTCTTCACCGGCGTCGGGGCGAATCGTCCTGCGCCCAGGGCGCGCACCACGTACGCGCCGCGCGAATCGCGGAGCACCGCTTCGGATGTAACCGCGAGGCGCGGGCGTCCGTCGAGCGTGACCGTGACGTCGGCGTAGGCGCCCGGCCGCAATGCGCCGTCATTGTTGTCGAGAACGATGCGCGCCTTGCCGGTGCGGGTCTTGGGATCGACGGTCGGGTAGACGTAATCGATTTCGCCGGGACGCCCGTCGGCCGGAATCGTCGGAAAATCCAGCATGACCTGCATGCCAGGCGCAATTTCCGAAAGGTCCTGGTCCGCCAGCGACGCGATGACCCAGACTGTGGAATAGTCCTGGATCATGGCGATGCGGTTTCCGGGACGCACGAAGCCGCCTTCGCGCACGTCGAGGGCGGCGACGACGCCGTCATGCTCGGCGTAGATCGGCGCGCGCTCCTCGATGCGGCCGGTCTTGCGCAATGCGTCGATCGTCCGGTCCTGAAGGCCGAGCGATTTCAACCGCCGCGCCGCGGAGGCGAGGCGTCCGGCCGATCCGGATTTCGCGGCGACCAGATAATCCTGCTGGGCGGCGATAAGATCGGGGCTGTACAGGCGCAGGAGGAGGTCGCCCGTCTTCACTTCGTCGCCGACGGCGGTGACGGCGAGTTCGTCGACCCAGCCTTCGACGCGCGCCGAAACGACGGTCTGCAGCCGCGTGTTCTCCTCGACCGCGCCGAAAGCGCGCACCGTACGGCCGAAGTCCTTCATCTCAATCGATGTGGTCCGTACGCCGATGGTCTGGATAATCTCAGGCGAAACGGCGACGCCCTCATCCGCACCCGCGCCTGCAAGATCGCTCGCATAAACCGGGATGTAGTCCATCCCCATGGGATCTTTCTTGGGGACGGGCGACGTGTCCGGCAGTCCCATCGGATGTTTGTAATAAAGGATCTCGCCCTTGTCCTCGGCCTGTTCCGTTTCTTCGGGTTCGTCGCGCGTGCAGCCGAGCGCGGCCAAAGCGAGAAGAAAAATAATTGCAAAACGTTTCATGGCGTCACCAGATGGCTGTTCGAACGGGCCGCGAGCGTCGTTGCGCGCGCGCGTTCAGCGGCGAGATCGGAAAGAATCGTGAGGCGGCCGATTTCGGCGTCGAGTATCTGAACGTAGTCGCCGCGGCCGGCTTCGTAATTGCGGCGTGCGGCGGCGATGGCGTCGTCGAGGGAGGCCGTCTTGGCTTCGAGAATGGCGATCGAGCGCAGCGATGCGGCATGGGCGGCGGCGAGACTCGCCAGTTCTGCGCTGACGTCGCGATAGACGGTCTGATAGTCCGCACGCGCGCTGGCCGCATCGGCCTTGGCTGCGCGCAGTCGCGGGGCCTGGCTCTTCGGCGCCCATAACGGCACGGAGAAGGAGACGCCGGCGGAAAACCAGTCCTCGCCGGTGAAATTCGCGCCGACCGCCGGGTCGCCGGCTTCGCGCTGATGATAGCTGAGGCGGACGCCGAAATTCGGGCCGAAGTCAGCCTTGCGCTCCGACACGGTCGCCTCCGCCGTGTCGACGCCGGCGTCGGCGATCCGCGTAGCGAAAAGAGAAAACGCGCCGCCGTCCCACGGGATCGGATCGACGGCAGGCGGCGGCGTGTCGGGCGGCGCGCCGACAAGATCGATCAGGGCGGCGTCGGCGCGGGCGAGGCCGCTTCTGAGCTCTGCGATGGCGCGCTCGACGTCGGCGCGCTCGACGTCGATCTCCGACAGCCGGAAATAAATCGGCCGGCCGGCCTCCAGCTCGCCGCGAAGAATGTCTTCGAGTTCGTCGTAGCGGGCGTGCTGCTGTTCGCGGTAATCGAGCTGGGCCTTGATCCGCTCTTTGTCTGCAAGCGTCGCAATGAGTTCGGCGCGCAGCATCGAAAGCTGATAATCGGCCCGCAGTCCGTTCGCCCGCGATCGGGACTGCTCACGCGCGGTCCGGGCGCGGCGTACGCCGAAACCGGGGATGTTCTGATTCACGCCGATCACCTTGTTGGTCATGGCGACCCGGTCGAAGGCGGGATCGGAGATCGGCACATTGTTGACGCCGACGGATACGGTTGGGTCGGGAAGCGCGCCGGCGGCTGCAGCGAGTTCGTCGCGCGCGGCGCTTTGCGCGCGCAGTCCCTGCACCGACGGATGGTCGGCGAGGCGGGCTTCGAGCGCCTCAAAGCTCTGGGCCGACGCCGCTCCGGCGCTTGGCGCGATCACAGTGATCAGGGCGGCGCCAAGGCGCATCCCGCGCATGAATCGAAGCGGTTGGACGCCGCATTTTGACAGGGAAATCATCTATCTTTCTTCCGGTTGACGACAAACGAAACGCCCGCGCGTTGACGGCGCGGCTCATTCGGCCCGGAAGGTTAATTGAGGAGCTTGTCTTTAGCGCCGATCGGCGTTTTCGGCGGCGGCGCGGCTGCAGGCGGCGCGAACCTGACCGCCGGCGCGTTTATTCCGCGCGCGATCGGAGCGCGCGTCGGGATAATGGCGGCCAGCATAGGTCCGGCGACATTTTGCGCCGCCTTCGTCGGTGTTATCGCCTCGGCGAAGACGCCGGGCGCGCAGTCGGCGCATCCGTCGCGGTCGGAGGGGGCAGGCTGGCGCGGCGCGTCGGCGCAATCATGGCGGGGCGCAATCGCGGCCGCATCGGCAGGCATTTTATCGATGTGCGCCGCGTGCGCGCCGAAATGCAACGCGCTCTCCTGACAGCAGGCGAGCGTCGGCGTCGCCACAAAGACGGCAGCGGCGGCGACGGTCAGAAAACGCTTGATGACGGCTAAAAACAGCATGCGCGTCCAATTTTTCCTTGACAACCACATACCCCCATGGGGCATATGACGTCAATGCCTGAAACCGTAACATTCGATCGTAAGTCGAGCCTTAACCGCCTGAAGCGGATCGAAGGCCAGGTGCGCGGCATCGCACGCATGGTCGAAGAGGGGCGCTACTGCATTGATATTATTACGCAAGTGCAGGCGGTCAGGGCGGCGCTCAACCGGGTCGAAGACCAGCTTCTCAAAGACCACGCCGCCCATTGCGTCGACGATGCGGTGCGCTCCGGCGACAAAACGGCGCAGCGTGAAAAGATCGCCGAGCTTGTCGACCTGATCGGCCGCGTGCGCGGCTGAGCCGACGCAACGATCATTCCGACTTTCCCTGCGGGTTGCGCTCCGCCGCGTCGAAAACGGCGTCGATCAAAAGCCCGTGCGCCAACATTAAATTTTGCAGGATAGTTATCCGACAGTTTCGGGGCGGCCTTATGTTCGACCCATGAATTGTATCCGTCATCCAGTGCGCGCTGCGCGGCATGCAATGACGCGCTGCAGACACCGGATGACGGAAGGATGCGTGTTCAGCAAACGTTCCGAAAGGAACAAAATGGACCCTTTGGCGCTGCAGCGCCCGAAATCGGCGGGTTTCAGTTTTTTCGTTTTTGCTCGCGGGAGACAAAATGGACCTTTTTGCACTTTGCCCAAACCGTTCCGGCGCGTCGCTGTTTCCTTTTTTCGCAGAGACGGAAATCGTATACGGTTTTAGCGGATTGAGGAGCGGACGATGACCGACGCGACCAAAAATTGGGCGGGCGTGTTTCCGGCGGCGACCACGCAATTCGCCGAGGACCTCTCGGTCGATCTCGAAGCGACCGGACGAGTTCAGGCCGCGCTCATCGGCGACGGCGTCGATGGTCTGGTGGTTCTCGGCACTGTAGGCGAGAACAACTCCCTCGAGCCCGAAGAAAAGCGCGCCGTACTTGAAACCGCGGTCGCCGCTTCGGGCGGACGGCGCCCGGTTCTTTCCGGCGTTTCGGAGTTGACGACGAAACGCGCCGTCGATTTCGCGCGCGACGCAGAACGGCTCGGCGCCGACGGCCTGATGGTTCTGCCGGCCATGGTTTATGTTCCGACTCCGGAAGAATTAATCGCCCATTTCCGCGCCGTCGCCGAGGCGACAGCGCTGCCGATCATGCTTTACAACAACCCGCCGGCCTATCGCGTGAATATCAGTCTCGATAGTCTCGAACGACTGGCCGAGATCGACAATATCGTCGCCATTAAGGAAAGCGCGCCGGACACACGCCGCATCACGGATATTTTGAACGTCTTCGGCGACAGGTTCATCGTCTTCGCGGGCCTCGACGACATTGCGCTCGAATGCCTGCTGCTCGGTGCGAACGGCTGGGTGTCGGGCCTGACGAATGCGTTTCCGAAAGAGTCCGTCGCGCTCGTGCGCGCATTCAAGAATGGCGATCTTGGATCGGCCAGAGCGATCTACCGCTGGTTCATGCCGCTTCTGCATCTCGATGCGGAGCACGATCTCGTGCAGTCGATCAAACTGGCCGAGGCGATCATGGGCAGGGGATCCGAGCGCGTGCGTCCGCCGCGCCTGCCGCTTTCCGGCGCCCGACGCGCGGAAGTAACGGCGCTCGTGGAGCGCGCGCGGGCGGCGCGGCCGGCGCTCCCCGAGGCGTATGGAGCCGGCGCATGATCGACCGGCGGCATGTCTTCCACTGCATTGACGGCCATACCGCCGGCAATCCGGTGCGGCTTGTGATCAGCGGCGCGCCGCCGGTGCGCGGCGCCACTATGGCCGAGCGGCGAAAAGATTTTCGCGAACGCTTCGACTGGATACGCAAAAGCCTCTGTTTCGAGCCGCGCGGCCATGACCTGATGTCGGGCGGATTCCTTTATCCGCCCGCGCGCGACGACGCTGATGTCGGAGTCCTCTTCATTGAAACGAGCGGCTCCCTGCCGATGTGCGGACACGGCCTCATCGGCATCATGACCTTCGGTCTTGAACATGGATTAATTCATCCGCAAACGGAAGGGATTGCGCGGGTTGAAACGCCGGCCGGATTGGTCGGAGCCGCCTATGTCGCCGACAATGGCCGCGTTTCCTCGGTTCGATTCACCAATGTGGCGAGCTACCTCGCCAAGCGCGACGTTGAAATCAACGTTCCGGATTTCGGCCGGCTGAGTGTCGATATCGCCTATGGCGGCAATTTCTATGCGATTATCGAACCGCAAGGACCCTATGAAGGGCTCGACGCCCTGGGCGCGGGACGTCTGGTCGAACTGAGTCGGACTATTCGGCGGATCGTTCGTGAGAAGATCGAACCCGTTCATCCGGTCGAGCCGTCAATCCGCGGAGTCACGCACGTGCTGTGGGCGGATGCGCCGAAAGGCGGAGGCGCGGATGCCCGCAACGCCGTCTTTTACGGCGAGCGCGCCATCGATCGCAGTCCTTGCGGCACAGGCACTTCGGCCCGCATGGCGCAACTCGCAGCGAAAGGACAATTGAAGAAGAGGGACCGTTTCGTTCATGAAAGCTATATCGGCAGCCGTTTCATCGGCGTCGTCGAGGAGACGATGCGGCTCGGCGACTATGACGCCATTACGCCCTCAATCGAGGGATCCGCGATCGCCACCGGTTTCAACACGATCTGGGTGGATCCTGCCGATCCTTTCTGGCGCGGCTTTCATGTGGACTGACTCAATCATTTCGCAGCCGGCGTAAAGGCCGGACCGGCTGACGCTTGTGCGGACGTTGCATTGGCCGGCGTTCGAAAGGGCGACTTGTTGATGAGCGCTGAACGAAGAGTTTACGGCGGAATCGAGGCGGGCGGAACGAAATTCATCTGCGCTGTCGCGCAGTCTCCTGTCGAAATTCTGAAGTCGACGGAACTGCCGACGACGGAACCCGACGAAACATTCGCAAACGTTTTAAAATTTTTCTTGGAAGCCGCCGCCGAATACGGTCCGATTTGCGCTATTGGCGCGGCGTCGTTTGGTCCTGTCGACATCGATAGGAGTTCGCGTTCTTATGGAACGATCCTCAATACGCCCAAACCCGGCTGGGCGGACGTTAGTTTCATAGATGCGCTGGCGCGGCTGAATGCGCCCTTTTTTGTCGACACCGATGTAAATGGGGCGGCGCTTGGCGAGGCGGTCGCCGGCGCCGGCAATGGGCTTCGCATAATCGCCTATGTCACTGTAGGAACCGGCATCGGCGCCGGCGTCGTCAAAAACGGTTTACCGCAAGCAGGCTTCGGCCATTACGAGTTCGGCCATATCAGGCCGCCGCATGACAAATCGCGCGACCCTTATGCCGGCTGCTGTCCGTTTCACAGCGATTGCCTTGAGGGGCTCGCCAGCGGTCCGGCGATCATGAACCGCTGGGAGGCTACTCTCAGCGATCTGGCGCAGGGCCATGAGGCGGTCGCGCTTGAGGCGGAGTATTTATCGCATCTTGCGCTGACGCTTATTCTCTCACATATGCCGGAGCGCATCATTTTCGGCGGCGGCGCCGGGTTGCTCAAAAAACTCAGGCTTGAAACGAAAAAGCTGATTGGGGGCTATGTCGACGCCGGGCCGCTCGCCGGCGATCTGTCTGACTATATCGTCCCGCCCGGACTGGGCGATTTCTCCGGCGCAGTCGGCGCCGTCGTGCTGGCCGAAAGGGCGTTGGCGGAAGTCGCGCCGTAAAGACGTACGAGGTATTGCGCGTCCGGAAGCGCGTAGGTAGCGTAAAATGCAGATTGTGCGTAAGAACGAGGGCGCAAGCGTGAGATTGAAAATATGGGTGCTGGCGGGCGCGGCCTGCCTTTTTGCGGCGGGTTGCGACAATGGCGACCGGCGGAACGCAGGCGACAGCGACAGCGCCCTCGTCGCGACAGGGCAAGGCGAAGACGCTGCAAATGCTGCGCATTCAGATCAAAACGCAGACATTGACGTTTGGCTCCAAACGCTAGAAGTCAACAGCCGCGAGCTCTACAGCGCCCGCGGCGCAGTCGTGAAGGCGGTTGAACTCGATCCCGGCGTGCGGGTCGCCGACGTGGGGGCGGGGACCGGGCTTTATACGCTGCTGTTCGCCGAGGCGGCGGGACACCAAGGCGTTGTCTACGCCGTAGATATTGAACCGAAATTTCTTGATCTGATTAATACGCGCGCGACCGACCTCGGTCTCAGTAACGTGGTGTCGGTTCTGGGCAGAAGCAATTCCATAACGTTGCCTGATAACTCGGTAGACGTCGTATTCATCGCCGATACCTATCACTACTTCGAAGACAGACAGGCGATCATGAAGACGATTTTGACTGCATTGAAGCCGGGCGGATTTCTTTATGTCGTGGATTTCGACCTTGTCGAGGGAAAAACGCGTCCGGCCGAACAACAGCATGTTCGTTTCGGCAAACCGGCGGTCATAACCGAAATTGAGTTTTTCGGATTTGAGTATGTCGGCGATGTCACCCCGCCTGGCCTCGAAGAAAATTATATGATCAAGTTCAAGCGCCCATGAAACGCACCCAATCAATTAAACATTAGATGTCTGCGACGCTGTTCCGTTGAATCAGAAAGCCGTCGCCTTGAATAAGACGACGGCTTCATTAATTGCCGAAAGCGGCGTTCGGGCGGATCAAATACGACCCGGCGCAGACATACTCTTCACTATCAATGAGCGTATCCGTCAAAACGCTGCAGAACCACGCTTCGGGAAACTAAAACCAATACTTATGCCGCCATGAAGGCAGTACACCAACCGTTTTCGCTGATGTCGCCGGCGACTATTTGGCAGGTGCCGTCGCCATTGTAGAACTTGCAGCCTCCGCAGCTGGCGCCGCCATTCGGCGAATCCTGATAGCTGACGTCGGCTTTGTCGGCTTTGTCTTCGGCTTTGGCGCTCTGGACGCCGCCCGCCGCTATGCCCGCAGCGATAAGCAGTCCCGCCGTACCTTCCAGAAACTCTCGGCGGACGATTCGATCCGTCGTCTTCTCAGTGTTTGCTGCTCCGACCGACGAGGGGCGTTTTTTTGTCATTATGCAGATCTCCATCCCTAAAGGTAAGTGCTGGAAATTTACTTAAAAATTGCGGGCTTGTGGACTCTCCGCACCGGAATGTGATCGCCGCTTCATCGATGCGGCGCTCAGCGTCGAAAACGCATCGTCTTCGGATGAAAACGCTGCCGGCATCGCAATTGCGAGTCAAAATCAAAAAACGGCTCAGACTGACGATCCAAGCGCTTTGTCGGCTATTGTCCGGCGCCGCCAGCGGAGAGAGAGCTGAGATAGGCGACAACGTTCGCACGGTCCTGCGGATTCGCCAGACCGGGGAAGATCATCTTGGTCTTTGGAACGAGATCACGGGGGCCTGCAAGATATCGAAAGAGGGTCGCGCCGTCCCAAACAGCGCCGGATTCGCCAAATGCAATCATGGCCGGCGAGTACTTATAACCTTCAAGCGCGCCCGGTGTTCGTCCGACGACCCCGTACAGGCTCGGCCCCACTTTTTTGCTGCCGGGCTCGACGGAATGACACGGCCGGCATTTCTTGAACAGGGCCGCCCCGGCCGTCGCATCCCCCGTATATGAGTCAAAACTGTCGGCGGCTGACGCATCGGCGCCGTCGGCTTGCAGCGCATATCCGGCGCTTGTCGCCAAGGTCAGGCCGGCGGCGGCTGCGCCAATGAAAAACATTTTACGAAACATATGGTTATCCCTTGTCGGTTATCTCCAAAAATCGATTGGATCGGGCGTCCGGCCGCCTTCGGCGCGCACATCCGCATCCCGTGAAACAATGCTCGCGCCTTGCGCTTCAAACGCTGGCGCGAGCTGTTAGAGCATGATCTCCGAAATGCGAGTCGGAGAACATGCTCTAGGTTTTTGTTTTGTCGCGCATTTTATCCGAAAACCGGTTCCCACTTTTCGGAATGCGCTCTAGTTCATTGGGAGAACGAAATCACACGGCGGTTTGCGATCCCGGCTTATCGCTTGGCGTATTCCTTCTGAAGCGCCTCGACATAGGCGGATAAGGCCGCGAGCTCTTCGGAGTCCCAGGGAAGCGGTTCGGCCTCCATCGGGGCCAGCATGCACATCTGGACCATGGTTTCGGCCGAGATTTTCTTGAGACCGAACATGTCCTTGGCCATTTGGACGTAATGCTTGTACGGCTTTTTGAAGGTGTCGTTGTAACCGGCGAAATCCGTATGGCAACTATTGCATGAAAGGCCGTTGGTCGACAGCGATGCATCGTCATAGAGTTCGCGTCCGCGGGCTTCCAGCGTCGCGCGATCGGCTTTGTAGCGTTTGGAAAACATTGGCCGAAGAACCAATTTACGATCGCCTTCGGCTTCGCCTTCACCCTCGCCTTCGCCTTCACCCTCGCCTTTTGCTTCGGCTTCGCCCTTGGCTTCGGCTTCGCCTTCACCCTCGCCTTCGCCTTCACCCTCGCCTTTTGCTTCGGCTTCGCCTTTGGCCTCGGCTTCGCCTTTTGCTTCGGCCTCGCCCTTGGCCTCGGCTTCGCCTTTTGCTTCGGCCTCGCTTGACGCTTCAGCCTGCGCCACTACATAACCGGCTGAAACGGTCGGGTTTTCGCTCGCGGCGGCGCCGTAGCTTACAAACGCCGCCATCAGGGGCGTCGTTGAACAAAGAAGGTTACGTGAAAGCTTGCCTAGCAATCGCTGACGCTTATTCTGGTCTTCGGGCATCGCCGGTCTCCCTGTAATTTCGTTACCGCTGGATATTCAGCCCGGATTCGGCGTCGTGCGGCCCCCAACATCGAATCCCATGAATTCATGTTATTGGATAAAACGAGGAGCGTCTCATCCTGCTGTCCGGCGTTTTCGCGCCGCATGTTGGCCAAAGACAATTTACACGCCTAGACCGGCCTGCTGTGATAACTATTGCGTGAGGTAAAAAGTGATTGGGAAAAAAAGGCGCTATTGGCTCGCAGGCAATCGGGAACCTGCGCAGGACATTTTCTTTGTCGAAGCGCTTGATTCGACCCTGTGGACGGAGGGAGACGCCGAAAACTGGGATGCGTGCTGGTACACCGGCATGCCGGCGCCGCAGGTTTTCGACCAGCTCAATGCGGCGAAGACCGTTAATCACATCCCCGGCAATAATGGGCTGACAGTAAAAAGTTACCTATTTCAAACGCTTGCGGCAGCGTCCGATCGCGTGGCGGGTCAGCCTGACGCTGGACGCATGGCCTTTTTTCCGCGCGTCTACGCCATGCCCGAAGATTATCTCGACTTGCAAGATGCGGCCGCCCGAGATCCCGACAAGAGATGGATCCTCAAGCCGAAGAATTCTTCCCGCGGCCGCGGAATTGAGCTTATTCGCGATGTCGCAGCCGCGCCCATGAATAACCGCTGGCTGGTTCAGGAATATGTCGACCGGCCGCATCTGATGAACGCGCGGAAATATGTGTTGAGGCTTTATGTCCTCGTAACTTCCGTCGAACCGCTGCGCGTCTATTTCTACCGCGAAGGCTTCGCCAAGCTGGCGTCCGAGCCATATGACCCGCATGACGCCGACAACCCCTTTTCAAACTTAACCAATCCGGACATCAATGCAGCAAACGAAGACGTCGAGACGCCGGTCGAGTTTGTGAGCCTGAGCGCATATCGCGACTGGCTCAGCGCTAATGCTCATGACCCACAAGCCTTGTTCGCAAAGATTCGCGATCTGCTGGCGCTGACGATCATTTCGGTGCGCGACAAGATGCGCACGCGAACCCGCGCGATCGGCGCCGATACGTCAGGATGTTACGAACTTCTGGGTATCGACTGTCTGATCGACGCCGACTTGAAGCCATGGATTCTCGAATGCAATTTGAGCCCGTCGCTCGATGTCTGCGCTTCGCCCGATCATGGCGCTGATGAGGAGCGGCGCATCAAGCGTCAGCTCATTGCAGATATGGCGGCGATCGTCGGGCTCAACGAACCGCGCACGAATTTCGAAAGCCTGTCGGATGAAGAACGGATTCGCCGAGAAAGCGAACGCGAACTCGCCTGCGCAGGCGATTTCGAGCGAATCTTTCCGGCTGCGGATGTTGAAAACTTTTTGCCGTTTTTTCCGGTGCCGCGTTACGCCGACATTGTGCTCGCCGGACAGATTACGGGCCGCCCGGCGCCCCGGCTTCATCTCGCGCCGAGACGAACGACTGAAATTATATCCGAAGACGAACTGGCGCTTTACTCCGAAAAAACCGGCACGCTTTATTCGCCGAACCCGTCCGCTTCATGGATCTGGCTGAAGGCCGTCAGCGGCGCCGATCCGGAAGAGATCGCAAAGGAACTAACCGCCTCGCACGAAACCGCTCATGGGCCTGCCGCGCCTGCCGAACAATGGCGGGTCAGAAAAAATGTTTGGGACGTTCTCGCCGACTGGGCTGGCTTGGGCCTCATACGCCACGCCGGGGCGGAGGCTGACTGCGAGAACGGCGTCGATTCCAAGGATCCAAACTGCAATGAATCGGATCAGGTCCGCGTTTGCGAGCGGGCGGTGGCGTTCAATTATGGCTGCCCGGTCGCCGCCGAAAGGATGCGCAAGGCGTTTCATTCGACGGCCGGCGACGGCGGCTCTGATCAGATCATTACGATCCAACGCGCGCGTGTTGGATATGCCGTCGCCGTAGACACCCGCGTGATTGGCTCCGATATCAGCCTTGCTGCTGTCGCGCCGGTCGTGCGCCGGGTCCTTTTCGAACTAGCGCCGGTTTCGCAGTCGCAAATCGCCATGCAAACCGCGTTGGCGCCGATGGGGAACGGCGAAGCTGCGCTCATTATCGGCCCGCCGGAGAGCGGGTGGGATGGAATGACGGCTTGCCTCACCAACAAAATCGGGGCAAGCGTTTTGGGCGGCGCGCGTCTTGACCTGAACGCCGACGAAAGCATTGCGACGATCGGCCTGCCGCTTCGAATCGAAGAGGATGACGTTGAGGAAATCGAAGCGGCGCTCGGACACGCCCTCACGCTGCAGGTCCATCAATGGCCCGGGGAGGGGCGTCAGGGACGGCTATTGAAATACGCATGTTCCCCGGGCTCGACAAGGTATGCGATCCGCACGGTCGTGACGCTTGCCCGCGGTGGTAACCGAGACGGCGAAACGGAACTGCGGCCATCTTCAGTTCATGACGCCCTTCGCGCCCTCATTCCGTTATGCTCCGGGCCGCAAGGACGCCTCACTTGCGCAGCGGCGAGCGGGCTTGGCGACTGGCTTGCGGGCCGGGCGCTAAGGACTTTAGAGTTTTCGAGCCTCGCAACCGGGGCAGAAGCGCTCGCCGGAGCGCTCATTCGCGAAAACGCCTGAGACTTGAAGAAAAACCCTGCGCGCTGCGACGCAAGACCGTCTTCGCGTTCGCATATAGCGTGCTAATTTAAGGATATGAACGGCTTTACGATCGCCTCAAGCATTGAAGGGCGGTCCCGGCGATTTTTCGTATTCGCGGACCATGCTTCAAACTGTATGCCGAACGAATTTGGGCGGCTCGGCCTGCCCGATGATATTTTGGAGACCCATATCGCCTGGGACCCGGGCGCCGGCGCCCTGACGCGACGGCTCGCGGAAAAGCTCGACGCGCCGGGCCTCTTATGCGGGTTCTCGCGGTTGCTGATCGATCCCAACCGGTCGCGCGATCGAGCCGATCTGGTGCTCGAGGCAAGCGACATGATTCCCGTGCTGCTCGACTACGAGATCTTGATTGCCGGACACCGGTATCATATCGGTGCTCTGCGGCGCGAAGACAAACAAAACACGCGCAGGATAATCGAATTACTCTGATGCGAGACCAATATCTGATGGGCTACAATTGCATGTAGGGCCGATTTTGGACTGCCAATGATGTGGGTTTTTGGTTACGGTTCGCTCCTAAATGTGCCAACCGGTGAAGGGCGCACTAATATTAGGCGTGGTCAAATGAAAGGGTGGACCCGCCAATGGCGGCATACCGTCTTGACGCGCGGTGGAAGAATT
>JBHHVZ010000044.1:0-22619 GCA_046756245.1 Parvularculaceae bacterium
AGAAGCGAGCGAAACCGGTTTCGCTCGCTTCTGGCGGGCGAAAACTGCGATGGCGGCGACGGAATTCGCGCTCATCCTGCCGGTGATGACCCTGCTTTTCTTCGGCATGCTGGAAGGCGCGGACGCCTTGTCGGTCAAGCGCAAGATTTCGCACGCCGCCAACACGCTCACCGACCTCGCCGCGCAGTCGACAGAGATTAGCCCGGCGGAAATCGACGACCTTTTCACCGGCGTCGAGCGCATCCTCGAGCCCAACGACACGTCGTCATTGACGTACAATCTCGTCAGCGTCATCCGCGACCCCGACAGCGGCGAGCCCGTCGTTCACTGGAGCCGCGACAACGCCGGCGTCGAACCCTATACCCGCGGTGGACCGTTCACCAATCTCGAAGACGCCTCGCTGTTGAACGCCCAGACCTCGCTCATCGTCGTCGAGATGAGCTATCAGTACAATTCCAGGCTGACGCACCATGTTTTCGGCGCGCCGATCTCGTTTTCCGAAACCGTGAAACGCTGGCCCCGCCGCTCCACACGCGTGCAGCTTTGCGATCCGTCGCCGACCAACTGCACGACATGAGCGCGCGAAGGCGCGGCGTCAGGCGAAGCGCTTGAGGCTCAAAAAGCCCGTCGGCGAAAGCGTTCCTCCCTCGAGCGCCAGATCGGCGAGAATTTCACCAATCATCGGCGCGAATTTGAAACCGTGTCCCGACAGGCCGATCGCAAAAACGATGCGTGCGTCGTCGGGGTGGCTGTCGATGACGAAATCGCCGTCGGGACTCATTTCGTATATGCAGACTTTTCGGTGGCGGATCGCCGCCGGCAGGCCGGGTGCAAACGTTTTGAGCGCGTCGAGCACCGGCGCGTCGTCTTGCGGTCCGGCTGCGTATTCTATGTCGTCAGGCGCAGCCGCGGCGTCGCCATCCGAATGAATGCTGAGCTTCACGCCTTCGTCATCCGTCGCCGGAACGCCATAAAACAGGCCGCCGGCGCCGGTTTCGAACGCAAAAGGAATGAATCCGGACGCAACCGTGAAACGCGCGTCGCCCGGCGCAATCCAGTGAATCGTCTTGCGCACCGGCCTGATATTGACGCCTGTCCCGGCGAGCAATTCGTTCGCCCAGGCGCCCGGCGTAACGACGATACGGTCGAACGCATATTCGCCCTTGTCGGTCGTCAGTCGCAGCCGATCGTCCCGCCGGCGCCAACCCCGCACTTTTTCTTCGGGACAAAGCCGGGCGCCGAGCGCGCGCGCGGCTTCGAGATGGGTGCGCAGCGCCTGTTCGGCGAGAATGAAACCGGCCTGCGGTTCGACGACAGCAAGGGCGTTCGCGCCGGGGTCGAAATAAGGAAATCGTTCCTTGAAATCGCCCGGCGTCAGTTTTTCAATCTGCAGGTCGTGTTCGCGAGCGGCCTTGAGGACGCCCGAGATCAACCGGCCGTTCTCAGGTCCGCTCAGCAAGGCGCCGATCTGGAAAAACAGCCTTTCGCCGGACGCGGATTCAAGGTCGCGCCATTTCTCGACGCAGCGCCGGAGCAATGGCGTATATTCAGGGCGCTCGAAATATGCGAGACGGAACAGGCGTGTCGTTCCGTGCGAACTGCCGCGATCATGCAGCAGCGGATGCTGGTCGAATACGGTCGCCGCGGCGCCGGCGCGCGCCAGATGATATGCGGCGGCTGCGCCTGCGACGCCGGCGCCGATGATCGCGCATTCCAGTGAATTCGCCATAGCTTTGAAGATTGTCGTACCTGATTCCTACGACTTTGTTGATGCAAGGCGCTTAACCATTGTGATGACTTTTCGCTTAACGCCCCAGATATCCTCATTTTTCTCTTCCGAAATAGAAAAACCGAGACGCCGGTAAAGCGCCATGGAGGCGTCGAGCCCCTCGGTTGTCTCGAGAAAAACCTCGCTCCAGCCTCGATCGGCGGCGTAGTCGACAGCGGCGGCGACAAGTTTTTCGCCAAGCCCCCGCCCGCGCGCTTCCGGCGCCAGCAGCAGCCAGCGCAACTGCCCGCGGTCGCCCCGCGCAACCATCCCCGCGCAACCGACCAGCGCATCGTCCTTTTCCGCCAGCCAGACGCAGCCCTTTGCGCCGCTGTCGAGCACCCAGTCGGCGATGGTGCGGGCCACATACGCCTCGAATCCGAGGCCGAAATGGCCGGTCTCGCCTTCGTAGGCGACGCCGTGCAGCCAGACGATGCGCCCGAGATCGCCGGGGCGCAAAACCGTGCGCACCGAATATTTATGTGTCATTTGACCGCCTCCGGGACTTTTTAACGCTATTTCTAGGTCTGGCGGGTTCGAATGCAAAGCGCCGGCGCGCGGTCTTTCGGCTCCGCGCAAACGCCGGCGGCAGGAACGCCGATTGATCCGGGAGTTTTCTATCCGTGGCCGGAAGCGCGCCGATCAGCCTTCTTCACGTTTTTCCCTCCTTTGCGGCGGGCGGCCAGCAGACGCGTTTTGCGACGCTCGCCGGCGCGATGGGATCGGGCTTTCATCACTATGTCGCCGCACTCGACGGCGACTATGCGGCCGCAGCCGCGCTCAAGCCGGCGTCCGACATATCATTTTGCGAACTGGCGGGGCGCAAGTCCCGGCTATTCAGCCCGACCGCCATTAAAGCAGCGCGCAAACTGATTGAAAAAATTAATCCAGACATTCTGTGTACGTATAACTGGGGCGCGATAGAAGCGGCGTTTGCGAACTGGCGCGGCCAGCACATTGCGCATATCCATTTCGAAGACGGCTTCGGTCCGGACGAGACACCCGATCGGCAGAAGATCGGTCGCGTTCTCGCCCGGCGCATGATTCTGAAAAACAGCGTCGTGGTCGTGCCTTCGCAAACGCTTGAATCGATCGCTCTGTCATGCTGGGGGCTTGGGCGCGACCGGGTGCGCTGCATTGCAAACGGAATTGACGTGGCGCGATTTTCTAAAGGCCGCTGCGGCAATCGCAACGACGGCGTTGTTGTCGGAACGGTGTGCGCGCTGCGTCCGGAAAAGAACGTTCCGCGTCTTGTTCGCGCCTTCGCCATGGCTGACAGAGAAGCGCTCGCGCAACTGGCGATCGTCGGAGAGGGGCCGGCGCGCCAGTCGATTGAAACCACTGCAAAACAGTGCGGCGCCGGCGCCCGAGTTAAGCTTGTCGGCGCGACGGCGGCGCCGGAAACCGCTTATCACGGCTTTGACATTTTTGCGCTCACGTCGGATACGGAGCAGGCGCCCTTGAGTTTGATGGAGGCGATGGCGGCGGGGCTTCCTGTGGCGGCGTTCGACGTCGGCGACATCGCGGACATGGTTGCGGCCGAAAACCGGCCGTTCATTGTCCCCGCCGGCGACGAATGGGCGTTCGCCAACGTGTTGCGCCGGCTTATCGCGGGCGGCCAAATTCGCACTTGGCTCGGCAACGCAAATGCGGCGCGGGCGCAGGCGACGTTCGGCCTCGAAAGCATGGTCGAGGCGCATAAGGCGCTTTACCTCGAAGCGGCGGGGCGGAGCTCATGATCGCACGCATCGATCCCGTCGCCGATAGAACGGCGTTCCTAGAAGCGTGGCGGCGCCTTTACGCCGCGGCCGACGCGCCGTCCTTTTATCAGTCGCCCGCCTGGTTTGCGGCCTGGCTCGCCGGCAAGCCCGGCGGCGTTACGGTTTATGCGCTTCGCATAGAACAAGAAGAATCGCCGGCGTTAATGGCGGCGTTCGGACTTTCAGACCAGCGCCGCCCGCCGCTGATCGGCGCGCGGCAAGCGTGTTGTCTTGAGTTTGGCGATCCCGCTCGCGATGCAGTTTATGTGGAGTTTAATGATTTCCTGGTCGCTGGCGGGGTTGACGGCGCCGAGCTTCGACGCGAGGCGGCGGCGGCGTTGTTTTTGACGCTCAAAGAAGCGGACGTCTTCGTGTTCAAAAACGCCCGTCCAATGCTCATGGAGGCCGTTGGCGAAGCCGCAAACGCCGCCCGGCTCAAAGCGTGCGTCATCAACACGACTCCGACCTTTCAAGGCGATCTCGCCGCGGCGCGGCCAGCGGGCGGTTTTCTCAAAACCGTCAAGGGTTCGGCGCAAGAGCAGGTCTCCCGTTCCATGCGTCTTTACAGCGCGCGGGGCGATCTGCGCATCGAAGCCGCCCAAACCGCCGAGGAACGCCGCGCGGCATATGCGCGGATCAAAGCGCTCCATGCTGCGACCTGGGCCCGGCGCGGCGGTTCGGGCGTCTACGCCAATCCGGCTTTTGCGGCCTTTCACGAACGGCTGATGCAGGCGGCGCCGGAGGCCGTCTCCCTGTGCACGATCTTCGCTGGCGACGATATTATCGGCGGGCTTCATAATTTCATTCACCGAGACCGCGTGCTCAATTACCAGAGCGGCTTCCGCTATGAAGACGACAACCGATTGAAACCCGGCCTTGTCAGCCATACGCTCGCCGCCCAACATTATCTCGACGCCGGATATAACGTGTACGACTTTTTGGCCGGAAAAGCGCGGTACAAGAAGAGCCTCGGCGCCGAAGGAGAAACGCTGTCGACCGTCGTCATCGAGCGCCCCGGCGTGCGCGCCAAGGTTCGATCCGGTCTCAAGCGCCTGAAGGCGGCTGCGGGGCGTTCCGGAGGAACGCGTCGAACATAATCGCCGTCCACAGCTCCTGCGCGCAGTCGGCGCGCCCGGCGCGATGGGCTTTCGCCATGGACTGCACGGCCTTTTCATCGAGAACGCCGGCTTCGCGCCACAATGAAGATTCCTCGAGACGGGCGAGCGGATTGTCCGCGTCCGAACGCAGCCAGGACGCAAGCGGCGGCGTGAACCCCTGTTTTTTACGTTCCAGAACGGCGCGGTCGAGACGCGGCGCAAGCGCGGCTTTGAGAACCCGCTTGCCGGCGCCCCGCGAAAATTTGAATGCAGGCTGCAACAGTCCCGACCATTCCACCAGTTTGTGGTCAAGCAGCGGCGCGCGCATCTCCAGCGCGTGCGCCATCGCGGCGCGGTCGGCTTTCACCAGCATCCGCCCTGCAAGCCATGTCGACATATCCGCGCACTGAGCGACCAGCAGCGGCGCGTCGCATGTGGCGTCCTTCATGGCGTCTTCCATCACGCGCTGCGGCCGGTAGCCGTCAAGTCCGCGCCGGAAATCCCCGGAGAACAGGCGGCGGATGCGATCGGGCAGATTGATGGCGACAGCGCGCGCATAGCCTTCCGGCCGGGATTCGGCTAACGCCTGAAAGGTCGTCTTGAACCGCAAGGGCCGCGCCGCCCTGTCGAGTTTCGGGTAAAGCGCGCCGGCCGGTCCGAACACGGCGCGTCGCAACGCCCGGGGCGCCAGCGCGCGCAATCGTTCCTCGCCGACAAAAAACGGATAACGCCTGTAGCCGGCGAAAATCTCGTCGCCGCCGTCGCCCGAAAGCGCGACGGTCACATGATCGCGCGCCAGTTTCGCCGCCAGAAAAGCCGGCAGCGCCGATGCGTCGGCGAACGGCTCGCCGAAGGCGCGGGCGACGGCGTCAATGAGCGCGACCGCATCGAGGCGTGCAGTCAGTTCGTGGTGCTCGCTATCGAATTTGCGCGCAACAGCCCGCGCTGCGGCGCTCTCGTCATGGCCGGCGTCGTCAAATCCGATCGTGCAAGTGACCGGCGCGGCGCCGTTCTGCGCCATCGCCGCAACGACGCCGGAAGAATCGATCCCTCCTGAAAGAAAAGCGCCGAGCGGAACGTCTGCAACCATCTGCAGACGGACGGCCTCGTCGAGCCGTTCCCTGAGCGTTGCAGCCGCGTCTTCAAAGGAAAGCGCGCAGGAGGGGGCGAACACCGGGCGCCAGTACCGCTCAAGCGTAATCGCGCCGCCGCGGCGCGCGCGTAATCGGTAGCCGGGCGGCAGCTTCCTTACGCCCCGATAGATCGTCTTCGGATCGGGGACGTAGCCATAGTAGAAATAATCGGCGAGCGCTTCGGCGTCGATCTCGAGTCCGACCATTCCCGACGCCGCGACCGCGCCGATCTCGGATGCAAAGACCAAAAACCCGTCATCGGTTTCAGCGTAATAGAGCGGTTTTTCGCCAAGCCGGTCGCGCGCCAGCAAGATGGTTTTTTCGGACTCGTCCCAGACGGCGAAGGCGAACGCACCCCGCAACTCATGAATGAACGCATCGCCTTCGCGCGCAAGCCCCTCCACGAGCACTTCGGTGTCCGAGCGCGTGCGCATCGGCGATCCGTTCTGTTCGAGCCGGCGGGCGAGTTCCAGGTGATTATAGATTTCGCCGTTGTAGACGATCACGCAGGGGCGCGCCTGCGCATGAAAGGGTTGGACGCCGCCTTCCCGGTCGATGACCGCAAGCCGGCGATGGCCGAGCCGGACGCCGCCTGCGTCGTAAAAACCCTCGCCATCGGGACCGCGATGCTCAAGCGCAGTCGTCATGCGCTCGATTGCGCCGGGGTCGATAATGCGGTCGCCGCGAAGATCGATAATGCCGGCGATCCCGCACATGTCAGCGCGCCGCGCCGGCTTCGAGGCGCCGCCGCCAGACCTCGAAGCTGTCGACATCGCGCAGGAAGGCGGCGATTGCTGCAATGGCGTCGATATCGTCCTCGGCGGCCGAGGCGACGACGATTATGACGCCGCCCGGCGCGTGCGCGCCCTTGAGGCGCGATTGCATTTGACGCAGTTTCAGGCTGAGCGGGCTCGCGTAAATCCGGTCGTCAAACCAGTAGACCGTCGCCGCCGCCAGCCGCCGGCCGCGGCTGTCATTGTAAAAACGAAACTTTATTTCGGACCGTTCGGCGCCGAAGGCGGAAAGCGTTACGCGGCGCGCGCCTGCGTTCCGCCATTCCGATCCGTCGAACCCGCCATTGCCATAGGCGACGATCTCGGCGCCCGGACGGCCGTAGGCGTAATAGGCGATCGAAGCTTGAACTTGCGCCGCCGGGTTTTGATAGGCGGCGTGCGCAGTCCTGTCGGCGCCGCGAAAATGCGCTTTCCACTCCACCGAAGGCGGCAGAATGCGCCACCCCGTCGCGCTCAAGAGCGGCAGCACGGCGGGAGCTGCGGCGACGCGGGGTTCGATCACCATACGCGCATAACCCGATGCGGCCAGCGCAATCGCAAGCAGGGAAATAAGGGCGGCCGCGAGCGAGCGCCGCGTCCCGCCAGTCGGTTGAATAGTATCAGCGCTCCGCGTGCTGCGATCGGAAATGCGGCGCCCGACAGCGATCAGAATAAGGAAGATTGCGCCGTAAAAGAGCCAGCCGACGAACACGTGCTCGGGCCCGACGCCGAATTGTTTTTCGGTCAGCGTCGCCAGCAGGATCAGCATGAAGGCGCGCAGCGCGTTGGCGGCGAGCGCCAGGCCGCTTGCGAACACGACGAAAAGAGCGCGCTTGCGCCAGCCGTCAACCGCCAGATAGGCGAACAGCGTAGACACCATGACAGCCGCGATCAGGAAACGAAGGCCCGCGCAGGCTTCGCCAACCTCGAATACGCCGGCGGGCGTGGTGATCAGAACGCCGTCGATCGCCGCCGGCGCGCCGGCGAGACTGAGGAACCCGACCGCCGTCGTCGCCGTGAATTGCTGCAGCGCCGGAATCAGCGATTCACCGAACGGAACCATAAAAAACAGAAAGCCGAGCGGAAACGCCCAGATCCGCGCCAGCGCCGGACCGAAAACAGCGATGACGCCGGCGATCAGCAAGCTGACGAAAGCGATCTGCTCGATGATCTGAGCGCCGGCGGCCCGTCCCAGCAGCCACAAGAGCGCAGCGCCGACGGCCAATGGCGCGGCTGCGAAAGACGGCGCCGGCGCCAGCGCACGGGCCCGGCGGTTCGCAGCCGCAAGCCATAAGGCGATCGGCGCGACCAGCGCGCCATGGCTGTAAGACGAGGATTCAAACCAGGTCGCGGTCATGCGGGCCGCCGTGGGATGCAGAAGGACGACCGCCGCCAGCGTGAAAATGGCGCAGGCCGCCAGCGCCGGCGTCCAGGGACCGGCGTCGGCGCGTGCGTGGGCGAAGGTGGCGGCGTCCATCGATTGCTTCGAAGCTAATGAAAGGGCTAACGAAGCAAAAACCTTACCGCCGCCGGCGTTTCTTCATGGTTAATACGAATTCGTCGTCCGCTGCAGGGCGTCATGGCCGTCTGCAGAGAGTAGCGCTGTCGGGCATGCCTTATCGAGGAATATATGGAATATACGCTTGTCATGCCCGGGCTTGTCCCGGGCATCCATGGGCGCTTCAGTAGAGCCGGTCGGTCTCGTATAGATCACGCCATTCCGGATTTATCCTTCCGATGACGTTCAGCTTCCAAGCGCGCGACCATGACTTGATCGTTTTTTCCCGTTGAATCGCGGCGCGCGGATTATCGAAAACTTCATAATACACAAGCTTATCGACCTTGTATTTTCGTGTGAAGACGCGTCCGACGCCGAGTTTATGGTTGTAAATCCTGTTCGAAATTTGGCCGGTAACGCCGGTGTAGAGCGTGCCGAAAGGCTTATTCGTCAGTATATAGACGAAATAGCGCTTTCGGTTCATGCAGCAACCTCCCATGGATCCCCGGACAAGCCCGGGGATGACATTCTGAGATTCCGAGAGCCATTATGAAACACCTTTCCGCACAGTCGTTGAATTCGCAGCAATGACGTTCGCAAGGGCCCAGGAAATCCGCGTTAACGGTTTAGTCGGCCTTCGATGAGCCGGTCGACGACGCCGGGATCGGCCAGCGTCGAGGTGTCGCCAAGCGCTCCATAGTCGTTTTCAGCGATCTTGCGCAGGATCCGCCGCATGATCTTCCCTGATCGCGTCTTCGGAAGCGCATCGGTGAAATGCAGGAGGTCCGGCTTGGCGATCGGGCCGATTTCCTCGCGCACCCAGCCGATCAGTTCATCGCGCAGCGCGTCGGTCGGTTCGTCGCCTTCCATCAGCGTCACATAGGCGTAAACGCCCTGACCCTTGATGTCGTGGGGATAGCCGACGACCGCGGCCTCGGCGACCTTCGGATGGGCCACAAGCGCGCTTTCGACTTCGGCCGTGCCCAGACGATGGCCCGACACATTCAGGACGTCGTCGACGCGGCCGGTGATCCAGTAATAGCCATCGGCGTCGCGGCGCGCCCCGTCGCCCGTCATATACATGTCCGGATAGGTCTTGAAATAAGTATCGACGAAGCGCTGGTGATCGCCGTAAACGGTGCGCATCTGGCCCGGCCAGGAATCGAGCAGAACGAGATTTCCCTGCGCTTCGCCGTCGAGCAGTTCGCCGTCGGCGTCGACGATTCCGGCCTTGACGCCAGGCAGCGGTTTCGTCGCCGAACCGGGCTTCAATTCGGTTGCGCCTGGAAGCGGCGAAATGAGAATGCCGCCGGTTTCCGTCTGCCACCATGTGTCGACGATCGGGCAGCGCCCGTCGCCGACGACGCGGTGATACCACAGCCAGGCTTCCGGATTGATCGGCTCGCCGACCGTGCCCAAAAGCCTGAGCGACGAGCGGTCTGCGGCCTTGACGAAATCGTCATGCTCGCGCATCAGCGCCCGGATCGCCGTCGGCGCGGTGTAGAAAATGTCCACCTTGTGCTTTTCGATGACGCGCCAGAATCGCGAATAGTCCGGCCAGGTCGGCACGCCCTCGAAAATAAGCGTCGTCGCGCCGTTGGCGAGCGGGCCGTAAACGATATAGCTGTGTCCGGTGACCCAGCCGACATCCGCCGTGCACCAGAAAATCTCGCCCGGCCGGTAGTCGAAGACGATTTCATGCGTGTAGGCGGCGTAGACCATATAGCCGCCGGTCGTGTGCAGCACGCCTTTCGGCTTGCCGGTCGATCCTGACGTATAAAGAATGAACAGCGGATCCTCCGCGCCCATCTTTTCCGGCGCGCAATCGGGCGAGACATCGCGGCGCGCCACAGACCAATAAAGATCGCGGCCCGGCGTCATCGGCACGTCGGCTTTCGTGCGTTCGACCGTCAAGACGAAGCGCACTGCGTCCGTTTTCGCCAGCGCCTTGTCCACATTCGCTTTCAGGGGAACCGTTTTACCGCCGCGCACGCCTTCATCGGCGGTGATGACGGCGACGGCGCCGCAGTCGTGGATGCGGCTTGCGAGGGCTTCAGGCGAAAACCCGCCGAACACGACCGAATGAACCGCGCCGATCCGGGCGCAGGCGAGCATGGCGTAGGCGGCCTCGGGAATCATCGGCATATAGATGACGACGCGGTCGCCGCGCTTGACGCCGCGCGCCTTCAACACGTTCGCCATGCGGCAGGTTTCTTCATAGGCTTGCGCGTAGGTGATCGGCCTGGAAACCTTTGGATCGTCGCTCTCCCAGATGATGGCGACATCGTTTGCTTTTTCCGGCAAGTGCCGATCAAGGCAGTTTGCGCAAGCGTTTAATTCGCCGTCGTAGAACCATTTGATATGTAAATCGCCTGCAGCGAAGGAGACGTCTTTGACTTTCGAAAACGGCGTTATCCAGTCGATGCGCGCGGCTTCATCGGCCCAGAATTTTTCCGGATCGGCGTCGAATTGGCGGCGCATTTCTTCTTCTTTTGACGCATTCACATGGGCGTCGCCCGCAAGCGCCTTATCGACAGGAAAGACCTGTTCTTCATGCGTCATCGATGTGTCTCCATTTTCGCCGCTGGTCCGTGGGTTAACGATAACCTAGGCAACCTCGGTTGCGGCGCCAAGCCGGACGGGCATGTCCGGGGCGAGATCATACTGGGTTGCTGGAAAGCGGGATCGCGGGCGCGTCTATTTGGGCGGCGCTTCGGAAACCACGAAGCAGGCGAGGTCTTTCTGCTTCAGGCCTTTGCAGATGTCTCTCGCGTCGGGTTCGGACAATCCGGTGAAGCGGGCGCGATAGATCTGCGCGCCTTCGCCGTCGCGCGCCGGCAGGATCGAACGCGCCTGATCGTCGAGACCGCCTTTGGCGGCGGCTGCTTCAAGTTCTCTCTGGGCCAGCGTCTTGCTGGAATAGGCGCCGATCTGCACGCTCCAGCCGCTGGCGCGCGAAACCAGCGATTCAATGTCGCCTTCGCCGACATAGCCGTCATGGGGGGCGACGAGCGCGGCGAAGCGGGCGCGCTCGAACTGGTTGAGATCGTCCGATTCCGTGGCGGCGATAAGGATGCCGAGGGCGTCGTCGGAAGTTTCCGGGCCGGTTGAATCGGAAGACGCGCCGCGCGCATCGGCGAGCGTGGGAACAGGCCTTCCTTCTGCCTGCAACTGGGCGAGGAGAGTTGGTTTCAGATGCGGCGTGGGCCGATTGCGATAAAGCGAGGCGACGAGCATCGGTTTCTTTTCGATGGATGCGAAGGCCTGATCGAGAATCTTGCGCATGTGCGCGTCTCGGGTGCGCGAGGTGCGGCCGCCGAGAACGACGCCGATCAGTCTTTGGCCGTTGCGCTCTGCGCTCGTGGCCAGATTGAAGCCGGAGCTTCTTGTGTAGCCGGTCTTGAGCCCGGTCGCGCCGTCATAGCTTTTCACCAGCGCGTTATGGGTGCGGTAGGTTTTGCCGTTCCATTCGAGGCTGCGGGCGCCGAAATAGTGAAACTGCTGAGGAAAGTCCTGCATCAGCCGCTGGCCGAGCGTGGCGAGATCGCGCGCCGTCGTTCGTTGCCTGCTGTTGGGCAGGCCGGAGGCGTTGCGGAAAGTCGTACGGCGCATGCCGAGCTCGCGCGCGCGCTGGGTCATTTTCTGGGCGAAGCGCCATTCGGAGCCCGAAATCGCCTCGGCGACGACGACGGCGACATCGTTGGCGGATTTGACGACGAGCGCTTCGATAGCGGTTTCGACTTTGATCGTCTCGCCTGCGGACAGCCCGAGCTTCGACGGCGGCTGGCCGGCCGCGCGGGCGCTGATCTTCAAATCCGAGGTCAGGGAAAGCCGCCCCGCCTCGATCTCCTCGAACAGCAGATAAAGCGTCATCAGCTTGGTCAGAGAGGCGGGCCGCCGGCTCAGGGTGCTGTAGCGGTCGAACAGGATGTCGCCGGAATCGGCGTGCATGACCAGGGCGGCGTATTTGGAATTGGCGAGGGCGGGCGTGGAAAAGCCGACGATCAGAAATACGCCGAGCACGTGTCCCAAAACGCTACGCAATACCGCTTTCATCGCGACAGCCTCGCTTAACCGCGCAAAATTTTCAACGTCTTGGGAAACATCGCCCCATATTCGCACGGTCCTGACCGAATAGGCGCCCGGATTCGATCAGGGCCGCCGCGCCCGCTGAATCGGGCAGCAAGCCCTGTGCCGCGCCGCCGTTTCGCGCTGCGGCGGCGCCGCCAAAACGAATCATCTCCGCCCCTGGTAAACGCTTGGTTAACGGGCCGTTTATCAATTTCGGAAAAATTTTGTGCGATGCAACATTTTTGCTTGACGCAGGGCGATTCGAGGCTTATGTTGCGCTGCACAATCAGCTTCACGCCGACGCAATCGCGCGTCCGGCCGTCTTACCCAAGGAGACCGACATGCCCGCCGCCAAGAAAACAGCCGCCGCCGCCAAGACCGCCGAAACGACCAAGGCAGCCGAAACGTTTGAATCGCTCACCACCGTCAACGCCGACGCGTTCAAGGACGGCTACGAGAAGATCTCAAAAGGCATGACCGACTTCGCCGACTTCCAGAAAGGCGCGTTCGAAGCGGTTATGAGCTCCGCGAGCGCTTTCGCAAAGGGCGTCGAAAAAGTCGCCGCAGAAAATACGGCGTTCGGCAAGGCCGCGCTTGAAGAAAGCGTCGCCGCCGCCAAGGAGGCCGCGACCGCCAAGAGCGTCCAGGAAGCGCTCGACGCCAATGCCGCCTTCGTGCGCGCGTCTGTGGAAAAAAATCTCGGTCAGTTCAATAAAGTGACCGACCTTTGGATGGAGACGACGAAAGAGGCCGCCGAGCCCCTGACGGCCCGCTACAACGAGTTTGTTGAGTTGGTTCAGTCCTACCGTCCGTAACCCTGTAAGCGTATTTGTTGCGTAAAAAGGCCCGGCTGCAACCGCCGGGCCTTTTGTTTTGGCCGGAAATGGGTTGCAGACGCTGCTGTTGCAATGCAACGAACCGGCTTTGCCGGCGCCCGCCGACGGATGGTAATATCCTTTTGAGCGTGCGGGTTTGCGTCTTTTCAACCAAGTCCGGATACATATTTAGAAATGGCGGACGCGCTCGCGGCTAACGGCGGGAAGTATGTAGGAATGCTGATGGCGAGCGGGTCAGAATTGTTTTCGAAAGACGCGACAACGGAAAAGATCGCGATTCACGCTAGTTACGAGGCGATGGCGCAACACGACGACAATCAGGAAGGTCCCGGCCCGGGCGTTGGCGTCGCCACCAAGACGGCGCCGAAAACCAAGCGGCCGTCGCTTTACAAGGTCCTCATTCTCAACGACGATTACACGCCGCAGGAATTCGTCGTGTGGCTGTTGCAGGCTGTCTTCAAGAAAAGCCCCGAAGACGCCGTGCGCATCATGCTTCACGTCCACCAGAACGGCGTCGGAATTTGCGGCGTCTATACGTACGAAGTCGCGGAAACAAAAGTCGCGCAGGTGATGGAGCTTTCGAGGCGCAACCAACATCCATTACAATGCACGATGGAACGGGAGTAGGCAGTGGCGTCTTTCAGCCGGAATCTTGACGAAGCCCTCCACCGGGCGATCGCGCTCGCAACCGAACGCGAACACGAGCTCGCGACTCTCGAACATCTGCTGCTCGCGCTTATCGACGACCAGGACGCCGCTGCAGTGATGCGCGCCTGCAATGTGGACCTCGATCTCCTTCGCCGCAATCTTTACGAATTCGTTGAAAACGATCTCGCCAACCTAAAGCTCGAGCACGGCGATCAAGCAAAGCCGACGGCAAGTTTCCAGCGCGTCATTCAACGCGCGGTCATTCACGTGCAGTCGTCTGGCCGCGAGGAGGTGACAGGCGCCAATGTGCTTGTCGCGCTTTTCGCCGAACGCGAATCGAACGCAGCGCATTTCCTTCAGCAGCAGGACATGACGCGCTTCGACGCTATCAACTACATTTCCCACGGGTTGGCCAAACGTCCCGGCGCCGCGTCGCCGCGGCCGTTGCGCGGAACCGGAGAAGAAACCGAAACAGGCCCGCGCAACGGCGAAGAGGCGCTCGCGGCCTATTGCATCAATCTCAATGAAAAGGCGCGGGCCGGGAAGATCGATCCGCTGATCGGACGCGACGCCGAAGTCGAACGCTCGATTCAGGTGCTGTGCCGCCGGCGCAAGAACAATCCGATTCTGGTCGGCGAGGCGGGTGTCGGCAAAACCGCTATAGCGGAAGGGCTGGCGCGCAAGATCGTCGACGAAAACGTGCCCGAAGTGCTTTCGAACGCCACCATTTACGCGCTCGATATGGGCGCGCTTCTGGCCGGCACGCGCTATCGCGGCGATTTCGAGGAGCGCATCAAGATGGTCCTCAAGGAGCTTGAGGAGCACGAAGACGCCATCCTCTTTATCGACGAAATTCACACCGTCATCGGCGCCGGCGCCACGTCCGGCGGGGCGATGGATGCGTCCAACCTCTTAAAGCCGGCGCTGCAGTCTGGAACGCTTCGCTGCATGGGCTCGACCACGTTTAAGGAATACCGCCAGCATTTCGAAAAGGACCGCGCGCTCGCCCGCCGTTTCCAGAAAATCGACGTGGTCGAACCGAGCGTCGACGATACGGTGCAAATCCTCGCCGGCCTGAAGCCTTATTTCGAAGAGCATCATGCGGTGAAATACACCGACGGGGCGATTAAGGCGGCCGCCGACCTTTCGTCGAAATACATGACCGACCGCAAACTGCCGGACAAGGCGATCGACGTCATTGACGAAGCCGGCGCGCGCCAGATGCTGTTTCCCATCGGACAGCGCAAGAAGGTCATTGACACCGTCGAAATCGAAGAAGTTGTCGCGAAAATGGCGCGCATTCCTCCGAAATCCGTTTCAAAGACGGATACGGAGCGTTTGCGCAATCTCGACGAGGACCTGAGCCGCGTCGTATTCGGCCAGAAAGAGGCGATCGACCAGCTCGCCGCCGCAGTGAAACTGTCGCGCGCGGGCCTGCGCGAGCCTGACAAGCCGATCGGCAGCTACCTGTTCGCCGGGCCGACCGGCGTTGGTAAAACGGAAGTCGCCAAGCAGCTCGCATTCGCGCTCGGACTCGAGCTTATCCGGTTCGACATGTCCGAATATGTCGAACGCCACACGGTCTCGCGCCTTATCGGCGCGCCGCCTGGCTATGTCGGATTCGACCAGGGCGGGCTGTTGACCGACGCCATCGATCAGAACCCGCATTCGGTGCTGCTGCTCGACGAGATCGAAAAGGCGCACCCGGAGATTTTCAATATTCTCCTGCAGGTCATGGACAACGGCCAGCTCACCGACACCAACGGGCGCAAGGTCGACTTCCGCAACGTCATCATGATTATGACGACGAACGCCGGCGCCGCCGACGCGGCGAAATTCGCCATCGGATTCGCCGGCGGCAAGAAGACGGATGAAACCGACGCGGCGATCCGGCGCATGTTCTCGCCGGAATTCCGCAACCGTCTTGATGCAACCATTCAGTTTTCCGGCCTGTCGCCGGCGATTATCAAACGCATCGTTGAGAAGTTTGTGCTGCAGCTTGAAGTGCAGCTCGCTGACCGCTCGATCACCTTCGAACTGTCGCCGGAAGCCACCGACTGGCTTGCCGAACGCGGTTTCGACGACGAAATGGGCGCCCGGCCGCTGGCGCGCGTCATTCAGGAAAGCGTCAAGAAGCCGATCGCTGATGAAATCCTTTTCGGCAGTCTGAAACAGGGCGGCGTCGTCAAGGTTTACGTCGACCCGGATGACAAATCGAAGCTCGCCTTCGATTACATTCCCGACCCGGTGAAGCCGAAATCGAAACCCGGCGACGGCTCCGACGGCGACGGCGGCGACGATGACGGCGACGGCGCGGGCGTGCCGGCGCTGGTGGAATAGAGTCTCCCAAAACCCGCAAAATTCTGCGAAAAAGAGCTTGCTCCTGACGTAACGTCATCATGCAGGCTCGACGCATGAGCAGAGACGACGGCCTTTCCATCGGCGATGTCGCCCGACGCGCGGGGCTGACGCCGCGCGCGCTGCGGTTTTATGAATCGCACGGGCTGTTGCGGCCCCCGCGAACGGCGGCGAGGCCTTAGACGCCGAAACGCTCTGCTCTCTGATCAAAACAGGAGAGCTCGCAATGCAGGACGAAGCCTGGAAAAAACTCATCGACAAGCACTACACCAAAGAAGAGCAGGAGCACTGGCGCAAGGTGAAGGCGGACGCGCTCAAAGGATTCGACCAGGCGGCCTATACGAAAGCCTGGGCTGATCTCAACGACCGCATCGCCGCGGCGCTGCCGCTTGATCCGGCGTCGAAAGCCGCTCAAGACTTTCTGGCCGAATGGAAGGCGCTCCTGAAACCCTTTCTCGACGTCGCCGACGAAAAGATGAAGGCGGATGCGGCGAAATTCTGGCGCCGGATGGACGAATGGGACGGCGCGGTCAAATCGCCGATCTCGAAAGAAGTCTGGGCTTTTATCGCCGAAGCCGGCAAGCGCGCGCAAGCCTAGGCGGGCGCTGCTGATGCCTAAATCACGGGATGATCGGAATGACGTTCTGTAGTTATGCGATCCCTCCGCTGTCATTCCGGGATCGCCGAAGGCGAGACCTGGAATCCAGCCCTGAGCCCGTCCCAGCAATCAGCGCGCGGCCGGCACAAGTGGAAGCGACAGCGGAGTGGATTCCGGGTCCGGCCTGAAGGCCGTCCCGGAATGACAGGCAAAATCTGACTGGCGAAAAACGCCGGCGCGTGTGATTTCAAATCGGCACGTCATGCTCTAATACCGCCGGATGGATCACCTCGTTTTCGTCATCGCGGTCATCGGCGTTCTGGGCGTCGGGGCGCAGTGGGTGGCCTGGCGGTTCAACCTGCCGGCCATCGTTCTGATGGCGGTCGCAGGACTTTTGGCCGGGCCCGTATTTGACGTTCTTCGTCCGCTTCAAGGCGCCGCCGGATTGGCGCCGATGGAGAGCCTTTTCGGCGACCTCTATCAACCCATCATCGCCGTCGCAGTCGCCGTCATCCTGTTCGAGGGCGGCCTGTCGCTCAATTTTTCGGAGATCAGGGGCTTGAGCAGGGGGGTGACGCGCCTGGTGTTTCCCGGCGTGCCTCTCGCGTGGGCGTTCGGATCGCTCGCCGCCTATTATGTCGCCGGGCTATCCTGGCCGACAGCGGTCTTGTTTGCGGGCGTCATGGTTGTGACAGGACCGACCGTCGTCATTCCGCTCCTCAGGCAGTCAAAACTGAATTCCCGTCCGGCCGCGCTCTTGAAATGGGAAGGCATTATCAATGATCCGATCGGCGCGCTGCTCGCGGTGCTGGTGTTCGAGATCGTCACGCTGGAATACGGCGCCGGCGCAACCGGGCAGGTGGCCGGGTCCTTGGTCATTTCGGCGATTCTGGCGACGGCGCTGGGCTACGCGCTGGGGCGCGGCGCAGCAAGCGTGTTTCGTCGCGGCTGGACGCCGGAATATTTGAAGCCGTCCATTTTGCTCGTTCTTGTGCTGGTCTGTTTCGCGCTCGCCAATGCGCTTCAGGACGAGGCGGGACTGCTGGCGGTGACGGTGATGGGCGTGACCATCGCCAACTCAAAGATCGCCAGCATCGACGAGCTGCGTCTGTTCAAGGAAAACATCGCCGTTCTTCTCGTTTCGGGCGTATTTGTAATGCTGACGGCGAACCTCACGCCGGAAACGTTCGCCGCTATCGACCTGCGTATGACCGTTTTCATCGCCGTTATGCTCGTGGTCGTCCGTCCGCTGACCGTATTTCTTGCGACAGCGGGAGCAGGGCTGCCCTGGCGCGAGCGCCTGCTGGCCGGCTGGATCGCGCCGCGCGGAATCGTCGCCGTCGCGGTGACGAGTCTTTTCGGCGCGCGCCTTGTCGAGAGCGGATTTCCCGACGGAGCGCGCCTCGTTCCGCTTGCTTTCGCCATGGTGTTCGCAACGGTGGTGCTGCACGGTTTTTCGATAGGCCCGCTGGCCAAGACCCTTGGTCTTGCGTCGCGCGAACGGCCTGGCGTGCTCATCGTCGGCGCGTCGCCCTGGTCGGCGGCGCTGGCGGCGAAACTCAAGGAGCTGGAGATTCCGGTGCTGGTCGCCGACGCAAGCTGGCGCCGGCTCCGCCCGGTGCGACTGGCGGACGTGCCGACCTATTACGGCGAAATTCTTTCGGAGGTGACCGAACACCATCTCGACCTCAATCGGTTCGGTTATTTGCTGGCGGTGAGCGGCAATGAGGCTCACAACGCGCTCGTCTGCACCGACCTGGCGCCCGAACTCGGGCGGGCCGCAACATATCAGGTGAACGCGCGCGGCAAGGACGAGGAAGACCGCCGGGCGCTCTCCTACACGCTGCAGGGGCGAACTTTCCTGCACTCGGCCGCGCCGCTCGACGAACTTCTGCGCCGGCATTACGGCGGCTGGACCTATCAGCACACGAAGCTTTCGGAAGAATATCCGCCCGAGGCCTATCTCGAGGATCTCGGTAAGGACGGAGAAATCGTCCTCGTCATTCGCAAGGGCGCGCTGCATTTCGCATCGGCGGAAGCGCCGGTGAAACCGGAAACCGGCGACGTCGTTCTGGCTTATATTCCGAGACCGGCCGAGACCGCTTCCGATGCGGAAACGCCAAAGTCCGAACCCGCAAAGGCCGGGACCGGTTAGCAATCAGTTAATAGACGCGTTCTCGAGAAAATTACTTAACGCTGCATTAGCGTATGGCGCGTAGCTTTTTTTGCGCCCAAGGGACGAATTCATGCGCGTGGTTAACCCTTTCGCCGCTTCAAGCGGCTCGCTGATCGGCGCCTACGCCGAGCGGATGGCCGACTCGCTGGCGCGCCGGCGCGCCGAACAGGAAGCCCGCGCGGCGCGCGAGCAGGGCGAATTGCTGTTCAGGTCGCGCTCGCAATTTCTGGCGAACATGAATCACGAATTGAGGACGCCGCTCAACGCTATTATCGGTTTTGCGACGATGTTGAAGGATACCGAGTCCTATGACCTCGATCCCGGGCAGCGGCGCGCCTATGCCGATTACGTGTTGCAGTCAGCCGATTTGCTGCTCAGCCATATCAACACCATCCTCGAAATCGCCGCACTCGAGAGCGGAAGCCTCGAAATGGAGCGCACGACGATTGATCTGGGAGAACTTGTGCGTAATGCGGTCGAACGTGTCCGGATCACAGCCGAAGCCGCAGGAGTGCGCATCGTCGACAAGACCGCCGACGCGCCTGTCTATGCGCTGATTGACGCCGAACGGGTCGCGCAGGCGCTCGATCATGTTCTGCGCACGGCGATCGGCGCGTCGACCGCCGGCGGCAAGGTGCTCATACGCACAAACTTCGATGACAATGGCGGGCCCGAGATCGCCGTGCGCGACGCCGGCGAGGGGCTGAGCGCCCAGGAGGCCGAAGACGCGCTTAACGCATTCGAAAGCATCCAGCTCGATCTTGATCAATCGCTGGCCAAACCGGGCGCCGGCCTCGCCATCTCCAGAAAATTTCTCGAAATGCAGGGCGGCGCGCTGTTTTTGAAGAGCCGCAAAGGGCGCGGAACGCTGGCGCGCCTCACGCTTCCGGCTGGCCAGGACATTCAGATTGCTGGACCGGTCGACGCTATTGATGCGCATCCGCACGGCGGTCCTGACGGGCTTGGCCAGAGGTAAAAGACAGGGGAGCCCAATCGATGTCCACAGGGAGCGAAGCATACGGAATTCCGCCCCAGCCGGGAGATCGGCTTTACGCTGACGCGGCGCTGTCGACGCATGTGGGCGTCATCGTCTCGGTCACAGGGACGCACGCGCTGATTATGCTCAACAAGGAGCGTTCCGGCTCCGATCGCGGCCTCAGTCCGCAACTCGGCGCCATCATGAGCATCGACACTGGCGCATGCATCGTGCTCGGGCTCGTGTCGGCCATGAGCGTACCGGCGCCGTCGCTCGAGGACGATGTCGAAGACGTGCGCATTATCGAGCTTGAGCTCATCGGCGAGTTCACCAAACCGACGGAAAAAACGCCCTCGCGGTTTCGTCGCGGCGTATCGTCCTATCCGACTCTGGGCGATCACGTGCATGTAGCCACGCGCGATGAACTGTCGGCGCTATTCGCGGTAAGCGGCGAATCGAATGTCAGGGTCGGCGTCGTCAAGCAGGATGCGTCAATTCCGGCCACGGTCAACGTCAACGACCTGTTTGCGCGTCATTGCGCGATTCTCGGCACGACTGGCGCCGGCAAATCGTGCGCTCTCTCGCTTATTCTTCGCGCCGTTCTCGATAAATTCAGCGCCGCGCATGTGGTTCTTCTCGATCCGCATAATGAATATGCGGACTGTTTCGGCGACAGGGCGGCCGTCTTCGACCCAACGAGCTTCACGCTGCCTTACTGGCTCCTGACGTTCGAAGAACTCATCGAAGTGATTTATCCCGATCGCGTTGGATTCGAAGAAGAAATTGAAGTGCTGGCGGACCTCATCCCCGCCGCGAAGCGGATGAACCTGTCGCAGATTTCGTCGGGCGTGCGCATCCTCGCCGAAAAGCGCGGCGATCATAGCGCCATCACCGTCGATACGCCGACGCCGTTCCGGATTTCGGAAGTGCTGGGGCTCATTGACAAGGCGCTCGGCGGGCTCGACAGCACGCGCAGCGTCGCCGTCTATAAGCGGCTTCGGAACCGTCTGTCCGCCATTAGCCAGGACGCGCGCTACGCCTTCATGTTCGGAAGCCTCACCGTGCAGGACACGATGGCCGACCTGCTCGGCCAGCTTTTTCGCATTCCGGTCGCCAACCGGCCGATCAGCATCATCGAGCTTGGCGGCCTGCCGACGGAAGTGGTGCAGGTGGTGGTGTCCGTGGTGACGCGTCTCGCCTTCGAATTCGGCCTTTGGGGCCAGGGCGCAGCGCCGATTGCGCTCATTTGCGAAGAAGCGCACCGCTTCGCGCCGGCCGGCGCGGAGAAAGGATTCGCGCCGACCCGGCGCGCGTTCGCCCGGATCGCCAAGGAAGGGCGCAAGACCGGCGTGTCGCTGTGGGTCGTCTCGCAGCGCCCGACCGAACTCGATCCGACTATCCTGTCGCAATGCAATACGATTTTCGCCATGCGGCTCGCCAACCAGGCCGACCAGGAAGCGTTGCGCGCGGCCGTACCTGACGCGTCCACCAGTCTGTTGAACTGCCTGCCGTCGCTCGGGCTCGGCGAAGCCATCGCAATCGGGGAGGGCGTGCCGATGCCGACCCGCATCCGGTTCGACGCGCTGCCGCGCGAGGCCGTGCCGCGCAGCATGACAGCGAATTTCACTCAAGGCTGGTCGGCTGAAATCAACGATAAAAACTTTATCGAGCGCATCGTCGAGCAATGGCGCGCTCAACGAATGCTGCCGCCGAAAGTTTAAGCCGCGCGCTCGCTGACGGCCTAGAGCATGTTCTCCGACTCGCATTTCGGAGAACATGCTCTAGGGCGTCGTTCAAAGGTCGATCCTGGAAGGCAGGGCTTTTCTCCAAAGCCAATGAGTTGCAGTCAGCGAGAGCGCTTATAGGCCCAAAAGCCTTGCGGCGCGGCGCGCCTGCCGCCAAACTGCCGGCCGGAGGCGAACCATGCGCGAAATTCTTTCTTTCCTTGCAGCCGGTTTTTGTCTTCTCGCCGCCGCCGCGGCCGAGGAAAGGCCGATCGCGATTGTCATTCACGGCGGCGCCGGCGCGCTCGAGCCCGGCCGCTATACGCCGGAAGAGGAAGCCGCCTACAAGGCGAAGCTGACCGAAGCGCTCGAACGCGGCTATTCGGTCCTAGATGGAGGCGGTTCGGCGCTCGATGCGGTTGAAGCGGCGATCGTCACGCTTGAGGACTCGCCGCTTTTCAACGCCGGCAAGGGCGCCGTCTTCACCAGCGAAGGCAAGAACGAACTCGACGCCTCGATCATGGACGGCGCGACCAAGAACGCCGGCGCGGTGACCGGCGTCACCCGCGTTAAAAATCCAATCAAGCTCGCGCGCGCCGTCATGGAGAATTCGAAGCATGTGATGTTCGCGGGCGACGGCGCCGACGAATTCGCGCGCGAGCAGAGGCTCGAGCGCGTGCCGCGTCGCTATTTCCACACTGATCGGCGCTGGCGAGCCTACAAGAAAGCGCTCAAGGCCGAACAGGACGCGGCGAAGGCGCAAAAAGAAAGCGCGCTTTCTTATGATCGTAAATTCGGCACGGTCGGGGCGGTCGCGCTCGACCGGAGCGGCGATCTCGCCGCCGGCACGTCGACCGGCGGAATGACTTTGAAGCGCTACGGCCGGGTCGGCGACTCGCCGATTATCGGCGCCGGAACCTTCGCCGACAACGCCTCCTGCGGCGTGTCGTCGACCGGGCACGGCGAGTATTTCATTCGCCTCACCATCGCCCGCGATATCTGCGCGCAGGTGGAATACGCCGGCAAGTCGGTCGACGAGGCGGCCCGCGACGTTATCCATAACCGGCTTGAAACGCTCGGCGGCGACGGCGGCGTCATCGTGCTCGGCGCCGACGGCGATTACGCCATGGCGTTCAACTCCGCCGGCATGTTCCGCGGCGTCAAACGCGAGGGCGAAGAGGCGCGCGTGGCGATTTACGGGGA
>JBHHVZ010000045.1:0-21082 GCA_046756245.1 Parvularculaceae bacterium
ACCTTGTTGGCGGGCAGGCGGATCGCATAGAGAATGCCCTCGGCTTCGAGGTATTCGTACAAATCAGGCGAGGCGAACGCCGCGTCGCCACGAAAGTAAATTCGAACCTGCCGATCCTTGTAGCGTTCGACCACCGGCACCAGGACATCCCGCCAGCCGTCGGCACTGTGGACGTTGCCGGGACGCAGGCGGCACCGCTCCAGGTCGCCCATATGGTTGAACAGGAACAGCGGGTGATAGCAGCTACAACCGAAGTGGCCGTTGTAGGCCGTGCCTTCCTGGTCGCCATGGGTCGGGCTGACGCTGGAGTCCATGTCGAGGACCACATCCTTCGGCGGTTTGCGGTTGTGAACCCGATCGATCCATTGCCCCGACAGATTGGCAAGGGCCACAATGTTGTCATCGGTCGCCAGGAACTCGGTCTCGAACCGTCCCATCTGGCTGGCCGATGCCGCCTGCCTGGAAACGGCACCCCCGCCGACGATCCACCGCATGGCAGGGTCGTGCCCAAGCCGGTCGGCGTCGTTCACGTCCTCGTAGCCGCCAAGGCGACCGAACGTCGATTGGCGAAACAGCCCGATCATTCCGTGCTGGCCGTTCTTCCCGGTTCGCGGGTCCACCAGATGTTCCCCGGCCAGATCGGTCAATCCCAGGGCGTCGTCGAGTTCGCGGACCGGCAGGAGCCCACCGTCGGAAGTGATCTTCGAGCCATGGAATTCCAGCTTCAGGCGACGGTCGAAACCGACCCGCAACACCCCGGTTTCGCTTTCACCCATCGGGTGCGCCATTCGACCCCCTCCTGCCCCGCAATAACACCATGATTTTTATAGCAGAATCGCGATTTTGCGTCAGCAAAATGCTGTTTCATATGGGGAATAGGGGCTAAAAGTCCATTCAACTTCTGAAATTGGGATATCCCGGCTCCAGTGAATTGAGCTTCACGATTAGGCATCGCTGAAAATAAACGAAATTTGCAAAATGCGTCAGTATGTGCTACGTAATCCAAATCAGTCCACGAACGTCTTTCGGCATCGAACCGCCGCTGCGAATTGCAGAGGCGGTATTTTTGTGGGTATCTCAGCGAATCGAAAAATTTTTAACCCATTGACTTCAAACGCATATTTCATCTATTGGATTCCCTCCTGCGCACCAGCCTTCGCGCTTGTCGAGCCTAGCGAGAGGGCTGTCGCGCCGTTGCTTCGAAGAAGCGAGGGCGGACTGGCGGTTACTGCGGCTCGGCGAGCCGCGCGGAGAAAACTGAGGCCGTTTCATGACCGACGGGCCGCGCGCTCCGCAGCAACGACAGCCCCTTTGCTGGGTCGTCACCGACGGGCGCGCCGGCATGGAAAACCAGGCGCTCGGTCTGGCCGAAGCGGTTGCGCGGCTGACGCCGCTCGACATATCCGTCAAGCGCATCAAAATCCGCAAACCGTGGCGCCGGACGCCGCGCCTGTTCTGGCCGGATCCGTTTTCATTGCTGTCGCGCGAGGGACATTTGCTGCGGCCGCCCTATCCGGATTTGTGGATCGCCTGCGGGCGAGTGACGGTCGCGCTCACCATCGCCGTCAAACGGCGCAATCGCCCGACCTTCACCATTCAGACCCAGGACCCGCGCGCGCCGGCGCGCCTGTTCGATCTCGTGGTTCCCCCGGAACATGACCGGCTGAACGGCGAAAACATTTTTCCAATTCTCGGCGCGCCGGGCCGGGTGACGTCGGAAAAGATCGCCGCCGCCGCCGTCGCGCTGGCGCCGGCGTTTGAAAGCCTTGCGCGCCCCCGCGTCGCCGCGTTGATCGGCGGACCGAACAAGACCTACCGCATGGACGACGCGCGTATCGAATGGATCGGCGAAGCGCTCGCCCGCATCGCGGGCGCCGGCGCCGGCGTCATTGTCGCGCCGTCGCGGCGCACGGGCGCGGCGCGCATTGCGAAACTGAAAGCCGCGCTTTCCGGCGCGCCGGTCTTTTTTGTCGAACCGGGCGCAGAGCCGGGCGGGCGCAAAGACGCCTATCTCGGCGCGCTCGGCCTCGCCGACCACATTCTGGTCACCGCCGACAGCGTCAATATGGCGTGCGAGGCGGCGGCGACGGGCAAGCCCGTTCATGTGCTTCCGCTCGACGGACGCGGCGGCAAGTTTGAGCGGTTTCACGCCGCGCTCGAAGCTTGCGGCGCGGCGCGCCCTTATTCCGGCCGGCTTGAAACCTGGTCCTATGCGCCGCTTGACGAAACCGCGCGCGCGGCCGGCGAAATCCTGCGCCGGTGGCGGCCGCCCGACGTTTGAACGCGACGCGCCCCGATTAAAAGCGATGAAATGAATTGATCGCGCGGCGATCCGTATTCGGCGGCCGGGAAAGGCGCGTTACCTTTTCAGACGAATACGCGCGGGCGACGCGCCGATTGAGGGTCCGGCTTTGAACCCGGAACCCTGGTCGGCAGCGCCGCCCGCAGCGAAGCGCTTCGAGCAAAGTGAGCCCTCTGTGTTGCTCGAACAACTGACCGGGCCGCTCACGCGGTCCGGTCTTTTTGCATGCGCGTCAAAATTATTGCGTCAGGGCGCGCAACATCCAAGCAAATTTTTCGTGGATCTGGATGCGCTGAACGAGCAGGTCTTCGCTGGCGGCGTCGCCGGCCTGGCTGACGGCTGCAAGCGCCTCCCGGGCGCGGCGGATGAGCGCTTCATGATCCGCGAGCAGGAATTTGACCATCGCTTCGCCGGACGTCTGATCCTCGTCGGCGTCCTCGATCGCTGCGAGCGCGCCGAAGGCTTTGCCGCTGGCCGGCGCGAGGACACCGAGGGCGCGAATGCGCTCGGCGATGACGTCGAGCGCCGCCCACATGTCCCTGTACTGCTCCTCGAACAGGAGATGGAGCGTGTGAAACTGCGGTCCCGAGACGTTCCAGTGGAAGGCGTGGGTCTTGAAATAGAGCGCATAGGTGTCGGCGAGGACGCGCTTGAGCGCTTCCGCCGCGCCGGCGCGGGCGTCTGCGTCGAGGCCGGTTTCGATGGATGTCACTCGTGAGTCTCCCTTGGAATTTCGTTTACGCACAGCCATCAGATGGGCATTTTTGTTTATTATAGAAATAGATAATTGAAATTATCAAAATCGAAAAAATCGATCTTTCGACCGCCGATGTCGCGCCATTGCGGATGCGTCGGTCCGTCAGGCGAGAGAGGCGCAGAATCGCTGAATGCGCGCACAGGCTTCGCGCAGCGTTTCCGTCGAGGTCGCGTAGGAGACGCGGAAAAACGGCGACAGGCCGAAAGCCATGCCGAACACCACGGCGACGGCTTCCTGCGCGAGCAGTTCGGCGGCGAACGCCTCATCCGAGTCGATAGTCGCGCCGCCCGGCGTTTTCTTGCCGATCGCACCGGCGCAGGACGGATAGACGTAGAATGCGCCATCCGGCGTCGTGCAGGACAGGCCCTCCGCGTCGTTCAACATGCCGACTACGAGATCGCGCCGCTCCTTGAAGATGCGGTTGCGTTCGGTCAGGAAACCATGATCGCCGTTGAGCGCGGCGACGCTCGCCCACTGGCTGATCGAGCAGGGGTTCGAAGTCGACTGCGACATCACCTTGGCCATCGCCGCAATCAGCTTTTCCGGCCCGCCTGCATAGCCGATCCGCCAACCCGTCATGGCGTAGGCTTTCGAAACGCCGCTCACCGTCAGCACACGGTCGAAAAGCGCCGGTTCGACCGCCGCCGGCGTAGCGAACTCAAAACCGTCATAGACAATGTGCTCATACAAATCGTCCGCCAGCGCCATCACGCGGGGGTGGCGCAAAAGAACGTCAGTCAGCGCCTTGACGGCGGCGCGGTCATAGGCCGCGCCGGTCGGGTTCGACGGCGAATTGAAGATTAGCCAGCGGGTGCGCGGCGTTATCGCGCTTTCCAGGTCTTCCGGCTGCAGGCGGAAACCGTCTTCGGCGCGGGTTTTGAGGATCACCGGCTCGCCGCCGGCGAGAAGCGTCATGGCCGGGTAGGAAACCCAGTACGGCGCCGGGATGATCACTTCGTCGCCGGGATCGAGCGTGGCGGCGAGCGCGTTGTAAATGACCGCCTTGCCGCCGGGCCCGACATTGATCTGCGAGGGCGCATAGTCGAGGCCGTTGTCGCGTTTGAACTTGGCGGCGACCGCTTCCTTCAGCTCGGGAATGCCGTCAACGGGCGTATATTTGGTTTCGCCCCGGCGAATGGCGTCGACGGCGGCTTTCTTGATAGGGTCGGGCGTGTCGAAATCGGGCTCGCCGGCGCCGAGGCCGATGACGTCGACGCCCTCAGCTTTGAGATCGCGCGCCTTTTGGGTCACGGCCAGGGTCGGCGAGGGACTGACCCGCGCAAGCGATGTCGACTCTTTGAACTCCGTCATTGAAATGCACCTCCGCCTCGTGGTGTCATAGCCCTTTGTTGCATTGCAACTAAAGCAGATTCTCCGTTTCGGCGCTGATCAGCGCCTGCGCCGCTTGGTCGGGAACGGCGCAAGCAGGTGTAGCACGCTCTCAATGCGTTCGAATATTTTTGAGAAATGTCTTATAATACGTTGAACGAAAACCGCTTTTCAACTGTTTGTCAAATTGTGTTGGGGATTAAAATCGTCTGCGGAAATGCAACTTCCTATTTGCGGCGCGCCGGCCTTATGCTCTCATGGGACGTGCGGGGACGGGCTGAGGAGGGACGATGATCGCCGAATTGCAGGCGGCAATGTCAAGCGCTCCGAACCGGCGCCGATTCGGCGATGCGCCGACGCCTCGCGAAAAGAAGAAAATCAAGGCGGAGCGGGACGCGCTGCTGTTCCGGGGCGCGCTGGTCGCGATCGGAATCAGCGCCATCAACGCCGGCATTACGATTGTCGCCGCCTGGTCCGACGTCGACCGGCTGGTGCTTCTGGGCTGGGCCGGCGCGGTTATGGCGCTGGCGCTGGCGCATCTCATCCTGTGGAACCGGTTCCGCCGCCGCAAGACGGCGCACGGTCTCGGTCAATTCGCCCGGCTGCATGTAGTCGCGATGGGCTTGAACGGCGCCCTGTGGGGCGCGCTGGCGCCCATTTTCGCCGCACACGGAATGATCGGCCACGCCTTCCTGCCGTTCATCATCGCCGGCATGACGGCGGCCGCCATCGTTTCCGCCGGTGCGTCATGGCGGGCGGTCATGGCGTTCAACATTCCGGCGTTGATTCCTCTTGCTGCAACCTATGCGCTCGTTGCCGGACCGGACGGTGCTGCGATTGCGGCGGTGGTGCTGCTTTACGGCGTCGCCGCCGGTTATCTCGGCTGGACGACGAAGCAAACCATCGAACGTTCAATTTGGCTGCGCTGGCGTAACAATCGATTATATCAGGCATTACAGAAACAGCTCGACGATACGCATGAAGCCGAGCAGCGTTATCGGGCGCTCGTCGAGTCCTCGCATGATTTGACGATCATCTTTTCGCCTGAAGGCCGCATTACCTATGCAAGCCCCTCGGTCAAAGTCGTGCTGAACGTCGCGCCCGACAAGATCATCGGCTTGATGACGAAAGACATACTGCACGAAGACGATCTGCCGCTGTTTCGCGCCGTCGGCGAGAAATCCCTGTCGAGACTCGGCGAAGTCATGCCGCTCTCTCATGTTTGCATGAAGGGGGCCGACGGGGATTTCGTGGCGTTGGCCGGGCGCTTGACCAATATGCTTTACGTGCCTGGCGTCGAAGGCTTCGTTTTCAATGGCGGACGGCTTGACCCGCGGGATGCGGCGCGCATTCACGCGGCCGAGTAGCGTTGTTCCGCTCCGTCCGGTCGAGGTCGGCGAGCAGCAGTTTTTCGAGTTCGGTCCGGTCTGTCGGCGCGTCGTCCGGCGTCGTCCGGCGCGTCCCTTGCGTTTCGCGGTTGCGCGCGCCGAACATGAATTGATCGAACCGTTCAATATAATCGAAGATTCTCACAACCGGCGTCTCCTTTCGGGAGTCCGCGCCGGGCGACGGTCGTTCCCGGCGCGGGTTTTCCCCGATCCCTGCAAGCCCGGCGCCGGGCTGTAGCCTCGCCGCCCGGATGGGCTTATGACCGGGGGAAGCGAGATCGGGCCGGAGGCGGCGGTGAGCGTCCTGTCGAGTATCAAGATCGTTGAATTCGAAGGGCTTGGGCCGGGGCCGTTCTGCGGCATGCTGCTCGCCGATCTCGGCGCCGACGTCGTCGCAGTCGAACGCCCGGACGGCGCGGATCCGGGGCGAAGCGCCGTTTACAGGCGCGGCAAACGCTCGATCGCGCTCGATCTGAAGAACCGGCAAGCGCGCGATCTCGCCCTCAAGATCGTCGCCGGCGCCGATGCGCTGATCGAGGGCCTGCGCCCCGGCGTCATGGAGCGTCTCGGATTGGGACCGGCCGACTGCATGGCCCGCAATCCAGGGCTGGTTTACGGGCGGCTCACGGGATGGGGCCAGGACGGGCCGCTTTCGGCGGCGGCCGGCCATGACATCAACTATGTCGCGCTTTCAGGCGCGGCCTGGTATGCGGCGAGCGCCGGCGATGCGCCGGTTCCGCCGCCCACCCTTGTGGGCGACGTAGGCGGCGGCGCGCTTTATCTGGCGATCGGCTTGCTCGCCGGGGTCATTGAGGCGCGTGAAAGCGGCCAAGGCCGCGTGGTCGACGCCGCCATCGTCGACGGCTCGGCGCACATGATGAGCCTGCTTTATTCGCTACGCGCGGCCGGCGGCATGCCCGACGATCGTGGAGAAAGCATGCTCGACGGCGCGCATTTTTACGATATCTATCGGTGTGCGGACGAAAAATACATCAGCATCGGCGCGCTGGAGTCGAAATTTTATGCGGCACTGCTGGAAAAACTCGGACTCGCAAGCGATGCGGCGTTCGCGAACCAGTACGACAGGGACAACTGGCCGCAAATGAAAAAGCGCTTTGCGGAAATCTTCGCAATGAAAACCCGTGAGGAATGGCGGGATTTGCTGGAGGGGACCGACGTCTGCTTCGCGCCGGTTCTTTCTCCGTCTGAGGCGGCCGCGCACCCGCACATGAAGGCGCGTAACACGCTGCGCGATATCGATGGCGTGCTGCAGGCCGCGCCGGCGCCGCGGTTTGGCGGGGGGGCGGCGCCTGATCCGGGGCCCGTTCCGAACAAAGGCGCCCATGCGGATGAAATTCTGAAAGAAGCGGGCCTTGATGAATCGGAAATAAAGGATTTGCGCATGCGCGGCGTCGTGTAATGCGGCGTCGACATGCTGCGCTCCAGCCACGGGCCGGCGGCGACGGAGATGAATTCCTCGCCCGGCTTTGAAGGCGTCGAGAACGCCGCCGCCGTCGACGTCGCCAGGTCGACGTCGCCGGCGGAATCATCGAACTCATCGAAAAGAACGCCAAGCCGAACAAGACCAAGCCCGCGGGCGCGGGTGAGCGAAAGCGAGCGGCGCGCGTTTTTTGGTGCCGCTGCGGCGGAAACGCTGCTAGTTTTCTTCGAAATAAAAGCCAACAGAACCACATCGGGAGGGCGATAATGGGCATGCTCCGTAAATCCGCTATTGCACTGTGTTCAGGCGTAGTTTGTTCCGGCTTGATTCTCTTCGGCGCTGCGGCCGCGCAGGATCAGACGCTGTTGCTGCGCGACCCGGCGATTTCCGCAACGAAAATCGCGTTTATTTATGCTGGCGATTTGTGGACGGCGAACCGGGACGGCTCGGATCCGCAGCGATTGACGTCGAGCCCGGTCGATGAAGTCAATCCGATATTTTCGCCTGACGGATCGTGGATCGCCTATATGGCGAATCATGGAGACAATGACGACGTCTACATCATCCCGACCTCCGGCGGACAGCCGAAGCGTCTGACCTGGCATCCCGGCGCCGATGTGGCGCTGGACTGGACGCCCGACGGATCGGCGGTTGCGTTTGCTTCGCGCCGCGAAACCAATCACGGCCGTTCGGCGCAGCTTTATCATGTTTCGATCGAGGGCGGGCTTCCGGAAAAGCAGATGGCGGCGCGCGTCTATCGCGGCCGCTATGACGCAACAGGCAAGCGTTTCGCTTATATCCCCTTTGGACCGGCCTATAACGGCCTTTACGGCGGCTCTTCCGGGTGGCGCGGCTATCGCGGCGGCACGACCCCGTCGGTGACCGTGATGGATATCGTCGCGGGAACGACAACCGGCGTTGCCGGCGAACGCGTCAATGATATCGAACCGATGTGGATGAACGGCCAAGTCTATTTCGTTTCTGATCGTGAGAACAAAGTCTTCAATATCTATCGCTTCAATCCGGCGAGCGGACAGGTTGCAAAAATCAGCGACGAGACGGTCTGGGACATCCGCGCGGTCGACGCCTATGACGGAAAGATTATTTATGAATCGGGCGGGCGGTTGAAGATACTCGATGCAGCGGGCGGCGCCGTGACGGAAATTCGCGTCTCGATTTCTCCGGATCTGCCGCAATTGCGCCCGCAATGGAAAGACGCCAGCAAGACGATCGAGTCATTTGATCTGTCGCCCACGGGAAAACGCGTGGCGATTACGGCGCGCGGCGACGTGTTCACGGTTCCTGTGAAGGACGGATCGACCCGCAATCTCACTGTCGCCGACGGCGGGCGCGAATATACGGCCCTGTGGTCGCCGGACGGAAAACGCATCGCCTATGTCGACGCCTCCAACCAGACGCAGCGTCTCGTGATCGAGGACCAGAAAGGACTGACGTCCCCGCGGCGGCTGACGCTCGGTCCTGATTTTTATTCGCTGCTCGACTGGGGCGGCGACGGCAAGCACATCGTCTATCAGAATAACCATCTGCAGCTTTTCGCAATGGATCTCGATGCAGGCCGCAGCACGCTTATCTCGACCGGCGCGCGGCGCGACCAGATCGATGTCGCCCTGTCTCCTGACGGGCGGTGGCTCGCCTACACCCAGGAGCAGGCGAATTTCAATCGCGACCTCAGACTTTACGATTTCGCGCGCGGGCGGTCCTATCGCGTGACGGACATGCTCGCAGACGCAGCGTCGCCGGCGTTTAGCGCCGACGGCAAGTATCTTTACTTCGCGGCCTCAACGAATTCCGGACCGATCCAGGTCGGGCTCGACATGTCGAGTCAGGAACGTCCGTATCGGGCGTCGCTCTATGCAGTGGTGCTTGCCGCCGACGAGGACTCGCCGGTCAAACCGAAAACTGGCGATGAAGGCGTCGACGACGCGAAGAATGGCGATGAGAAAGACGAAAATGAGAAGAAGGGCGACGCTAAGCCGAAACCGACGCGGGTCGATATCAAAGGCATTTCCGACCGCATCGTCGCCCTGCCGGTGGCGGAGCGTAATTACAGCGATCTCACGGTTTCTCAGGACGGGACGCTTTATTACATCCGGCGTGTGCAGCCGGGTGCGTTCAATACGCCGCCGGACGAGCCGGAGGCTGCCGAAAACGCTCTCATGCGCTTCAAGTTCGACGACCGGGAAGCGAAAAAGGTTCTCGACGGCGTCACGGCGGCGTCGATCGCCGCCAAGGGCGAGCACATCATCGTTCGGAAGGCGAACGGCTCGCTGCAAACCGCCGAGCTTGGCGAGAAGCCCGAATTCAAGCCGCTCGACGTCAGCGGCATGAGAATGATGGTCGATCCTCGGGCCGAATGGGCGCAGATATTCGACGAAGCCTGGCGCATGGAGCGCGCCTATTTCTACGACCCGAATATGCACGGCCTTGACTGGCAGGCGATTTACGACCGCTATCGCCCGCTGGTCGCTCATGTCGGGCGGCGCGAGGATCTGACCGCGCTCATTGTCGAGATGATCGGCGAAATGCAGGTCGGTCACAACCGCACCGGCGGCGGCGACATCCACCACGAACAGGGCCCGGGCGTCGGGCTTCTCGGCGTCGACCTCAAGCGTGAAAACGGGCGCCATCGCATCGCCCGCATCTACAGCGGCGAAAACTGGAATCCGTTCCTGAAAGCGCCGCTGGCCGCGCCGAGGCTTGGCGTGTCGGTCGGCGATTATATTCTCGCCGTCGATGGTCGGACGCTCGGCCCCGACGACAATATTTTCAAATTCCTTCAGGGGGCGGAGAAGAAACAGGTGATCCTGCGCGTCGCCTCGCGCGCTGACGGACGCAATGCCCGCGATATCGTCGTTGAAACGACGGACTCGGAGTATTTAATCCGCCTGTGGGCCTGGGTCGAGGACAACCGCAAAGCCGTCGAAGAGGCGACCGACGGACGCGTCGGCTATGTCTATCTGCCGAACACGGCCGGCGCCGGTTATACGTTCTTCAACCGCATGTTTTTCGCCCAGGTCGACAAGGAGGCGTTGATCATCGACGAGCGTTCAAACGGCGGCGGGCAGGCGGCGAACTACATCACGGACGTTCTGAGCCGCACCTATCTCGCCGGGTGGAAGGACCGCGACGGCCTGATCTACAACACGCCGGGCGCGGCCATGTACGGGCCGAAAGTGATGATGATCGATCAGGATGCGGGTTCAGGCGGCGACTTCCTGCCATATTCGTTCCGGCAGATGAAGATTGGCCCGCTTGTCGGCAAACGTACCTGGGGCGGGCTTATCGGCATTTCCGCTAATCCGCGACTTGTCGACGGCGGTTTCCTGACCGTGCCGTTTTTCCGCTTCTTCGATCCGGACTATCATTGGTCTGTCGAAAACGAGGGCGTTGCGCCGGACATCGATGTTGCGCTCGACCCGATCGCAACGAACGCCGGCCGCGATACGCAGCTTGAACGGGCGATCGAAGAAGCTCTGGCGAGACTCGAGACGAGCCCGAGCCCGGGTCCGAAAAAAGCGCCGCCCTATCCGACGGAATTGGGCAAGTAAGTAGTTGAATAGGACGCCGCTGATTGCGCCGGCGTTAGCCCCGGGTTTTCGCCTATTACGCGAAAAACGGGGATAGTTATCCGACAGCGTTCGGGCGGGATTATATTGGGAGGATGAACGATTTCCGTTTCCCCCGCGCCGGCGGTGTCCGTCATCCTGCGTTGCGCGCCCCCTTCGACCCGCGCCTGGCGGCGCGGGCCGCTTCCCCCGCAAGCGGGGGAAGAATAACATTGCAGCGAGCTCAATTATTCCTCCCCTGCAAGCGAAGGAAGATGAGCCGTGCAGCGAGCACGGCGCTATTCCTCCCCCGTTATAACGGGGGAGGTGTTGAGCGGCGAAGCCGCGAGACGGAGGGGGTGTTTGTTCCCGCCCCGTTCCAAAATGGACAAAATGGACCCTTTCGCCCGCAACGCCAGGCAATCCGGGGCCCGCGCGTTTTTGGTTTTTCGAAATGGACCTTTTCGATGAAACATCGGCGCGATAGGCGCGAACGAAACCCCGGCCGCCGCCGCTCAACCGCGCACCGGCCAGCCCCGTTCGCGCTTTACGGTGGAAAGCACGAAATTCGACGACGAGTCTTTCACCCCCGGCAGGCGGACGAGTTTCTTGAGCGCGACTTCGGCGAAAGCGTCCATGTCGTCCGCCGCCACTTTCAAAAGATAATCGCCGCCTCCCGAAATCGCATGGCAGGAGACCACCTCATCGATCGCGTTGACGCCCCTGACGAAATCCTCGAGCAGGTCTTCGGCGTGCTTGTTCATCTTTACAAATACATAGGCGAGCAGGTTCATGCCGATTTTCTTGCGGTCGACGACCGCCGCATAACCGGCGATGACGCCGCTTTCCTCGAGCTGCTTGACGCGCCGGTGGCAGGCCGATTGCGACAGTCCGATCCGCTCGGCGAGCTCGGCGTTGGTGATGTGGCCGTCGCGCTGGAGAAGCGCGAGCAGCCGGCGGTCGGTGGCGTCGATGGTCATGGGAAAATATCCTGTTTTATAGCCAATTACCGAGAAAATTTCCTTGAAATGTCGCTTAGAACACAAAAAAAGCAAGATATTTCCAATGCTTCGCACTATATGTGGCGCATGGACCAATCGCTCTACGCCCGGAACGCCTTCGTCGCCCCCACCACCCACGCATTGCGGGGCGATTACGAAAACATGCGTCCCGACTACACCGTCGACCAGCCTTACGATTCCTACACCGAAGAAGAGCAGGAGCGCTGGCGGTTTCTCTACAATCGCCAGAAGGCGTTGTTGCCGGGATATGCGGCGCGAGCCTTCATCGACGGGCTCGAGGCGCTGAACGCAGACGCGGCGATCCCGCGCATAGAGGACGCCAACCGGATTCTGGATGCGGCGACAGGCTGGAACCTTGTCGCGGTGCCGGGGCTCATTCCCGACGACGTCTTTTTCGAACACCTCGCCAACAAGCGCTTTCCGATGAGCTGGTGGATGCGCCGGGAAGACGAGATCGACTATCTGGTCGAACCCGATATCTTCCACGACTTTTTCGGCCATGTGCCGCTTTTGTCGAACCCGGTGTTCGCCGATTACATGCGCCAGTACGGCGAGGGCGGGCCGAAGGCCTTGCAATACGGCGCGCAGAAAATGTTGGCGCGGCTCTACTGGTACATTGTCGAGTTCGGTCTTATCCGCACTCCGGAGGGCTTGCGCGCTTTCGGGGCCGGCATGTTGTCGTCGAAGAGCGAAACGGTCTATTCAATCGAAAGCGCGCAGCCGCACCGCGTCGCCTTCGACCTGGAAAGAATTCTGCATACGGATTATATGGTCGACGATTTCCAGAAGACCTATTTCGTGATCGACAGTTTCGAGCAGCTCTTTGAAATTTGCAGCCAGGATTTCGCGCCTCTCTATGAAAAACTGAAAGGGCGTAGCCTGATCAATCCGGAGGAATTGCGTCCCGACGATAACATAATAACACGTGGGCGCTGGGGCGCTGCAGCCTGAGAAGCGGGCGCCGTTAACTCCCCAAGCAAAATCACCCGGCCCCTTGAGGGCCGGTTTTTTTCATCCGGCGCCGGCGCCTTGGCGCGAGACCGTATTTGCGAACGAGCCCGCGCATCTGGTCATAAGTCAGCGATAGGTGCTCGGCGGCGCGCCGCTGGTTTCCGTCATGCTGGCCAAGCGCGCGCTCGACCAGGTCCTTTTCCGCCGCATCGAGATGCGCGCGCAGGTCGAACGGTTGGACGGAGGGTTCAAGCGCCGCATAGGTGCGGGCTGATGTGTCTTGTGATTCCGCGCCGTCGGCGGACGGTTCGGCTGGCTCAAGCCGCACGTTTTCAAAAGGGTCGATCAGCGCTTCGCCGACCGAACCGTCGCGTTCATCCGCGCGCCAACGATAAAATGACCGCTCCGCCGCATTCTTCAGTTCACGAACGTTGCCGGGCCAATCATGTGCGGTGAACGCCGCCATCGCCTCGGGGGCGAAGCCGTCGAAGCCGGCGTCCAGTTCGGCCGCCAGCGTGGCGGCGAAATGGGCTGCCAGCAGGGGGATGTCTTCTTTGCGCGCGCGCAAGGGCGGCGCGGCGATCACGTCGAAAGCGAGCCGGTCCAGGAGATCGGCGCGGAATCGCCCTGCCGCTGCGCGCATCTGCAGATCCACATTCGCCGCCGCGATCACCCGCACGTCGGCGTTCAGCGTCTCTTCGCCGCCGACGCGTTCATACTCGCCATATTCGATAATACGCAGCAGCTTCTCCTGAACCCGCATCGACGCCGAGGCGATTTCGTCGAGAAACAGCGTACCGCCTTCGGCGCGCTCGAACCGGCCGAGATGACGGCGCGCCGCGCCGGTAAAGGCGCCCGTCTCGTGACCGAACAGCTCGCTGTCTAGGAGCTCGTCGGTTAGCGCCGCGCAATTCACCTTGAGGAAAGGCCCTTCCCAGCGCGGTGAGAGAAAATGGATTCGCTCGGCCAAAGGCTCCTTTCCAGAACCGCGCTCGCCGACGATCAACACCGGCCGATCAAGCACCGCTGCAGCCGAAGCGTGGGCTAGGACGTCGAGAAAAACCGGCGACTGACCGAGCAATTCAGGAGGCGCGGGCGATGCAGGCATAGGCGCAGAATACCATATGAATCGGTATCAAAAACCGATAAATGTGGCGAAAAGCACCGAATTTTGCACGTTATATTTTGCTCTCATTTTGAAAAATGCAATGAAATCAGATAATTATAAAAACAGCCCGAAACTGGCACGGGCTTCGCATATTCAAGGTTAACCAACAGGGAGAAATGCATGAGCACCTCACGCTACTCGCGCTACCAGGACCAGGACGCTTATTGGGAGCGCCGGTTCAACCGCGCGCTTTGCGGGCGGTCGGGCTTCGCCTGGGGCGCGTTTTTCATTGGTTTCATCCTCGGCGGCATTATCTTTTAGGGAGACCGGTTATGGGCGTTTTTTCGAGACTGAGCGACATTATCAATTCCAACATCAATTCGATGCTGGAGAAGGCCGAGGATCCGGAAAAGATCGTGCGCCTGATTATTCAGGAGATGGAGGACACCCTTGTCGAGGTGCGCGCGCGCGCCGCGCGGGCCATCGCCGACCGCAAGGAGGTGGAACGCAAGCGCGCGGAATTCTCAACCCGCGCTAAAGAGTGGGAAGCCAAAGCCGAACTCGCCATCGCCAAGGGTCGCGACGATCTCGCCAAGGGCGCGATCGCCGCAAAACGCAAGGCGCTCGAAATGGCCGAGCTTCTCGACAAGGAGCTCGACGCCATCAAGGAGGCCATCGGCAAGTCCAACGACGACCTTGAAAAACTGCAATCGAAACTGAAAGAGGCGAAAGCCAAACAGCGTTCGCTGGAGCTGCGCCGGCATGCGGCCTCCGACAGCGTACGGATCAGCCGTCAGGTGCATGACGGGCGCATCGACGATGCGCTTGCGCGGTTCGAACGCTATGAACGCAAGATTGACGAGCTCGAGGCGGAAGCGGAGACATGGGTCATGGGTCGGCCGAAATCGCTCGATCAGGAATTTGCGGAACTGGAAGCGGAAGACGCCGTCAACGAGGAGCTGGAATCGCTCAAGCGGCGGGTCGCCGAGCGCGCGGGCCGCTGATCGCGGTGCAAGGAATAGAGGGCGACTATGGGTGAAGGACCATTTATCGTTGCGATCGTGGCAATCGTATTTATCGCGTTGCCGGCGATGATCATGCATTACATGAATGAATGGCGGAAGACCAAGTCGATTTCGGCTGACGACGAACGCCTTGTCGACGATCTCTGGAAAACGGCGCAGCGTCTGGAGCGACGAGTCGAGGCGCTGGAGACGATTCTCGATAAGGAAGCGCCCGACTGGCGCGAGGAGCATCGGGAGCGGCCCCATGCCTGATCGTCATTATCATCACCATCACCACCACCATTGGCGCAATCGGTCGGGTTACGCGTATCGCGCCGGCGAGCCCGGGCCTGGTCCCAACCAGCACCGCCTGCGCCGCAATATGCGCCGCGGCAAGATCGCCGGCGTTTGCGCCGGCCTGGCCGATTATTTCGGCTGGAATGTGAAATGCCTGAGGATTTGCTGGATCATCGCTGTATTTGTGCCTGCGACGTCGCCGATCGCGATACTGGCCTACATTGCAGGAGCGATTCTCATTCCGCGATCGGACGGCGTGCCGCCAATATATGAATCCGAAGAGGCCGAACGTTTCTGGCGGACTTTTTCCGTGCGGCCGAGAATGACGTTTTCGGAGCTGAAGCACCGCTTCCGCGCGCTCGATGCGCGCCTGGCCGACATCGAAAAGACTGTAACATCCGACGAGTACGGATTAAGAAAAGCGTTTCAGGATCTGGAGCGAGGCGCTTAACGCTGCTGAAATTTCGCGCATGAGGCGATCCGCGTAAAACGGATCGACAGGGATCGTGCGCGCCGAATAAGATGAGGGAGAGAACCGGATGATGCGATTGATACAGGCGACGAAGGTTGTGATTGCAGCGATATTGCTGGGAACGGCTGTCGCCGGCGCCGTCGCGCTCGAATCGGTTGGAGCAACAGCGTCGTCGGGTGCCGATTGTCCCGCTATTGCGGCGATTTCCTGTCTATTTACAATACTCTAGGAGGGCGAACGGCCGCCAAAAAACAACTGGAGATATTGCATCCGCACGCATCCATCGGCTAGGTTATCGCCGATAACCGGGCCGTGACAGGCCCCAGCGAGGACGCAACAAAGTGCAACGCGGGGAGACCGACGCAGGCGCGGATGATTCCAGCCAAAGCGCCAAATCCGAAAATCGAAGAAGAAACAGGCGCAGGCAGGAACGCTTTGCGGCGCTTGATCTTGGCACGAATAATTGCCGTTTACTGGTCGCCGCGCCGAAAGGGCGCGGCTTTCGCATAATCGATTCGTTTTCGCGCATCGTGCGACTGGGCGACGGTATGTCGCGCACTGGCGCGCTCTCCGAGCCCGCGATGGAGCGCACGCTGAGTGCGTTGCGAATCTGTGCGGAAAAGATCAAGCGGCGCAACGTTACGCGCATGCGCTGCATTGCCACGCAGGCGTGTCGAGGCGCGTCGAACGGCGCCGCTTTCCTCTCCAAGGTGGAGCGCGAAACCGGCCTCGCATTCGACGTAATTTCGACTGAGGAAGAAGCGCGCCTCGCTGTCATGGGCTCGGTAGAACTTCTCGATCCAACAGTGAAGGCCTGCCTCATCTTCGATATCGGCGGCGGATCGACCGAACTTTCCTGGGTGCGTCCTGGCGATAAAGAACGCATAGAAGCCTGGACGTCGCTTTCGTTCGGTGTGGTCAGCCTCGCCGAACGCTGGGGCGGGGCGGATCTCGACGGAGAAACATATGAGGCGATGGTCGAGGACGTCAGGGCGGCGCTTCGGGAAGCCGACGGCGCCGACGGGTTCAAAACGTATTTCGAACAAGGCGCGGCGCATCTGCTCGGCACGTCCGGGACGGTGACGTCAATCGCCGGCGTGCATCTGGGACTGGAGCGCTACCGGCGCGTCGCCGTAGACGGCCTCTGGCTGAAAGCAGAAGAAGCGCGCGCTGTCTCGAGGCGCTTGCTCGCCATGACCAATGCAGAGCGGGCCAATGAGCCCTGCATCGGTCCCGATCGCGCCGACCTTGTCGTGTGCGGCTGCGCCATCCTCGAAGCGTTGCTGCGCGAATGGCCGTCCGACCGCATCCGGGTCGCCGACCGCGGCTTGCGCGAAGGGGTTCTCGCGGGTCTCGCGGCGGACGCGCGCCGGGCCCGCCGCCGTCGCCGCAGGCGGCGAAAACGCGTTCGAATTTCAAGCGCTTAGATAATTTCGTGGATCGCCGCCGGCGGGGCTTTTCGACTCGAACGCGCTTCGCTATAGAACGCTATGGATCAGCCCAAATCGAAACCCCGGCGCGCTCGTGGCGCAGCCCGTTCGCGCAAGCCGCGCAAGACGGATATTTCGAAAACGGCGCTGGGCGCGGAGCCTGAAAAACGCACCCGCAAGAAAGAACCCGCCAAAGCCGGCAGCGGCGGGCGGGAACTCTCGGTCAATGTGAAAACCGCCAAGCGGCGCAAGCTGTCCTCCACAATATGGCTGCGACGCCAGCTCAACGACCCTTACGTGGCGAAGGCGAAGGCCGCCGGCTATCGCTCGCGCGCGGCGTTCAAGCTGGTTGAGCTCGACGACAAATTCGGTCTTCTGAAAAAAGGCGCGCGGGTCGTCGATCTCGGCTCGGCGCCCGGGGGGTGGTGCCAGGCTGCGGTGAATGCCGGCGCAAAAAAAGTTGTTGGCGTCGATTATCTCGGCGTGGCGCCGGTTCCGGGCGCTGAGATTCTCGAACTCGACTTTCTCGACGACGGCGCGCCCGAAAAACTGAAAGCGCTGCTGGGCGGGCCCGCCGACATCGTTCTTTCGGACATGGCCGCGCCGACGACAGGCCACAAATCAACCGACCATTTGCGCATCATCGCACTGGCTGAAGCCGCGCTCGACTTCGCAGTCGACGTGCTGGCGCCGGGCGGCGCGTTTGTCTGCAAGGTGTTTCAGGGCGGGGCCGAGGGCGAACTGCTTGAACGGCTGAAAACGCATTTCAAATCAGTCAGGCACGCCAAGCCGAAGGCGAGCCGTTCGGACTCGGCCGAGATGTATGTCGTCGCCATCGGATTTAAGGGACAGCCATGTCAGTCATAACAGTCATTCACGACCCTGAAGAAAAGGCGACTTGGGTCGGCGGCAATGATCGCGCGACGATCGGCAGTCTCGTCGGTCCCTCGATCGACAAGAAATGGCTTGTACTGGACGACTGGCTCGTCGGAATCACCGGCGCCGGTCCGAAGCTCGAGGCGCTGCTGGCCGCCGCCGGCGATTTTCCCCGAAAGGCGAAGCGCCCGCATGAAATTCTTCAGTTCATGCGAACCGCCTACGGCGCGTTCGACATCGGCGAAACCGATGAGGGGCTGAAACGCTATAGCGGCAGCGGGTTCATCGTTCACAAGATCGGCGCCGTCTGGGACTTCGACAACAGTTTTTGCCTGACCGAAGTGCCGCGCGGCGCCTTCTGGGCGCGCGGTTCGGGCATGGATCTGGCGATCGGCGCGGCTTCAGCGCTGAAGAATCATGTCGCCCGTCCCGAAGCGTTGACCCGGCGTGTTCTCGAAATTGTCATCGAAAACGATGTCGACTGCCCGGGCGCGCCGCTTGTGCAGAAATTCGACAGCGAAGGCGTTCTGACCGACCATTAGCGACCACTAGGAAGACGAAGGTGCACTATGCAAATCCGTGAAGGGCTGACATTCGACGACGTGTTGCTGGAGCCCGGCGCGTCGGAAGTGATGCCGAGCCAGGTCGACGTGAAGGCGCGCCTGACGCGCGAGATCACGCTGAACATTCCGATCCTGTCGGCGGCCATGGACACGGTGAGCGAGGCGGAAATGGCCATCGCCATGGCGCAGAACGGCGGCATCGGCGTACTTCACCGTAACATGAGCGCAGCGGAGCAGGCCGAACATGTGCGCCGCGTCAAACGGTTCGAAAGCGGCATGGTCGTGAACCCGCTGACGCTGACGCCCGAGGCGACGCTCGCCGAAGCGTGCGCCATCATGGACGAAAAGAAGATCTCCGGTTTTCCGGTGGTCGAAAACCCGGACGAGGGCGGGGTCGGGCGGCTTGTCGGCATTCTCACCAATCGCGACATGCGGTTCGCGGATGATCCGAACCAGAAAATCAGCGAGTTGATGACGAAAGAACATCTCGTCACCGTGCGCCCGGGCGCGACCCGCGAGGAAGTGACGAAACTTCTGCACCGCTACCGTATCGAGCGCGTCATTGTTGTGGATGAGGATTATCGCTGCGTCGGGCTCATTACCGTGAAGGACATGGACAAGGCGCGCGAATATCCGCACGCGTCGAAGGACGCCGAGGGAAGACTGCGCGTGGCGGCGGCCTCGACTGTCGGCGACGACGGTTTCGAGCGGGTCGAGGCGCTCATCGACGCCGGCTGCGACGTTGTCGTCATCGACACCGCGCACGGCCATTCGTCGAAGGTGATCGAGCAGGTGGCGCGCATCAAGCGGGCCTCGAACGCCGCCCAGGTCGTCGCCGGCAATGTCGCCACTTATGAGGGCGCGAAGGCGCTCATCAAGGCGGGCGCGGATGCAATCAAGGTCGGCATCGGGCCGGGCTCGATCTGCACGACGCGCATCGTCGCTGGCGTCGGCGTGCCGCAGCTCACCGCAATCATGGAAACGGCCCGGGCGGGGCGCGAAGCCGGCGTTCCCGTCATCGCCGACGGCGGCGTCAAATTCTCCGGCGATATGGCGAAGGCGCTCGCCGCCGGCGCCGACTGCGTGATGATCGGCTCGCTGCTGGCGGGTGCGGACGAAGCGCCGGGCGAGGTGTTTCTCTATCAGGGCCGGTCCTACAAATCCTATCGCGGCATGGGTTCGATTACGGCGATGTCGCGCGGAAGCGCCGACCGCTATTTCCAGGCCGACGTCACCGAACGGATGAAACTCGTGCCTGAAGGAATCGAAGGCAGGGTGCCGTATAAGGGCTCGATCGGGCCTATCCTGCATCAGCTTGTCGGCGGCGTGCGCGCCTCGATGGGCTATGTCGGCGCCGCTTCAATCGCCGAATTCCAGAAACGCGCGCGATTTGTAAAGATCACCAATGCGGGGCTCAAAGAAAGCCATGTTCACGACGTCGCCATCACCCGCGAAGCGCCGAATTATCCTTCAGGAAATTAGAAATCGAACAGATTGAGAAGAGTTCTATAGAGTCAAGGTGTAAATTCGTCAAAAAGTTGAGAGGTGTTGTCATAAATTTGTAAAAACCACTTTTCAAACTGACGCGCCGCTATAATCTACCCGCTGTAAACTAAAAATGCGGCGCTGAATTCAACGCCGCGGAGGGGCAGTCGTGGGGAAAGTACATGTTATTAGAAGAGCGTAATTCGACTAAAGTCGATCAGAAAACCGGTTTTTCTAGCGCCGGCAATACAACCGATCAGGAATCGCAAACGCCAATAAATTTGGAGTTCAAAGACGAGCACGAACCGCGCCATCGTATGGAAGCGGTGCGAAGCCACTTTGCGCGCGCGCGGCAGCATCTCCTCAATATTACACTCTCGATCGCTATGATCGCTGGCGCGCCTGTTTACTGGCGCGCCATCTATTCCGAACTTGGACTGTCTTATTCAACGTTCTGGCCAATAACCTCCTTAGAAAAATGGATCGCAAGCTCATTACATCTGCTCAACGGCGTAGGTGGAATAGTTTCGCTCGCAGCGCTGCTTACGATAACGGTTTTTCCGCCGATATGGTCAGTCGGGCATCTAATCTTATATCGCCGCGAGCGGGATAGAGACTGGCGCGTCGCGGAGGCGCAGGCTGGCGAGCGCGATCCGACTTCGGGAGCGCGCGGATATATGAAGGTGTTTCGCCTTTACGCCCGAACCAAGAGGCGCGGCATTTTCACTTTGATGTACGGCGTGGCCGGATTCTGGTGGGGGCTTGTCGGCGTATTCTGTTTTGCGATTGGCGTTGACGGCGCACCGGGGACGATCGCTCTTGGGTACCTCGTTACGGCGTTTGTCGCTATTCTCGGTTGGCTTGTCGTACTTTACCTCGGTTATGACATCGGCCGGCGTTATGTGCCGGGCAACGTGCTCGTCACCAAGACGCTGATTCTCAGCGTGCTCGCGACGACCAGCCAAACCAATTATACCGATGCAAGAGAAGCTGCGCGCGAACTGGAAGCCGAGATCGTGGAAGAGAAACCGTGGTGGTTCTACTCCTACAAGAAAAAACCGAAACGATATGTCTAGCCCTCCATGTGAATC
>JBHHVZ010000046.1:0-21052 GCA_046756245.1 Parvularculaceae bacterium
GCGGGGGAAGAACAACCGTGCAGCAAACGCAGACTATTCCTCCCCCGTTTACGGGGGAGGTGTCGAGCGGCGAAGCCGCGAGACGGAGGGGGCGAAGGCGGGCGATTCAATCAGCTTGCGGAAAGTAGCTGTCGTTCTTTCGGCGGTCTTGCTTGCAACCGGCGCCAGCGCGGCGGCGCAGGAAACATCCGACCTGAACAAAGATGAAATCGTCGTTTCGGCGACTCGTACGCCGCGCCCTCTCAACGAAACCGGCTCGAGCGTCACGATTATCGACGCCGTAGAAATTGAAGCGCGGCAATATCAGTTCGCCGCCGACGCGCTCGCCGATGCGGCGGGCGTCGCGCTGGCGAGGAACGGCGCATTCGGCGGCCAGGCGGCTTTGCGCATCCGCGGCGAGGCGAGCGGACGCACGCTTGTCATGATTGACGGCGTCGTCGTCAACGACCCGTCGGCGCCCGGCGGCGGATTCAATTTCGCCAATCTCGACGTCGCCGATATCGAGCGCATCGAAATCCTGCGCGGACCACAAAGCATTCTTTATGGTTCGGAGGCGATCGGCGGCGTCGTCAGCATCGAGACCAGACGCGGCGCCGGCGCGCCGGAAGCGACGCTTTTTCTCGAAGGCGGCTCGTTCGCAACCTTTCGCGGCGGGACGGGTCTCGCGGGCGGAAGCGAGCAGACCGATTATCGCGTTTCGGTATTCGGAACGACGACCGACGGCATATCGAAAGCCGACGGCGGAGCCGAACGCGACGGCTTCGATTCGATTGCCGCATCGGCCAACTTCGGCGCGCGCCTCGCCGACCCGCTTCGTGTCGAGGGCTTCTTCCGCTACGGGCGCAGCGAGACCGAATTCGACGGCTTTCCCCCGCCCAATTTTACTCTCGCCGACACCAATGACAAAGACGAGGTCGAGGAAATTGTCGCCTCAGGCCGGGCGATTCTTACATTGTTCGACGATCGGCTTGAAAACATTGCGACAGTCGGTTTCAGCGACATCGACCGCGAGAATTTTTCAGGCGACATTACGACCTTCGCCGCCGACGGCTCGCGCCTGTCAGCAGAATATCTGGGGCGATTTCGCTTCACCGACAGGCTTGCCGGTATTGTCGGGGCGGAAACGGAAGAAACGAAAATTGATACGGGCGATATCGACGACGACGTCACCGTCGACAGCGTGTTCGGGCTGGTTGAACTAAAACCGGTCGACGCGCTGACAGTGACCGCCGGGACGCGCCGCGACGACCATGAAACTTTCGGCGCCGTCACCACAGCGCGCGTCACTGCTGCGCTCAATCTTGACGAGGCGGGCGTCATTCTTCGCGCGTCCTGGGGCGAAGGCTTCGCCGCGCCGAGCCTTTTTCAGCTCAATTTCGTCTGTTGCGGGGGAGCCGCGCCCAACCGCGCGCTCGAACCGGAAGATTCCGAAGGCTGGGACGCCGGCGTCGAGAAGCGTTTTCTCGACGGCGACCTCTCCCTTCGCGCGACTTACTTTCACCAGGAAACGGAAAATCTCATCGATTTCGATTTCCTGACCGGCGCCTTCACCAATATCGACCGGACGCTCAGAAAGGGCGTTGAGACGGAGTTTGCGTGGCGCATTTCGACGGCGCTGCGCTTCGACCTCGCCTACGCCTATGTCAATGGGCGCGAAATACCCGGCGGCGCACGGCTCTTGCGCCAGCCCCGCCACAGCCTCGCCGCCCACGCCGGGTGGAAGCCGACGCACAAGCTCTCCCTCAATGCGACGCTGCGTTACAACGGCGAGGAGAGCGACATAGGCGGGGCTATTCCCGCCTTCACGCGGGTCGACCTGCGCGGCGCTTATGCAGTGAACGAGCGGCTGGAGTTTTTCGTGCGGATCGAGAACGCCTTCGACGAAGATTATCAGGACGTGCTCGGCTTCGGCGAACCGGGCGCATCCGCTTTCGGCGGTCTGCGGGCGCGATTGTGAGGCGGGTTGATTGCATATGGCTTTGTTCTTCTTCCCCCGCTTGCGGCAGGGCTATCGCGTATGGCGGCGGCGCAAGTTTTACGCCGGACGAGCAACGCATGACGTTCTCCCCTCTCCCGCTGGCGGGAGAGGGGCCGGGGGTGAGGGGATGAAAAATTCGAAAACACCGGCGTGTCGACCCCCTCACCCCAACCCTCTCCCCCAAGGGGGAGAGGGAGGAGTCCATGCGGAAGCAAACATTCGGACCATATGCGCTAGCCCCGCATATAAACGGCGGAGGAATTTGTCCTTCTTGCACCGTGTGCAATCCTGTCCGCCGATACGATGGGCTCTGCTCGTCCTTTCCGCATTCGCGCTGGCCATCGGCGTTGCGCAAGCGGAAAACGGTCATCCGCAAGCGCTTTCGCTCGATGTTTGCGCGGACCAGTATCTGTTAGGTCTCGCAGATCCAGACCAGATCCTTGCGGTCTCCCGGAGCGCTGCGAGCGAATATTCCTATCTGCGCGCCAAAGCCGAGCCCTACCCGCGCATCCGCGCAACGACCGAAGAAGCGCTGGCGCGCCGGCCGGATGTTGTGATCCGCCAATGGGGCGGCGGCGCGACGACAGGGGCGGCGCTCGAACGGTTTGGCGCGCGCGTCGTCAATCTGGGGTTTGCATCCGATTTTGACGGCGTCAGGGAAAACATCCGACTCGTCGCCGCCGCGCTGGGTCAGGCGGCGCGCGGCGAAGCGCTGATCCAGGAAATGGATGCGCGCCTTGCGGCGCTTTCTTCCATATACAGACCAAAACCGTTCGCGCTTTATGTTACGCCGGGCGGCGTTACTGCCGGAAGCGGCACGATGATCGACGCGATCATGACCGCCGCCAATGTGATTAACGCCGCCGGCGATGAGACGGGATGGCCGCCGCTGCCGGCGGAAACGCTGATCCTCAATCCGCCTCAGCTCGTCGTCGCCGGCTTTTTCAACACCGCCGAAGCGGGCGTCGATCACTGGTCGCTCGCGAGCCATCCGGCGCTCGCCGCGCTTTTCAGCGATACGCCGACCGTTCGTCTTCCGCCTGATCTCATTGGTTGCGCAGGCTGGTTTTCGGTTGACGCGGCCGAACGGATCGCCGACGCGATTGCAAACGACAGTGAAACGGGAGCAACCGATGCGCCCTGACCATTACTGGCGCGCTTTGTTCGGACCGGCGCCCGCATTGTTTGCAGCCGGCGCCGGCGTCGTGCTCGTCGCCTGTCTTGTCGGGCCGGCGCCGATTCCGCCGGCGGCGGCCGTTCAGGGGCTTTTCGGCGGCGGCGATCCGGCGATTGAGACCATCGTGCGCGAGATCCGGCTGCCGCGCGCCCTCGCCGCCTGGCTCGCCGGCGCGCTCCTCGGGGCGAGCGGCGCGGCGCTGCAGGGGCTTCTGCGCAATCCGCTCGCCGATCCGGGCGTTCTGGGCGTGTCGACCTCGGCCGCGCTCGGCGCGGTGCTGGCGCTTTATTTCAATCTCGCCGCTGTCGCCTTCTGGACGACGCCGGCGGCGGCGATCCTGTTTGCGCTCGCCGCCACAGCCATTCTCTACGTGCTTGGCGCGGGCCGGGTGTCGACGGCGCGGCTTATTCTCGTGGGCGTCGGTCTTTCTTCCTTTTCGGCGGCGCTAATCGCGCTCGCCATGAATCTCGCGCCGAATCCGTTTGCGCTCGCCGATCTCGTCAACTGGCTTTTCGGTTCGGTCGCCAATCGCAGTTTTTCCGATTTGGCGCTGGCGGCGCCGTTCGCCGCGCTCGGATTGTTTTTGCTTCTAAGGGCGCAACCCGGTCTTCGCGCGCTGACGCTGGGCGAAGAGACGGCGGCGAGCCTCGGCGCGCATATCGCCCGCTTGCGCGGGTTCGTCATCGCCGGCGCGGCTGTTCTTGTCGGCGCGAGCGTTTCGCTCGCCGGCGCGATCGGTTTTGTCGGCATTGTCGCGCCGCATGTGGTCCGTCCGCTGGTCGGACACGATCCGGCGCGCACGATCCTGCCGAGCGCAGCGCTGGGCGGCGCCGTACTCGCCGCCGCCGACCTGGCGATCCGGCTGGCGCCGTTCGATCAGGAGATGCGGCTCGGCGTAGCGGCCGCCCTTATCGGCGCGCCGGGTTTTGTCTGGGTGGCGGCGCGCACGCGCCGGATCGCGTCATGAGACGCGCGCTCGAATTCGACCGCGCCGCCGTCGCCGTGGACGGCCGCACGATCCTGTCGGAAATTTGCTTCGCCGCCGCCGGCGGAGAGTTCATTGGTCTCGTCGGCCCAAACGGCGCCGGCAAGTCAACGCTCCTGCGCGCAGCCGCGGGACTTGCGCCCCTCGCCGTCGGCGCGCGTTTTCTTGGAGGCGCGCCGCATGACGATCTCTCGCCTGTCGCGCGCGCCCGCCGTCTCGCCTATCTGCCGCAGGCGCGTCCGATTTACTGGGCGCTGCCTGCCGGTGAAATCGTCGCGCTCGGGCGCTTCGCTTATGGCGGTTTCGGCCGGCTGAGCGCGGAAGACAACGCCGCCGTCGCCCGCGCGCTCAAGGAGGCCGGTGCGGAAGCGTTTCGAGACCGCGCCGCTGTGAGCCTTTCCGGCGGAGAACTGGCGCGCGTTCATCTCGCCCGCGCGCTGGCCGCAGAAGCGCCGCTGCTCCTCGCCGACGAACCGATCGCCGCACTCGATCCGGCGCATCAATTAAGCGTCATGCAAGTGTTGAAAAGCCGCGCACAAAACGGCGCCGCCGTCATCGCCGCGCTTCACGATTTGACTCTCGCCGCGCGCTATTGCACGCGAATTATCCTTCTCCAAAACGGACGCATTCACGCCGACGGCCCGCCCGAAGAAACGCTGACGGAGAAAACCGTCAAGACGGTTTTCGGAGTCACCGCGCACATCACGCGCGAAGAAGCGGGAATCGCAATGACGATTTTTCCGCTTGAAGGAAAACCGCCGGCCTAAGCGAGGATGTGCGCCTTTCGATTTAAAGACGGACAAAAAATGTTCGGCGTCGAAGCGCCGGCCGGACCGGAGAGTCAGCCGGTCGGGGCCAAGCGCGATTCATGGCGGATCAGTCTTTCGCGCGGCAATCGGATGACGACGCGCGCGCCGGGGCCGCCTTCGCGCGATCCGACTTCGATCGATCCGCCATGCGCCTGCACCAGTCGTGAAGCGATCGCGAGCCCGAGACCGACGCCCTGATTGGATTTCGTCCGTGTGTCGCCCGAACCAATCTGGAACGGGTCGAAAGCGGAAGCCTGCATGTCGGACGGCGGGCCTACGCCTTCGTCGAACACTTCGAAGCCGACATGGTCGCCGTCGTCGTACGCGCGGACTTCAACGCAACCGCTCTCAGGCGAAAACATGATCGCGTTTCGTATAATTTCTCCAAGCGCGACGCTGAGCTTTGCATAATCCGCCCGAAGGCGCAGACCGGACGCCTTAACAGGCGCAAAGGACACTTTCCGTTCGATTTTAGACTCTTCCAGATCGGCCATCGCCTTGGCGATAAGGTCGTCGGCGGCGATGGCGTCTTGATCGATATTGAAACCCTCGTCGTCGATCATCGAAAACGCAATCACATTGTTGATCAGACGCAGGAGCCTGCGTCCTGCGGTGCTGATCTCGTTCGCCGCAGCAAGTTGGTCGAGTTCGTAAAAGTCATCTTCCGCCTTGATCGCCAGCATCTCCGAATAGCCGAGAATGACGTGAAGCGGCGTGCGGAATTCATGACTTACGTTGCGAATGAAATCGCTCTTCGCCCGGCTGCCATATTCGGCTTTCTCCTTGGCGACCTTTAATTCCTCTGCGGTCGCCTTCAGTTCTTCCGCCTGTTTTTCAAGCCTGCGCGTGCGCAACGCCACTTTGCGTTCAAGCGCGTAATTGTACCGCTCGAGCCGCTTTCTTGCTTTCACTTTCTCGGAGACGTCGATCGCCCATCCGCAATAGCCGGTAAAAGCGCCCTCATCGTTATATTCCGGATAGCCTTTAATGGCGCGCCACTGGACCGCGCCGGAAGGAGAGATGAATTTGATTTCGATATTGTCGATCGGCTCCCGGTTTTCCATCAGGCCTTCGATTTTCGCGGCGGCGCCGTCTGTTACGGCGGGATCATCGTTTGCAAACGCCTCGCCGCGCGTTTTGCCGATAAATTCCCGACCGTTATGGCCTGTGAGTTTCTCAAAATTGGGGGAAAGATAAGTAAAACGATGTTCCGTATCCGTTTCCCACGCCCAGTCGGATGCTGATTCCATAAACTTTCTGAGCGCGCGTTCAGCGTTCTGTTTCAGCCGTTCTTCATTACGCCGGCTTTCCTTGAGCGAGGTCAGCAAGATAGCGAACTCCTGAACGGTGAAGACCATGAAAACGGAAAGCACCAGCACCATCGCGGCAAGAACGGCGTCGAGCGCGGCGTCAACGAGCGCGAGGCAAATCGCCAACGGCGCCACCGCAAAGGCGACATGAAGCGGCGCATAAGGCGTGTTCGGACCGGAAAGCACGCCGGCGCCGAAACCAACAAGACCCGTCCATACGATGATCGGCATCAGGTAAGCTTCGCCGCCAGCGCGATAAAGAATAACCGCGGTCACGCCCACATAGGCGCAAGCCATCAGCCCGACTTTCCAGCTTCTCTGCATAAAGACGGCTGCTTCGGTCGGGTCGAAAGCGAGCTTTTTCGCCGCCGCCTGACGGGCGCGGTTGCGTATGATCAAAAAAAGGAAAATCGGCGTGAAGGTTAGCGTCGCCGTCACCGGCGCCGTTTGCGACACCGCCAGATACAACAGCAGCGTCGCCAAGGCGAGGCATAACTGCAGAACGAGCAAGCCGTTCTGGTAACGTTCAAAGCGGTGCGCGAGCGCGCGCTCTTCTTGCAATGTCTGCGACATTAACAGTCCGTTTACCGAGCGCGCCCCCCCATTCCACGCAAATCACGCGTAAAGGGATCATTTTGGCGTGAATATTCGGTTAGGATAAGGAGAAGGAAACCATAAACGTCCGGCTGCGCATTTCGGCGGAGAATGCGCCCGAAACCGCTCGCGCCGGCGGGCAGCGGCGTTCGCCTTCACACGATCGCGTGAGGCAGAGAGTCCTTAGATGCGACGTTACGCCCCTTCTTGCTGCGGCGGATGCGCGCCCGGCGCCAGCGGCTGGCCCAGTTCGCTTTCGCCGGCAAGCGTGTGGGCCGGATCGCCTTTCAGCGTTTCGACATGCATCAGACGTTTGATCAGCGGCGAGATGACGAACATGAAAACGCCGATCGCCATGGCGATGACGGCGACATTTGTATAAACGCTTGCATAAGTCGCCTTCGCCGCCGCGACATTCGTGAGTTGGCCGCCAACGGTCTCCGCGCCGGCGCCGCGGGCGATCACACCGGCGAGATAATTCGACAGGCCCGAATAGAGGAACCACGATCCCATGGCGAGGCCGACGACGCGCGCCGGCGCAAGTTTGGTCACCGCCGACAGGCCCACCGGCGACAGCATCAATTCCGCCATGGTGTGGATCCAGTAGATCAGGAAGATAAAACCGACGGCCGTCAGACCGGCGGAACCTGACGATGACATGCCGCCGACGAGCGCCAAGAATCCCAAACCGACGCCGAACACGCCGATAGAGAATTTCACCGGCGTCGACGGTTCTCGCTTGCGTTTGGCGAGCGCAATCCACATCCAGGCGACGAGCGGCGCAAAGATGAAAATAAAACCGGCGTTTAAGGACTGAAACACGGGCGCCGGCACTGACCAGCCGAACATGGTCTTGTCCACCAACCGATCCGTGAAGAGATTCAGCGACGAACCCGCCTGTTCGAACAGCGCCCAGAACGGGATTTGCGCCAGGATGAAATAAAGCGCTGCGAACATGCGGCCGCGTTCGTCGCCGCGCAGTTTGATCACCGTATAGGAAACAAGCCCGACGAGCACGACAACGCCGAGGATCAAAACAAGCAAGTCCGATGTGACGTGTATTTTCGCCAAATTAAAAATGTTAAGAAGGACCGTAACATGTGCGTTCATCATCAAGAACATTGACACGCCGACGATAGCGAGCCCGAGGAGATAACAAGCCATCTCCACTGTCACGGGGCCGACCACTTTTTTCCGGAGCTTTTCAGGATCGGGGGGCTCAGCCCTGCCCTCAAGATATTTCTGACCCCACAGGAAAACGAACAACCCCGCCAGCATGCCGAAACCAGCAAGGCCGAATCCATATTTCCAGCCATAAATAATGCCGAGGATGCCGCAGGTGATCGACGACAGGAATGAGCCGAGATTGATCCCCATGTAAAAGATCGTGAAGCCGGAATCACGTCGCAAGTCTTCATAACCGTAAAGCGCGCCGACAATGGTCGAGATGTTTGCTTTCAGATAGCCGACCCCGGTAATGATCAGCGCCAACGAAAGATAAAGAATGTTAACGAACATCTGCTCGCGGACGGGTTCTCCCACGTCATAGGCGCCGTCTGCAACTGTTGTAATGACGTCATCATCGTCTTCTTGTTTTGTGCCTTTGTCGTCAACAACTTTGAGATTGTTGTCAGTTACCTCAGTCAAGACCCATTGCCGGCCGTCTATTGTGACCGCGCGCTGCGCTTCTTCGCCGACGTCGATAGTTTCAACTAAATATTGGCCTTCGCCAATGATCTCGAGCCGCGTCTCCGGCTCTTCGCCCGCGCAAGCTCTAATGCCGAACATGCTGCACAGATTTTGCAGGAGCGGGCGTTGATCTGTTATGAGGACATATTCCGCCGGGCGTTCGACTTCCTGCTTTTCGGCATTGTATTTTTCACCGAGCAGCTTGCGGGCGGCGCCGTCAGACGCTGTCAATGTGAGATAGTTATCAGCGTCGAAAATGAGTCGACGAATTTCGCCATCGTAGTCAACATATAGTTTTTGGCGATCGCCGCGCCCTTCGGATTGCAGTTCGAACGTTTGATTTTCGAATGTGATGTCTTGCTTCGACCCCGCGCCCTCGAACGCCATGCCGAAATGGCCGAGCACGAGCAATATGGCGCCGAACGTCACCGCCTTGCGCTGCCCGAGATAACGGTCGGCGAGCGAGCCGCCGATAATCGTCATCACGTAGACCAGCGCCGTATAGGCGCCGTACATGAGCGCCGAGCGCTCGTCGGAAAACAGGAAATGCTGCGTCAGGTAAAGGATCAAAAGCCCGCGCATCCCATAAAAGGAAAACCGCTCCCACATCTCGGTGAGAAACAGAATCGCCAGCCCACGCGGATGGCCGAAAAATGCGTGATCGTTTCCTGACTTCGCGATGGCTTCGCTCATAAAAATCCCTCCCGCGACAAGCCGCTAAGGCTCTCGCCCGTATTATTCTGCCCTGCTTACGTCTTTGAAGACGTCCGTTGAAGCGCACTTTAGGCTGGATTTTCCCGAAAAATCCAGTGTCCGAGGTAGGGAACGGCCGGCGCTGCACTGCTCACCGGCGAAGGGCCCGCGAAAGACCGATAAGCGAAATGACGAGCCAAAATGATTCGATAACGACCGAGGCGGCGTTGAAGGCGAAGACGAGGGAAAAGAGAATGAGCGCCGCCCCGAGGCCGTTGAGGGCCGGATAGAGCGGGCGGGAAACCTCCATCCGCCCGATCTGCGACATGAAATAGGTCGCGACAATCATGGCCACGCCGGCGAAGCCGATTATGTCTGACGATGTTACGGCCATTCGCGCCTTTCATCTTAGGGACTGGGGACTGGGGACTGGGGACTGGGGACTGGGGACTGGGGACTGGGGACTGGGGAATGAAATGGAAAGCGATGCTGTCATTCCGGAAATCGCGCAGCGGTTATCCGGAATCCATGCCTGAGCCCATCCCCTCGAACAGCAACGCGGTTTGCGCAAGCGGTGGCGCTCAGGAATGGATTCCGGATTCGAGCTTCGCTCGCCCCGGAACGACACAACTCCTAATCCCTAGTCCCCAATCCCTAATCCCTGCCGTCACGACTGCATGGTCCAGCCTTCGACTCCCATCGCCGCCTGGCGCAGCGCTTCCGAACGCGTCGGATGCGCGTGACAGGTGCGCGCAATGTCTTCCGACGCGCCGCCGAATTCGATGACGCTGGCGGCTTCGGCGATAAGTTCGCTGGCGCCCGCCCCGATCATATGAACGCCGAGTACGCGGTCGCTTTCAGCGTCGGCGAGAACTTTCACAAAGCCGTCCGTCTCATGATTTGTGCGCGCGCGGCTGTTGGCGGCGAAGGAAAATTTGCCAATCTTGTAGTCGACGCCCGCCTCTTTCAGCTCTTCTTCGGTCTTGCCGACGCTTGCGACCTCCGGCCAGGTGTAGACGACATTCGGCACGGCGTCGTAATTCACATGGCCGGCTTTTCCAGCAATGTGTTCGATGCAGGCGACGCCGTCGTCTTCGGCCTTGTGGGCGAGCATCGGCCCGTGGATGCAGTCGCCGATCGCCCAAATCCCGTCTACATTCGTGCGGAAATCATCGGTGACGATGAACCCGCGCTTATCGGTTTGGACGCCTGCCGCTTCAAGCCCGAGGCCGTCGGCGTGCGGGCGGCGGCCGATGGCGACGAGTACGGTTTCGGCCTCGATTGTCTCCGCATCGCCTCCCTCGGCGGGTTCGACAGAAAGCTTCAGCTTTGACTTGAGCTTTTCGACGCCTGTTACTTTTGAAGAGAGCCGGAAGTCCATTCCCTGCTTTTTCAGAATGCGCAGGAAGTTTTTCGATATCTCTCCGTCCATGCCGGGCAGGATGCGGTCGAGGAATTCGACCACGGTCACTTTCGCCCCGAGACGGCGCCACACCGAACCGAGCTCAAGCCCGATGACGCCGCCGCCGACGACAATGAGATGTTTGGGGACGGAAGAAAGCGACAGCGCTCCGGTCGAAGACACGATGCGCTTTTCGTCGATATCGACGCCAGGCAGCGGCGTGACTTCCGAACCCGTGGCGATGACGATGTGCTTCGACTGAAGCTCCGTCGCACCGCCGTCAGCGTCGGTGATGCGCACCTTGCCGGGCGCGACGATTTCGCCGGCGCCGAAAAAGCTTTCCACCCGATTTTTCTTGAACAGAAACTCGATTCCCTTGGTCAGGCCGTCGACAGCTTCATCCTTTTGGGCGAGCATCGCGTCGAGATCGAGCGTTACGCCGCCGGTCTTGATCCCGAGCTTCGCGAACCGGGTCTCCGCCGCCTCAAAAAGCTCGGATGCATGCAGCAGGGCTTTTGACGGAATGCACCCGACATTGAGGCAGGTTCCCCCCAGCGTTTTGGTTTCGCGCTTTTCGACGCAGGCCGCCTTGAGGCCCAGTTGGCCGGCCCGGATCGCCGCATTGTAGCCGCCCGGTCCGGCGCCGATGATGACCACGTCATAGATGTTCGCCATTGAGAACCTCGAAGCGCCCGGAACCAGGCTCACGATAGGAAGGAGGACGCGCGGCCGGAAAGCGGCGCGGCGCTTTGGATTGTGGGCGCACCATACCGGCCCCGCCGGCGCCGTCAACGCCGCTTTCAGCCGTTGAGCCGAGTTTTTTGAAGTTGATTGATTTGATATAAAACTATATAGTTTGTCTTCAAACTATACAGCAAAACCACCGACGCAAGTCAGATGAGCCAAGACGCCGCGCAACCGGAAAAAGTCGCCGCGCCCGGGGCGAACCCCTCGCCGGGCGAAGACCCCGCCGCGTTCCGGGTGCTGACGGAAATCGGACTGATCGACAAGCTTGCAACAGCGGCGCTTGAGCGCGCGCTGCCCGATGAGATGAGTCTCGCCCAGTTTCACGTACTGCATCATTTCGCCCGGTTCGAGGGCGCGTGGACGCCGCTAGGGCTTGCCCGCGCGCTTCACGTCAGCAAAGGAGCGATGACCAACACGCTCAAGAAACTCGAAGCGGGCGGGCTTGTCGCCGTCGCGCCCGACCCGGCCGACGGACGCGGCAAACGCGTGCGCATAACCGAAGCCGGCCTCAAGGCGCGCAACAGCGCCATCGCCAGGGCGACGCCTGTTCTGCGCGCGATGATTAAAACCTTCGGCGAAGATCACTTCGCAGCGGCGCTCCCGTTTCTGTCGGAATTGCGCGGTTATTTAGCGTCTTCACGCCGAAGCCGTTCAAGCGATATAGCCCAGCCTTAAGGCGCGGCGCGCATACCACCAGAAAAACGCCGACAACGCGACAATCACGACCGACACGGCCAAGCCAAGCTGGCCGTACATCTCAACGCCGTTCGCCAGCAGCAGGTCATGGCCGACAAAGCCCAGAACGAGGGTCACGAAATTGATGAGAAACAGCAACGCCGCCCAGCGCATGCGCAGAATGAGCGCAACTCCGCCCAACGCGCCGGCCACAACGCTGACAATCCAGAGCGCGTCCCGCCAAAGCGGAAAACTGACGATCCAGTCTATTATCTTAGGGTCGAAGTCTTTGAGATATTCCTCATTGCCGGTCGACGTCAGCCAGTAATCGACTACGCCGAACCCGTTCCACAGAACCGCGAGTACGGCGACAACCCAGAACAGCCAGGACGGTTTGGTCATGACAATTTCATCCCCGTTCGCCTCAAACCGAGGATAGCATTGTCAGGCTGAAGACGAAATTCTAAAGATCCAAGAGCAGGCGCTGCGGGTCTTCGAGGTTTTCCTTGACGCGCACGAGGAAAGTCACCGCGCCCTTGCCGTCAACGATGCGGTGGTCATAGGAAAGCGCCAGATACATCATCGGCCGCACGACCACTTGCCCGTCGCGCGCCACGGGGCGCTCCTCGATGCGGTGCATGCCGAGTATGCCCGACTGCGGAGCATTCAGGATCGGCGTCGACAGCAACGATCCGTAGACGCCGCCGTTTGAGATCGTGAACGTGCCGCCCTGCATTTCCTCGATCTTCAACGCGCCCTCGCGCGCGCGCCGCCCGAAATCGGCGATTTCCGCTTCGATGGCGGCGAGCGATTTCAAGTCTGCGTCGCGCAAGACCGGCACGACGAGCCCCCGGTCGGTCCCGACCGCGACGCCGATATCGTAATGGTTTTTGTAGATGATGTCGGTTCCGTCGATCTCGGCGTTGACGTCAGGCACTTCTTTCAGGGCGTGCACGCACGCCTTTACGAAAAACGACATAAAGCCAAGCTTGACGCCGTGTTTTTTCTCGAAAAGCTCCTTGTACTGTTTTCTCAAATCCATCACCGCCGTCATGTCGACGTCGTTGAAGGTCGTCAGCATCGCCGCTTCGTCTTGCGCTTCCTTGAGGCGCGTGGCGATGGTCTGGCGCAGGCGGGTCATCCGTACGCGTTCTTCGCGCGGGCCGGTTTCGCGCGGCGCGGGCGGCGCTTTCGTCTCCGCTGTAGGCTTTACGCCGCTCTTGAGCGCCGCAAGCGCGTCGCCCTTGGTCACGCGGCCGCCTTTGCCGGTGCCCGCAATGCCTGCGGCGTCCAGCGCATTTTCTTCGACCACTCGGCGCACCGCCGGCGAAAGCGGCGGCGTCGGTCGGAATTGACTGGCCGGGTCTTTCACCGGCGATTCCATAGCCGGCGCGCCGTTCGCAGGGCCTTCGTTTCTCGCCGCTCCCTCGCCTTTCACAATCACTGCGAGGAGCGCGCCCACCTCAACCGTGTCGCCTTCCTTGACAGCGATCTTTTTCAATACGCCCGCCGCCGGCGCCGGCACGTCCATCGCCGCCTTGTCGGTCTCGAGCGAAACAATCGGTTCGTCGAGCGCAACCTGGTCGCCTTCTTTTTTCAGCCAGGCGCCGACATCCGCCTCGGTGACGGATTCACCCGACGCCGGAACGCGCACCTCGATCTCTTCACCCGAAGGCGCGGCCGGTTTTTTGTCGGCTTTGGCGTCTTTCTTCGCCGCCGGCGCCTTTTTTCCCTTTTGGCCGGCGTTCAACCGCCCGAGCAATGCGTTGACTTCGACCGTAGCGCCTTCTTTTGCAGCGATTTCGGCGAGCACTCCCGCCTCAGGAGCAGGCACTTCGACTGAGACCTTATCGGTTTCCAGCTCGACAAGCGGTTCGTCGGCGGAAACTTCGTCGCCCTCGGTCTTCATCCAGCGGGCGATCGTCGCCTCGGTGACGGATTCGCCCAGGCTGGGCACGCGGATGTCAGTAGTCATTTTATCGGGTCTCCGGAGCGAATTTTAATTTGTGAATGGTGAATGGTGAACGGTGAATGGGGGCCGCGCTTGAAGGGTTTTCAACCACCATTCACGACTTCACCATTCACTATTCACCTCTCACCCAAGCGCATCGTTCAGCAGATCGTCGAGTTCCTTCTTGTGTTTGGTCATCAGTCCGGTCGCCGGAGAGGCCGAAGCTGGCCGACCGACATATTTCGCGCGTTTGTGTTTGGCGCCGATCTGCCCAAACGTCCACTCCAGGTTCGGCTCCATGAAGAACCAAGCGCCCATGTTTTTCGGCTCTTCCTGGCACCAGATCATTTCGGCGTCCTTGAAACGCTGAAGCTCAGCGATCAGGGAATGCGCAGGGAACGGATAAAACTGCTCGACCCGCATCAGATAAACATTGTCAAGCCCGCGCTTCTCGCGCTCCTCGAGCAGATCATAATAGACTTTGCCGGAACACAACACCACGCGCTTTATCTTGCTGTCGGGCGCAAGCTTCACCGTCGAGCCGGGACGGAATTCGGCGTCGTCCCACAAAACGCGGTGGAAAGATGAACCCGGACCCATCTCCTCAAGCTTCGACACGCAATGCCTGTGACGCAGCAGCGATTTCGGCGTCATGAGGATTAGGGGTTTACGGAAATTGCGCCGCATCTGCCGTCGGAGAATGTGAAAGTAATTCGCCGGGGTGGTGCAGTTGGCGACCTGCATATTGTCCTGGGCGCATTGCTGCAAATAGCGCTCGAGGCGGGCGGAGGAATGTTCCGGTCCCTGGCCTTCGTAACCGTGCGGCAACAATAGAACGAGGCCGGACATGCGGAGCCACTTACGCTCGCCCGAAGACAGGAACTGATCGACAATCACCTGCGCGCCGTTGGCGAAGTCTCCGAACTGGCCCTCCCAGAGCACGAGAAATTTCGGATTGGCGAGCGAATAGCCATACTCGAAACCCATCACCGCGAATTCGGAAAGGTTCGAGTCGATCACCTCGAAGGGCGCCCTGGCGCCGGGAAGATGGCGCAGCGGCGTATAGGTTTTTTCGGTTTCCTGATCGATGAAAACCGCGTGCCGCTGCGAAAAGGTGCCGCGGCGCGAATCCTGGCCGGACAACCGCACGCCGTAGCCGTCGAGCAGCAGGGAGCCGAAAGCGAGCGCTTCGGCCGTCGCCCAGTCGATGCCTTCGCCTTCCTCGAACATCGCTTTTTTCTGTTTGAGAATGCGCTTTAGGGTCTTGTGGGTGTTGAAATCGTCGGGATAGCGGATGAGCGCTTCGCCGATTTTCTTCAGCGTTTCGATCTCGATCGCGGTGTCGCCGCGCCTGTCGTCGTCCATCGGCGGCACGAAGCCCGACCACTGCCCGTCCAGCCAGTCGGCCTTGTTCGGTTTGAACGCCTTTCCGGCCTCGAACTCGCTGTCAAGAAAGCTCCGGAAGATTTCTCGTTCGGAATCGATCCAGCCGGCCGCGATAACGGCTTCATCTTCGAGCCGCACGGCGTAAATTTCCCGCGCCGTCTTATGAGAGCGGATCGTCTTGTACATCAACGGCTGGGTGAAACTCGGTTCGTCGCCTTCGTTATGGCCGAAACGGCGGTAGCAGAACATGTCGATGACGACGTCGGCGCCGAATTTCTGACGGTATTCAGTCGCCACCTTGGCCGCATAAACAACCGCCTCCGGATCGTCGCCGTTGACATGGAAAATCGGCGCCTGGACCATTTTCGCCACATCCGACGGATAAGGCGAGGAGCGCGCGAAACGCGGACTCGTCGTAAAGCCGATCTGGTTGTTGACGATGAAATGAATGGTGCCGCCGGTCCGGTAACCGCGAAGGCCGGAAAAGCAGAAGCACTCGGCGACGATCCCCTGACCGGCGAAGGCGGCGTCGCCATGCAACAGAAGCGGCAGCACATGCGTGCGCGGCGCTTCGATATCGCCGGGCTCAATGCGGTCCTGCTTCGAGCGCGCCTTGCCGATCACCACCGGGTCGACCGCCTCGAGGTGGGAAGGATTGGCCGTCAGCGAAAGGTGCACCCGATTGCCGTCGAATTCGCGGTCGGACGAAGCCCCCAAATGATATTTCACGTCGCCCGAGCCGCCGACGTCGTCGGGAGTTACTGACCCGCCCTGAAACTCGTGAAAGATATGGTGATAGGGCTTGCCCATGACTGCGGCGAGCACGTTGAGCCGGCCGCGATGCGGCATGCCGAGGACGATCTCTTTGACGCCGAGCGCGCCGCCGCGCTTGATGACCTGTTCGAGCGCCGGCACGATCGATTCGGCGCCGTCGAGCCCAAACCGCTTGGTGCCGGTGTATTTGATGTTGAGAAAGTTTTCGAAGCCTTCGACCTCGATCAGCTTGCGCAAGATCGCCTGCTTGCCCTCGGGCGTGAAGGTGATGTCCTTGTCGGGGCCCTCGATGCGCTGCTGGATCCAGGCTTTCTGTTCCGGATCGGTAATGTGCATGAACTCGACGGCGAAGGTTCCGCAATAGGTGCGTTTGAGGATTGCGAGGATTTCGCGCAGCGTCGCATATTCGAGGCCCAGCACATGGTCGATGAAGATCGGCCGGTCCATATCGTCTTCGCGGAAGCCGTAGGTCGCGGGATCGAGTTCGGGGTGAACCCGCTTGTCACGAAGACCCAGCGGGTCGAGGTCGGCGATCAGATGGCCGCGGATCCGATAGGCGCGGATCAGCATCAGCGCCCGCAGGGAATCCTTGGTCGCGGCGAGCGTTGAATCGGCGTCCGCCAAAGGCGCACGCGCTTCGATCTTCTTTTTCAGGCCGCTTTCGACCGCCGTCCAGTCGCTGTCGAGCGCGGCGGTGAGTTCGCCATTGACCTCAGGCGGCCAGTCCTTTCGCCGCCAGCTCGGTCCGTCGGATCCTTTTGCAGCGACTTCGGATGCGCCATCCAGGTCGGCGAACCAGGCGCGCCACTCAGCGCTCACCGATTGCGGATCGGCTGCGTAGCGCGCGTATAGCGCTTCGAGATATTGAGCGTTCACGCCCGAAAGGAAGGACTCCCGCGACGGCGGCGTCTTCGGGGAGCCAGCCCCGCCGCCGCCAGTGTCGCCGTCTTTGGCCATTACGCGTTCCAGTTCAGTCTCTGCACTCGGCCGTGCGCTCCCTAGATACGCCAACCGTCGACGGTTTCAACGGCATTCGCTCATCACGGCCTACTCAAAACTTCTTTAGGTTTTGAGAATCTCCAAAAGGGTGCGCCCCATGGCGGCGGGCGTCGGCGAGACAGCGACGCCGGCTTCTTTCAGGGCCTCGATTTTCGCCGCAGCCGTATCCGCGCCGCCCGACACGATGGCGCCGGCGTGTCCCATGCGCCGGCCCGGCGGCGCCGTGACCCCGGCGATGAAGCCCGCCGCCGGCTTGCTGGTCTTGCTCCGTTTCAGGAACGCCGCCGCCTCGGCCTCCGCCGAGCCGCCGATCTCGCCGATCATGATGATCGAATGGGTGTCCGGGTCGGCGAGAAAAAGCTCGAGAATGTCGATGAAGTCCGATCCTTTCACCGGATCGCCGCCGATGCCGACGCAGGTTGACTGGCCGAGCCCGGCCTGCGTGGTTTGGTGCACGGCCTCATAAGTGAGCGTGCCGGAGCGCGAGATGATCCCGACATGGCCTTTTCGGTGGATGTGGCCCGGCATGATGCCGATTTTGCATTCATCCGGCGTGATGACGCCAGGGCAGTTCGGACCGACGAGCCTGGTCTTCGAGCCGTCAAGCGCGCGCCTCACCTTCACCATATCCTGAACCGGGATGCCCTCGGTGATGCACACCACGAGCGGGATCTCGGCGTCGATCGCCTCGAGGATCGAATCGGCGGCGAAGGGCGGCGGAACGTAGATCACCGAGGCGTCGGCGCCGGTCTCCGCTTTAGCCTCCGCGACCGTATCGAAGACCGGCAACGTCGCACCTTTGGCCTTTGCAGGCGCCGCTTCGCCTGCGGTCCATGTCTGGCCGCCCTTCCCCGGCGTCACGCCGCCGACCATCTGCGTCCCGTAGGCGATGGCCTGCTCGGTGTGGAACGTGCCCTGCGAGCCGGTGAGCCCCTGGCAGATGACTTTGGTGTTCTCGTCGACGAGAATGGACATGACGGGGCGCTCCGAGGCGGGGTTGACCTTGCGATTGGGGTCTTAACGGCGTGCGCCGAAGGCGGCAACAGGCGCGAGGCCGAGCGGCGAAAATTCCCCGCGCATTCCCGGTCAACTTTGTGCGACTGTGGCGGCGATTATTCTTTGCGGGAGCGAGGACTGGCGACGGATGAGCCTGGCGGCTGTCGACAATGGAGCCGAGACGTTAGACTGGCGCGGTTATTTCGCCGGCGCCTGGCGTATGACGCGGGTGATCGACGATCAGCGCGGCGGCCGGCTTGGCGAAGCCATTGGCGAGGCGGGGTTCGGCGCCGACCCCGGCGACGCCGCATCATTGCTCTTGTCTGAAACCCTGGTGATTGACTTTGGCGGCCGGCGCTGGCCGGGCCGACAGGATACCATCTGGCGCTTTTACAAGGCGAGCGGCCCCCATTTGTTTTTCAGCGACGGGCGCTTTTTTTGCGCCATGCGATTCGCGCGTTGCGGCGACGGTTGGCGCGCGGAATTCGAACATCTATGCAGCGACGATCTCTATCAAGGCGTCGCCGCCGTCGCCGGGTCGCTGGCGCAGCGCGGCTGGGATCGCGCGCCGCTGAAGACGGCTAGCGCCATGGCGATCGGCAACGTTCTCATTTACGTTCCAGGCCTTTTCTGGCTCGGCTATATTTATGGTTTTGATGCGCCGATCTTTAAATGGGGATTTTACCCGTTCCTTATCGGCGATGCGGCCAAGCTGGCGCTCGCCATGCTCGCCTTCCCGCTCGCCTGGCGCGCGATCGACAGGATGCGTTAATCCGATAACGGAGCTTAAGCGGGATTTCTGAGACCCTCGCAAGGCGTCATCGCCCGTCGGCCATTCGCGCGTCCTTGGCGATTATTTGTTCGGCGTGGAATGCGCACTGCGAGCCGGTGAACCTCTGGCGGATGACTTTACCGCCTCCCTCTCCCTTTCCGCCGGCTACCTGATTGCCGCACGGGCGAATTCGATTATGCTGCAGCCTCCTTCATTTCGGAGAAAGGCCGCTTGCTCACCCGCATCAGCGCACGCATCTATTACAATCTTCCACGCCGATTGCGTTGGAAGCTAGCGCGCGACTTCGGCGGCCAGCCCAAACGCTGGGTGCAGTGGATTTACGACTCGCCCGGCGAGTACTCGTTGCGCGCCATGCGCGCGCGCAACTGCATATTCATTCATATTCCTAAAGCGGCGGGAACTGCGATCGCCACTTCTCTTTTTGGAAACAAATGCGGCGCCCACGCTTCGGCAAGCGACTACCTGTCGGTTTTCGGCGGCGCTTGGTATGATGGCGCGTTCAAGTTCACATTTGTCCGCGACCCTTGGAGCCGCACGGCGTCCGCATTCAAGTTTCTCCGCGCGGGATATTTCGACGGGAGCGAATTTCGTCCAACTGTGCGCCAATTCGTGCAAGATCATCTATCCGCATATGAAGACTTTGAACATTTTGTTTTTGAGGGCCTAGGCAGGCCGGAGATCATGGCCTGGCCTCACTTTCGCCCGCAAGTCAGGTTCTTAACCGATCCGCGCACAGGCCGTCTCGGCGTGGACTTCATTGGTCGATATGAAACTCTGCGTCAGGACTATGAGACGATTTGCGCCAAACTCGGCGTTTCAATCGCGCTAGCGGAAAGAAATGTCACAGAACATGGGTCTGATGAAAGCAAAATGAGAATGTCGGAAAAATCCTGCCAAAGAATCTCAGAGATATACGAGGAGGACATAGTAAACCTCGGTTATGAGCGATTCACGACGCCCCTGATCAAGATTGCTTCCGCCTGATACGCCGATGTCAGCCGGCCGGCTTCGCCCGTCTGCCGTACAGCGTGTCTCTCACATAGGGCCGCGGATCTTCAAGCCGTTCGCATAGTTCGAATCCGGCCCCATTTAGAATGTTCCGCACTTCTTCCTTTGTGCGGAAGAATTCGCCCTCGCCGCGCTCACTGCGGAAATCGTGACAGGCGACGACCACGGCGTTAGCAATCGCCAGCGTTTCAGGCATGCCGCGCAAAGCGGCGATTTCCGCGCCTTCAATATTCATTTTGAGGAGATCGACGCGGTCAATCCCGACTTCTTTGGCGACATCGTCAAATCGGCGCACAGGCACTTCAAACGCCTCATTATCCTGATCGTCGTTGAAAACAAAGGATTCGACAGCGTATTCCCGGCCGATCCGAAGCGTTCCTTCCCTTTCGCCAAGGGCAATCCCTAAAGGCGTGACGTTATCCAATTTCGACCATTTACAAGTTTTTCTTAGTTGGTTCGCGGCGATCGGATGAGCCTCGATCGAGATGACTTTTCCATCGGGACCGACCCGACGCGAAAAGATCAGCGCGTCATTTCCAAAACCGGCGCCGACATCGACGATAATATCGCCAGGCTTCGACTCATAATCGTAGAACCAGAAATCTTCCGGATCCTTCAGCCAAATGACATGTTGCTTGTTCCACACGCGGAACTCATCCAGATAGTAGTCGAAAGCGGTCTTGTCTCCGAAATAGCAATCGCCGATCCGCCGAACCCAAATGCCGTCGTAAATCAACTCGACATCCGACTTCGTAATCCACCGTGCGGCCATGGTCCCCATTTTGGCCAACAGCGGTTGCATTCCAAAGGTCTCCATTTTCGAGACCAATTTTCTCTTTAGGGTTGTTTCGGCCATAACGCGGCTTCCCAGTGATTAACGGTGCACGGATATCAACTTTGCACAGTTTATTATGCCGTCGCTGACAAATGTAGAGAAGGCGGCGCCGCAACTGTCGTGCTACGCTCCGCATTTTTCTTTATTAGCGCCGTCGACGCGGGCGACTAACGGTCCCGCCAAGCGCAGATTACGCCACCGCCTTCACAATCTTCCGCGCCGCGTCGTCGAGATCGTCTGCAGGCGTGATG
>JBHHVZ010000047.1:0-20877 GCA_046756245.1 Parvularculaceae bacterium
CCGATGATCTCGACCCGGTCGTCGCGAACGTCGGCGATGCAATTCTGCGGTTCGAGCGGCGCATGGCTGACATAGGGCTCCCAATAGGTCGCTTCATAGGCGTTCGCCGCCGATGCAACGGCGGCGTCGAAATCGCCGTCGTCGCGAACGATCTGGCCGCGGCCCGTCAGCAGTTCGGCGCAATGCGCCCTGAAACTCGCGGTCGACTCATCCGCATACGGCCCATGGTCCCAGTCGATCTTGAGGGCCCGGCGGCCTTTCATCGCCGCCCATGTCGAACGGGCGACCACGGCATAGCCTTCGGCGAGGGCGTGGTAGGGGCCGTCAAGCGGCGGGCGCTCGATCTTGACGACGTCGACGACGCCGGGAACGGCGCGCGCGGCTTTGTCGTCGACCGAGCGCGCTGTCCCGTCGAAATAGGGACACCGCGCGATCACCGCGTAGAGCATGCCCGGAACTTCGGCGTCGATTCCGTAAACCGCCTCGCCGGTGACGATGGCGCGGGCGTTTTTCATCTTCTGCGGCTTGCCGACAATCGAAAATGCCGAGGCCGGCTTGAGCGCCGGCGGTTCATTTGGCGCCGGCAGTTTCGACGCCGCCTCGGCGAGTTCGCCGTAGGTCGCGCTGCGGCCCGAGGCGGCGTGGCTGACGACGCCGCGCCTGGCTGTCAATTCGCCGGCCGGAACCCCCCAGCGTTCGGCGGCGGCGGCGACGAGAAGCGTCCGCGCCAGCGCGCCGGCGCGGCGCAGCGCCTCCCAGTTTTCCGGCACCGAGGTGCTGCCGCCGGAGCCCTGACCGACATATTTCCAGGCGAGTTCCCCGTCCTCACCGCGCATCAGTTCGAGCGGCATTTGGGTCGTTTCGACCTTGTCGAAATCGACTTCGAGCTCTTCGGCGACCAGCATCGGAAGCGAGGTGTCGACGCCCTGTCCCATCTCTGGATTAGGATAGGCTATGAGAACGGTTTCGTCCGGGCGGATGACGATGAAGGGGCCGACGGCGCCTTTAAACCACGGGTCGGCCTCTTCCTGCGCAGCCGGCCGCCTCGAGCAGGCGGCGAGCGGCGCAGCGATAACGAGCGCGCCGCCGGCGGCGGCGTAACGCAGAATGTCGCGGCGATTCGTTTCTGTACGGAGAACGCTCATCATGTCCTCCCGTTTTGAATTGCGGCGGCGCGATGAATGGCTTTTCGTATGCGGTAATAGGTTCCGCAACGGCAGATATTGGTGAGATTGGCGTTGATGTCGTCGTCGCTCGGATCGGGAATTCGATTGAGAAGATCGACGACGGCCATGATCTGCCCGGCCTGGCAATAGCCGCACTGGGGAACGTCTTCTTCGAGCCATGCCTGCTGCACGGGATGCAGCGCGTCGCCTTTGGCGAGGCCCTCGATGGTGGCGATTGCGGCGCCGTCGATGGCGGCCATCGGCGTCACGCAGGAACGCATGGCGGCGCCGTTGACGTGAACCGTGCAGGCGCCGCAGTGGCCTGCGCCGCAGCCGAATTTCGGCCCCTTAAGGCGCGCCTCCTCGCGCAAATACCACAAAAGCGGCATGTCGGGATCGCCGTTGAAATCATGCGGATGGCCGTTCACCGTCAGACGCATTGTCGCCGCCTCCCTCTGCTTTGCGAGACGGCAGGATAGGCGCATTGACAAGTCTTCAAACCACCGGTTCGCCGCAGAAAAGGCTCGCTTCGTCGCAAACCGCAACGGCCTGGCTGCGGCGTCATTCCTACGGCGAATCCGCCAATATGGGAATGGTCGCAACGGCGCGGCCGGCGGCGAGGTCGTAGACGATGATCGCTTCGCCTTCCGGCCCTTCAACGCGCAGCGCCAGCCGGTCGCCGTCGAGCGCCATGGCGCCGGCGCGCGCGCCCGCCGGCAGGGTGATCGGCGCGAGGGCGTCTTCCGCCGCGGCCGGCGCGGCGGAGTCTGTCGCGGCGGCGGGCGCCGTTCCGGCGCTCTTGTCGCCGCCGGGCGGGCCGAAGATCAGCACCGCGGCGACCGCCGCGATCAGGAATACGACAGGCATCGCGATGATAATGACGATGAGCGTTCGCGCGCCGGGCGCCGCCGCCACGGGCGCGGCGCCGGCCTCTTGCCGCGGGGATGCCCCCGGGGGTTCCCCTTCCATGGTTTGACTCCTTGCTGCAGCGCGCTTACCGGCCTCCTTATGACCTCCCCCGCCGATCCCGACAAGCCGACTGAAGGGCCGCCTTCCGCCCCGGACGCAACGCGTGACTTCAGCGCCGGGGCCGAGGACGCCGGAGCGCGCCTCGACAAATGGCTGTCGGAGCGCATCGAAGGTCTCACCCGTTCGCGCTTGAAGGCGCTCATTGAGAATGGCGCGCTCGCGCGCGATGGCGAACGCTTCACCGATCCTTCCCACAAAATCAGAGAAGGCGAGCGCTTTACGCTGACGCCGCCGCCGGTCGTCGAAGCAACGCCGAAGCCGGAGGCGATCCCGCTCGACGTCGTTTATGAGGACGCCGACCTCATCGTCGTCGACAAGCCGGCCGGCATGGTCGTTCATCCGGCCGCCGGCAACTGGACCGGCACGCTGGTGAACGCGCTGATCGCCCATTGCGGCGACAGTCTTTCGGGCGTCGGCGGCGAAGCGCGGCCCGGGATCGTCCACCGTCTCGACAAGGACACCACCGGTCTTATCGTCGCCGCCAAGCATGACCGTGCGCATCTGGCGCTTCGACACGCCTTTTCCGAGCGCGACATCGACCGGGTATACGACGCCATTGTCGCCGGCGCGCCGCGCCCCGGCGTCGGAGTGATCGACGCACCGCTCGCCCGCGCCGATACCGACCGCAAAAAGATGGCTGTCGTTTCCAGTCGCAACTCCCGCCCCGGCGCGCGCCGCGCCGTCACGCATTATCGCATGGTCGAGGCGTTCGGGCGCGACCGCGCCAGGCTGCCGGGCGACGCCCTCGCAGCGCTCATCGAATGCCGTCTTGAAACGGGACGGACCCACCAGATCCGCGCCCATCTCGCCCATATCGGGCATCCGCTGATCGGCGATCCGGTGTATGGACGCGGACCGGGGCTCGCCGGCTTGAAGCCGGGCGACGCAGCCGCCAATCACGCGATTGCGGTCCTGAAGCCATTCCGTCGCCAGGCCCTGCACGCCAGGGTTCTGGGCTTCGCCCATCCGACGAGCGGAGAGGCGCTGCGCTTCGAAGCCCCGCCGCCGGCGGATATGAAGGAACTTATCCCCGCCCTCAGAGCCCTGTGATAAACTCCTCGCGCGATCGTTTTTCCGCGCGAGCCGGCTTTTATCGCCCGAATCCGGAAATTGGCCTAAAATGCGCTTCGTAAAGGATTGGAATTGAAATTTTCGACCCTATATCCCGAAATTCAAAGCGCCCGGCCGGGCGTTAAGGGGAATCCATGAGTAACGCTTTAGCAACGACGCCAGCATTGACGCCGGAAGGCAGCCTTTCTCGTTATCTCGCCGAGATACGCAAATTCCCGATGCTGGAAAAAGACGAGGAATACATGCTGGCGAAGCGATTCGCCGAGCATGACGACGTCGACGCAGCCCAGAAGCTGATCACCAGCCATCTGCGGCTGGTGGCGAAGATCGCCATGGGCTATCGCGGCTACGGCTTGCCGATCGGGGAAGTCATCTCGGAAGGCAATGTCGGCCTGATGCAGGCCGTGAAGCGCTTCGACCCGGAAAAGGGCTTCCGTCTGGCGACCTACGCCATGTGGTGGATTCGCGCCGCCATTCAGGAATATATCCTGCGCTCCTGGTCGCTCGTGAAGATCGGCACGACGGCCGCGCAGAAGAAGCTTTTCTTCAACCTCAGGAAAATCAAGGGCCAGATCGACGCCGTCGACGAAGGCGACCTGCGCCCCGAGCAGGTCGAACACATCGCTTCGAAACTCGGTGTCACGCATGATGACGTGATTTCAATGAACCGGCGCATGGCGGGCGCCGAAACCTCGCTCAATGCGCCGATGCGCGGCGACGGCGAAGGCGGCGAGTGGCAGGACTGGCTGGTTGACGATGAAGCCGTCAACCCGGAAGTCAAGCTCGCCCGCGAGGACGAGTTCCAGATGCGCATGGGACTTCTCGACGAGGCGTTGGCGACATTGAACGAGCGCGAGCAGCGCATCCTCACCGAACGCCGCCTGAAGGAAAACCCTGCAACGCTCGAAGAGCTGAGCCAGGTTTACAATGTCAGCCGCGAGCGCGTGCGCCAGATCGAGGTGCGCGCATTCGAGAAGCTGCAAAAGGCGATGAAACGCCTCGACCGCGAGGCCAAGGCGCCTCGCGAAGTTGAGGAAGCTGAAAATTAATCTTTAAGCGGATGTTTTGCTTGAGCCCGAACGGGCGCGCCCGCGGCGCCCTCCGTCCACAGCGTGCAGAAATTACGATACGCCAACCGCCAAGCCTATCCGTCAGCGGATTCCGGCCGACGCGCGCCTAAAGGCCGCAAGTCGGGCGCAGCGGGCCTTTTGCGCCGCAGATCGTTTCTGTACACCGAACACAACGTCGGCTCCGGCGCGACAAGCCTGGCGCGGGCGCGGCGCGGTTGATTGAGGCGTTCCCACTGGATGAAAGAACGATCGACAAGGTCCATAGCACTTGCTCCATGGCGACTATGAACAAAGCCTTGCACTGAATAGCGTCGAAGCAAAATCAGATGAAGCTCGCGCCGTTTCACCCTGTCGCGAGCGTATCGTGCGCGGAGGAGAGCAGCGCGTTACACCACGCTCTCGCTGACGACCTGAAGCGCCATTCAATGGTCGACATAGAAAGACAAGGGTTTTCAGCGAAGTTATGAGTCGCGGCCAGTGAGAGCGCCGTATTAAACGGCATTCGAGTATTTTTTGAACTCCATGCGCGCAATGGCGCGGCAGTGAACTTCATCGGGCCCGTCGGCGAGGCGCAGCGTGCGGATGCCTGAATAGACGCTCGCCAGACCGAAATCGCTGGCGACGCCGGCCCCGCCATGGGCCTGTATGGCGTCGTCGATCACCTTCAAGGCGACACGCGGCGCGGCGACCTTGATCATGGCGATCTCGCCCTGCGCCGCCTTGGCGCCGACCGTGTCCATCATCCACGCGGCCTTGAGCGTTAAAAGCCGCGCCATCTCGATGTCGATGCGGGCTTCGGCGACGCGCTCTTCCCAGATCGAATGCTTGTAGATCGGCTTGCCGAACGCTTCGCGCGTCAAAAGCCGCTTCACCATCTTTTCGAGCGCAGCTTCCGCCGCGCCTATGGTGCGCATGCAATGATGGATGCGCCCCGGGCCTAACCGCCCTTGCGCGATCTCGAAACCGCGGCCCTCTCCGAGGATGAGGTTTTCCTTCGGCACCCGGACGTCTTTGAGTTCGATTTCCATATGGCCGTGGGGGGCGTCGTCATAGCCGAACACCGGCAAATGCCGGAGAATTTTAACACCCGGCGCGTCGGCCGGGACGAGGATCATCGACTGCTGCAGATAGCGATGCGCCTCCTTGTCGGTCTTGCCCATCACGATGAAGATCTTGCAGCGCGGATCGCCGGCGCCTGACGACCACCATTTGCGGCCGTTAATGATGTAATGATCGCCGTCGCGGCGGATGTCGGTTTCGATATTGGTGGCGTCGGAGGAAGCGACCTGCGGCTCGGTCATCAAAAATGCCGAACGGATTTCGCCCTCGAGCAGCGGCTTCAGCCATTGCTCCTGCTGTTCGGGCGAGCCGTATTTGGCGAGGACTTCCATATTGCCGGTGTCGGGCGCGGCGCAATTGAAGACTTCCGGCGCGATGTGACAGCGCCCCGTCAACTCGGCGATCGGCGCGTAATCGGCGTTGGAAAGTCCCGGTCCCCATTTCGGGTCCGGCAGGAACATGTTCCACAGGCCCTCAGCTTTGGCTTTGGCTTTCAACTCCTCGATAATCGGCGGGATTTTCCAGCGTCCCTCGCCGGGCCCGAATTCCTCGTGCTGGCGCTCGTAGATTTCGTTTCCCTCATAGACATGAGCGTCCATGAAGGCCGAAACCCGGGCGAGAAAGTCTTTGCAGCGGTCGGAACAAGTGAAATCCATCGGAGCGCTCCTTTAGATCGGGCAAGCATAAAGCGCCTGCCGCTCAGAGAAAGCGTCGAGAACAGTCGTCACCGCCGCGCCCTGAAGAAGTCTTTCAACAGCGCGCTGGCTTCTTCGGCGAACGGGCCCTCGACGATCTCGGGGCGCCAGTGGCAGGTCGTCTGTTCGAAGAATTTCGGCCCATGCCAGACGGCGCCGCCTTTCGGGTCTTGCGCGGCGATGACGAGGCGGGCGACGCGGGCGTGCGAGATAGCGCCAGCGCACATGGCACAGGGCTCCAGCGTTACATAAAGAGTCGTTTCGGGCAGGCGGTAATTTCCGAGTTTTTGCGCCGCCGCACGCAAGATCCGGATTTCCGCATGGCCGGTCGGGTCGCAGGTCGAAATCGGCGCATTCCCGGCGGCGGCGAGAACCGCGCCGTCCGCGCCGACGAGCGCCGCGCCAATGGGCGCCTCGCCCGCCGCGCCGGCCTTGCGCGCTTCCTCAAGGGCGCGGCCCATGCAGATTTCGTCGCTTTCCATGGCGCGACTATCGCCCAGTCGGCGTGGCGATGCTAGGAACTGCGCCATGACGAACGCGCCCGAACCGCCGGATGGCGAACGCATCGCCAAATATCTCGCCCGCGCCGGCGTCGCTTCCCGGCGCGAGGCCGAGCGGATGATCGAGCAGGGCATCGTTACGGTCGACGGCGAGACGCTGACAACGCCCGCCTTCAAGGTGACGCCGGCAATGGAGGTGCGCGTCGACGGAACCCGCGTCGGCGCGAAAGAGCCGGTCAGGGTCTGGCGCTATCACAAGCCGGCCGGGCTGGTGACGACGCACAAGGACCCGCAGGGCCGCCCGACCGTCTTCGAGGCGATTGCAGGTCGATTGCCGCGGGTGATTTCCATCGGCCGGCTCGATCTCACCACCGAGGGGCTGCTGCTGCTTACGAACGACGGCGGCCTCGCCCGCCAGCTTGAATTGCCGGCGAATGCGTGGACGCGGCGCTACCGCGTGCGCGCTTATGGACGGACGACGCAGAAAGACCTCGAGGCGCTTAAAGATGGCGTCGAAATCGACGGCGTGCGCTACGGGCCGGTGCGCGCGAACCTCGACCAGACGCAGGGCGGCAATCAGTGGATCACCGTGTCGATCACCGAAGGCAAGAACCGTGAAATCCGCAAACTCATGGAGCATCTGGGGCTCAAGGTGAACCGCCTCATACGCGTCGCCTACGGGCCGTTCCAGCTCGGCAAACTCGGCAAAGGCGCAATTGAGGAGATTCCGACCAAGCAGCTCAAGGAACAGCTCGGCCGCAAGCTCTACGAGGACATTGGGCTGTGAGTGAGCCAGTTCTATCCGCCGTTGTTGTATGCACGGAAGCGCTCACCTGATGCGCATCATCGGCGGGAAATTCCGGGGACGGTCCATCGTCGCGCCGAAGGGCTCTGTGGCGCGGCCGACCGCCGACCGGACGCGCGAGTCGCTTTTCAACATCCTTTCGGCGCGCGACGATTTCGACTTCGAGGGCGCGCGGGTCGTCGATCTTTTCGCCGGCTCCGGCGCGCTGGGGTTAGAGGCCCTTTCGCACGGCGCCAGCTGGTGTCTTTTCGTCGAAACGGATGCGGCCGCGCGCGGCGCCATCCGCGACAATGTCGAAGCGCTGGGGCTTTTCGGCGTGACGCGCATCCATCGGCGTTCGGCGGTGACGCTGGGCGCGAAACCGGCGGGGGTCGGCCCGCCCTTTACGCTCGCTTTTCTCGATCCGCCCTATGACAAGTGCTTGGTCGCGCCCGCTCTGGAGACACTCAAAACCGGCGCCTGGCTCGCGCCCGGCGCACTCGCCGTCGTCGAGCAGAGGAAAGACGAAGCGCCCGTCGTCGTCGACGGCTTCGCAGAAGTCGACCGGCGCCTCTACGGCGCCGCGCAGATCGGCGTTTATCGTTTCGGCGCCTGACTCCTGGCGATGCGCCGGCGTTCGAGACTCGCCGCCGGCCAGTACTCTTTCGCATCGTAATACTCCTCGACGGCGTGCGCGCCGGGCGGAATGACGACCCAGGGCAGTTTGGTCGACGTAAAGATATGAATGTCCGGCGCGAAACGCGCCCGCCGGTCGAGCGTTCCCACGCGCACGAATGCGATCGCCTCGCGTGCGCCCGAATAATGACTCCACAGCGCAACGCGGCAATCGGGACAACGCAGGATTTTCTGGCCCCTGCCGCTGGCCGAGGGCGTCGCAACCGCCTCCGGCTCGCCTTTCAGCATGTCGAGGCGCGCCGTTTCGATCATGGCGTTCAATGCGAAGGCCGACCCTGTCTCGCGCTGGCACCAGGTGCAATGGCAGCAATGGATGAACATCGGCGCGGACGTCATCGCGAAACGCACGCCGCCGCAGGCGCATCCGCCTTCGAACGGCGCGTCTATGAGCTCGCTCACGGCGTTTCCTTTCTCGGCTTCAGCGTTAATCTACCCTTAAGCTCCCGGCTTGCGAAAGCGCGGGCTCGCCTCTTTACGAAAGCCTCCGCGGCGCCTAGATATCGGGGCGCTGCCCGGCCCGTCAGGACGACATTCCCCGGGGCCTTATATCTTAGAATGGGAGCTGTCTCTGGCGGGGACCCTCGGTCCTTGTCACGCGGCGCCCACCTGGTCCTTAGGGTCCAGGGCGAATAAAAGTTCGACGGCCAGGGCGGCGCCTATTCTCAGCAGTCAAGAAAGCGCTCCATGCTGCCGCCGATCGCGCCATTCGGATCCGCTAAGGAAATCTTGCGCGAACGTATGAAAGCCGAACGCCGGGAAGCGGCGAAGGCGCGTCCGGACGCTGCAGAGCATGCTGCGCGTCTATTTCTGGAACATATTCCGGTGAGCGAAGGTGCAGCCGTTTCTCTCTATTACGCTATCGGCAGCGAACTTGACACAACGCCTCTGATGAAAGCGCTAACCGAACGCAAAGCGATTCTCGCCCTGCCGGTCGTTATGCGCAAGAAGCAGCCGCTTATCTTCAGGCGTTATACGCCGGGCGATACGCTTGTCAGGACTGGTTTCGGCTTGATGACGCCCGCGCCCAACAAGGAGACGGTGATTCCGGAAATCGTGGTCACGCCGCTACTCGCCTTCACGCGAAACGGCGGGCGGCTTGGTTTTGGCGGCGGATTTTATGATCGCACGTTAGCCAAGTTTAGAGAAAAAGAGTCGATTCTGGTTGTCGGTTACGCCTATGGCGCACAGGAAGTTGACGCTCTTCCCCTCACGCCCCTAGACCAGCCGCTGGACTGGATTATCACCGAGCGCGAAGCAATCCGTGTTTGATGACACGTTGAATTAAGAGGGGTCGATGCGCATAGCGATTTTCGGCGATGTTATGGGGCGGGCAGGCCGCAACGCGCTCGCCGACGCTTTGCCAAAGCTTCGAAACCGCCTGGCCTTCGATTTCGTCATCGTCAATGCGGAAAACGCCGCCGGCGGTTTCGGCGTAACGCCGCGTGTTTGCGACCAGCTGTTTGACGCCGGCGTCGACGTTCTCACGACCGGCAACCACGCTTTCGATCAGCGGGACGATATTGACCTTTTCGACCGTGAATCGCGCTTGCTGAGACCGGCGAATTTTCCCGCCTCCAATCCTGGCCGCGGGGCCGGGCTTTACCAGGACAACGCCGGTCGCAACGTGCTTGTCATTCAGGTGCAGGGCCAACGCGGCATGGCGCCGATCGACGACCCTTGCGCGGCGGTCGACCGCGAGCTCTCCGACATCGCGCTGGGGCGCGAGGCCGACGCCATCGTCGTTGAATTTCACGGTGAAGCCACCAGCGAAAAATATTCAATGGGTCATTATCTCGACGGACGCGTAAGCGCCGTCGTCGGCGCCCACACGCATGTTCCGACATCGGACGATCAAATCCTGCCTGGAGGAACAGCCTATATCACCGATCTCGGCATGTGCGGCGATTACGACTCGATTATCGGCATGGAAAAGACTGAGCCCCTCCACCGCTTCGTCAACAAGATGCCCCAGGGGCGGTTCGCTCCCGCCGGCGGCGAGGCGACCCTGTGCGGGCTCTTCGTCGAGACCGATCTTAAAACCGGGCTCGCCGTCATGGCCGCGCCGATCCGGTATGGCGGGCGCCTGCGCCAGACGATTCCCGATTGAAACTAACGTACATAAGACGCGCCGTTAACGTCGAAGGTCGCCCCCGTCGCCGACGGGCTGGCGCCGGAAAGAAGAAAAGCAACAAGCGCGGCGATTTCTTCCGGCGCGGCGACGCGGCCGAGTGGGATGTCGGCGACCGCCTTTTTACGCGCTTCGATGTCTTCGGGCGCCATGCGCGTTTCGACCCAGCCCGGCGCAATCGCATAAACGAAAATGTTTTCGCCTGCGAGCGCCCGCGCGAAGGTTTTGGTCATGGCGAGAAGCGCACCTTTCGTGGCGGCGTAAGCCGCGTGATCCGGCCCGTCGCCGCGTTGGCCGGCGCGACTCGCAATATTGACGATGGTCCCGCCCTGCCCGTCGTTCCGGAAATGGGCGATGGCGGCGCGGCAAAGTTCTGCCGGGGCGCGCAAATTGACCGCCAGTTGCTCCTCCCAGCCCGACTCCCACGCGTCACTGTCGCCTGCGAGCGGCGTTGGCCGGTACACGCCGGCGTTATTGACGACGCCGTCCAGCCTGCCCACACGCTCGACGGCGCGCGCGGCAAGACGTGCGCCGGCGCCGTTCATCGCAAGGTCTTCATAAAAAAATGCGCCGTCTTCGCCGCCGAGGAAGGCCGCAACCGCTTCCGAAGCCTCGCTCCGGCGGCTCGCATGGAGAATGGTTCTCGCCCCGGCCGCGGCACAAGCCCGCGCCGTCGCCGCGCCGATGCCGCGAGACGCGCCGGTTATCAGGACAGTTTTGCCTTGCAACCCAGTCGCCACCGTCATTTCTCCTTTCCTGCGCCGCCTTCAACCAGCCTTTTTGCACGCCCCGGTCAACCCCGGCTCTTGAAATACCGCCTGTCGGCGCGCTAAACGCCCCTACCGCCGCATTCGAAAGTCAAACAGCCGAGATCGGGACCTTATCCATGGCCGGGCATTCCAAATGGGCGAACATTCAGCACCGCAAGGGCCGCCAGGACGCCAAGCGGTCGAAAATGTTCTCCAAACTGTCGAAAGAAATCACCGTCGCCGCGAAGATGGGCGCGCCCGACCCCGAATTTAATCCGCGCCTGCGTCTGGCCATTCAGGCCGCCAAGGCCCAGTCCATGCCGAAGGACAATATCGACCGCGCTATCAAGAAAGCAGCAGGCGGCGAAGGCGCGGGCTATGAGGAGGTCCGTTACGAGGGCTTCGGTCCGGGCGGGGTCGGCGTCATCGTCGAAGTTCTGACCGACAACCGCAACCGGGCGGCCGGCGATGTTCGTTCAGTTTTCTCGAAGAACGGCGGAAACCTGGGCGAGACAGGCTCTGTTTCATTCATGTTCGACCTCTTGGGCGCGATCGAATATCCGACCAGCGCCGCCAGTGAAGAGGACATGTTCGAAGCGGCGACCGATGCCGGCGCCGAGGATGTGGTCACATCCGAAGATTCGCACGAAATATTCTGCGCATCCGACGAACTTGCGAACGTTGCGTCCGCGCTGGAATCCAAATTCAGGGAGCCTCAGTCCGCCAAACTGGTTTGGAGGCCGCAGAACACGATACCACTTTCCGGCGACAAGGCGGCGACGCTTATGAAGCTCCTGGACGCCCTTGACGATTGCGATGACGTGCAGAACGTCTACGCCAATTTCGATATTTCGGCGGAAGAGCTCGAACGTTTGGCCGGATAAAACCGCCTAACGCAGCATCCATCAGATTGTTACTTCACAAGATTAGAAGCAATTAAATTTAGGCCGATTGCGCTCTCCGCTTTCCGGCGACATTTCCCGATTCGCCGGAATTTTTTGAAGCCCAGCGCTCAAGTATCTCATTAAGTTTCGATTTTCCGACGGGCTTGGCGAGAAAATCATTCATTCCGGCTTCTTGACTGCGCTCGATATCGGCGGCCATTACGTGAGCGGTCAAACAAATGATCGGTATTTGCGATTTTCCGGTTTTCGTTTCAAAGTCTCGGATAGCTTTTGACGCCTCGAAACCGTCCATCTCCGGCATAGAAACGTCCATCAGAATGATGTCGAATTCATCCGGATCCGTTTTATAAAAATTCAACGCCTCTATTCCGTTTTCGGCGATAACGAGTTCGTATCGATCGGCGTCAAGCATATGCTTGACAACCAACTGATTAACCTCGTTATCTTCAGCGAGAAGGATGCGAACGCGCTCTACCGTCGCCGACAATTCGCCGTCTTCAATCGACTCTGCTAAGATTGTTTCTGTAGCGACAGTCTCATCATCGGCCTCTGCGCGGCTTAATATCTCGATTACTGTTTCATAAAGCAGCACGGCGCGCGCCGGTTTCACCAGATAAGCATCGACTCCGACATCCCTGAAACGGCGCGAATCGCCTGAGCGATCAACAGAGGTCAAAATAAGCAGCGGCAGGTCGTATAATGCGGGGTCATTCTTGATGGTCCGCGCAAGCTCCTCGCCGTCCATGCCTGGCATAAAGTAGTCTATGATGGCTAAAGCAAAGGGTCTTTCTTCAGACGCGCTTGCACGCAAGATGGACAGGGCTTCGGGGCCGCTCGGTGCGGCTTGCGGTTGAAAGCCCCACGACACGAGCTGTTCGACAAGTATTTGGCGGTTGATCGGTATGTCGTCGACGACAAGGACGCGTCTTTGGGCTGCATCGAAAGTCTTTTTCCAAGGCTGTTGCGTGCAAGCATGCGTCGGCAATTGAAGCCCAAACCAGAATGTCGACCCTTTCCCAATCTCCGATTCGACGCCGATTTTTCCATCCATAGCCTCGATGAGCCGTTTCGTTATCGAAAGCCCGAGACCTGTGCCGCCAAATTGCCGCGTCGTCGAACTGTCCGCCTGCTGAAATGCGTCGAAAATCTTATTGAGTTTTTTCGCCTCTATCCCAATTCCGGTATCTGTTACTTCTATACGCAAATTTACACAATCACCGCCTGCGCTTCCAGTTACGTTGACAAGCACATAGCCCTGATGCGTGAATTTTATGGCGTTGCCGACGAGATTCGTAATGATTTGACGAATGCGGCCGCCATCACCCACGAGCATCCGCGGAAGGTCCGGCTGAAATCGAACAATCAGCTCAATGCGTTTCTCCTGAGCACGCGACGCCACAAGAGCCGCTACATCTTCGACGGAAGCATGCAAATCGAACGGCGCAGGATCGAGCTCAAGCTTACCCGCCTCAATTTTTGAGAAGTCGAGAATATCATTGATTATCGTCAGCAATGCTGCACCGGATTTATGAATTGTCTCCGCATAAATTCTTTGACGGCTGTCAAGCTTGGTCGCCTCAAGAAGTTCGGCCATGCCAAGAACGCCGTTCATAGGCGTACGGATTTCATGGCTCATATTAGCCAGAAACATTGATTTGGCTTCAGATGCGCGCTCCGCTTCAATCCGCGCTCGCTCCAGCTCCTTGATAACGTCGACACGTTCCTGATTTACTTCGTGCAACTTAGCCTGGCTGATCAAATTGAACATCAGGGCGAATGCGACCGCACTGAGAAGGATCGGGAGCGCAGAAAGCAATTGCCAGAATTCGGGAGTTCCAATAGAGGAAATGACGAAGTAACAAAGCGTCGCGCTGTAAGGCAACGATACGATCAATGCGCCTTTCGGCGAGGCGCGGAACTGCGAGAGAACCAGAAGATATCCTGACGCGATCATCAGCAACGCCATTTGCTCGCCAAACGCGTGACCTGAAATCCAAGATAAGAGCGGCGCGCCCGCCCAGAAGACGCCCGTTGTCATCGCGATGAAGGGATAGATTTTCTCAAATCGCCCGTCAGATCGCCCCATGCTCTCGCGAAACCGGTTCTCAAGCACCGTCCGGACCAAGCCGGAGCCCAGCGTCGCCACATACCAGATCAGAGCCACCGCCCAACCTGTGATCGACGAAAGCGCGAATCCCCAAACCGTTATATGAAAATAGCGAGACGCCTGAGTAGATAAAACGGCGCTGAGCGTCGCATGCATCCCCTCATGAGGCGTAGCGGCTTCCTCTACGCGCCTGACTTCTGCCTGGTCCACATTCATTTGCGTCCCTCCGGCGGCGTTCAAGATCAACTGAATCGCCGGTTGCCCCCCTTTTTATCGCCAACTTGGCTAATACATTTTGGTTAATGTGATATTGAATAGTTGAATCGATCGACCGACCGCACCCAAGGGATGAGCGTCATCAATTAGGAGGATATTAATGAGAACGTTTGCATTTTTACTAACTGCTCTTTTTTTCTCCGCGATCACTTTTCAGGCTGTGGCGGAAACGACCTATTTAACGGCCGACGCGCTCATGGACATGCGGTCGGGAAAACTGATCGCTTATCCTGTCGTCATCATCGAAAATGGCGAAATCAGCGCAGTAGGAACGGCCGGCGACCTGCCGCGGCCCGCCGATGCAACCTTCATAGACCTTGGAGGAAAAACAATTCTGCCCGGCCTCATTGACATGCATGTGCATCTCGCAAGCTCGCCAACAGTACGCGGCTATCGCGCGCTGGGCGTCTCTCAGCATCGTCACACGATAATGGGCGTCGTCGCCGCGAAGAAAACTCTGGCGTCCGGATTTACAACCGTAAGAAACGCCGGCGCCGACGCTTTCATGGACGTCGCCTTGCGCGACGCCATTGCGGAAGGCGAGATTCCCGGTCCCCGCATGTTCGTATCCGGGCCCCCAGTGGGTATTACCGGCGGGCACTGTTCCGACAACAATCTGCTGCCGCCGGAATATGACGACAGAGGCGAGAATGTCGCCGACGGCCCGTGGGCTATGCGTGAGAAAGTTCGGCGCAACATTAAATACGGAGTCGACTTCATAAAAACCTGCTCCACCGGCGGCGTTTTTTCCAAGGGCACGACCCTGGGCGCCGCCCAAGGGACGGCGGAAGAGCTGACGGCGATCGTCGAAGAAGCCCACGCGCGCGGACTGAAAGTCGCTTCTCATGCGCATGGAACAATTGGAATCAAGAACGCTTTAAGAGCGGGTGTCGATACGATCGAACATGCAAGTTTTCTCGACGACGAGGCTATCCGCATCGCCAAGCGCAACGGCGTTTATTTTTCCATGGACATATACAATACGGAATACACTCTAGCCGAGGGCGAAAAGAATGGCGTGCTCGAAGAGTCGCTTCGAAAAGAGCGCGAAGTCGGCGCAATTCAGCGCGAAAGCTTTACAATGGCGGTTAAGGCTGGCGCAAAAGTCGTCTTTGGCTCCGACGCCGCGATTTATCCTCATGGGGACAACGCGAAACAATTCTCCCGCATGGTCCGGTTCGGCATGACGCCGTTACAGGCGGTCCGCGCCGCAACCACTCTCGCTGCAGAAGCGCTTGGACAATCCGAGCATCTTGGCGTTATCGCGCCGGGTTACGCCGCCGATATCATTGCGGTCGAGGGCGATCCATTGTCGGATGTCTCGGTTCTGGAACATGTCGATTTCGTGATGAAGGACGGGATCGTCTACAAACAGGACGCCGCGCCGATTCCGAAGTAATTGCAGGCTGTTGCAGACGTTCACGGGAGGCGAAGCCTGAGCACGCTGCGGCGAACCGCCTCTTAACAGCGGCGAACTGATTTGCCGGCCCCTGATCTGAGGCCTACGCTTGCAATCCTCATGAAAGATTAGGGAGGGCGGCCATGAAACTTTATATTTCGGCGATCGTCTTGACGGCTTTTCTGGTTGCACCGGCCGCCGCCAAGGATGTCGAACGCTCCTTCAGGAGCGCAGACGGCGTCGTCATCGAAGACTTTACAGGCGCGGTGGAGGTCAAGGTCGGCGGCTCGAGTGTTTCTCTCACGCTCACCGACGGCGCCAAAACTTATCCGGTCGAAATTTCTGAAAGAAACGGCATGGTTTATGTCGCCGGCGAAAATCGGCCGCGGCGTTATCGCTGGCATGAAGATTACGGCCGCAAGGCGTGGAGAGATGAAGACGCTTTCAAGAAATATCTCGCCGATTATCCGGTTTTGAAAATCACCGCGCCGGCCGGCGCAAACCTTAAATTCGATCGGGCTATCGTTATGGCGAAAGTCGGCGATCTCAATGGCGACGTGAAGATCCATAAAGGCTATGTAGAAGCGCGTATCGGCGACGTCGTTAACGCCGACATTGGAATCAGCGGGTCCGGCGATGTGACGCTCGGCGCCGTTTCGGAAGTTTTGCATCTCGCCATTGGGGGCTCCGGCGATTTTGAAGGCGAATCGGCGGGCCAAGCTCGGCTTGCGATCGGCGGTTCGGGCGACATCGACCTTGGGCCGGTCGCCGGCGATACGGATATCACCATCGGCGGTTCTGGCGACGTCGAGACCGGCGATATCGGCGGCGCGCTCGCTGCGAGCATCGGCGGATCGGGCGACATACGCGTCGGCGCAGTCGGGTCCGGGGCGATCCTGTCAATTTCAGGATCGGGCGATATCAACCTTGACAGCGTCAACGGCGAAACCAGCGCCAGCATCGCGGGCGGCGGCGATATAGGCATCGCCGGCGGACGGGCGCAGAACTTGCGCGTTTCCATCGCAGGATCGGGCGATTTCACTTTTGGCGGCGTCTCCACCAATCTGAATGCCTCGGTTAACGGCTCGGGTTCGGTCACGGTGGCGGAGAACGAGGGAGCGTTGCAGACATCCGGCCGTGGCGATTTTCGTGTAGGCGGAGTCAGAATCAGGCAGCATTGACCAAATTCCTAAGGAAGGCGTGACAGCCCTCACGGCGGATTATTTCGCCGCAAGGGCTCGAACAACAACAAATCTGAAAGGCGCGCCAGGCTAGTTTGCGGCGCATGTCGAGGGCTCTAGTAAGCATGATTACCGCCGTGGCGAGCTTGGCAGCGGCGGCAGCATCAAGCGCATCGGTCGCGCTGGCGCCGCCCGATTTTTCGGCCTATACGCCGCGCGTGGAAGCGGTGCGGATCGCTGAAAGCGAGGCGCCGCTCATTGACGGCGATCTGTCGGACCCGGCCTGGCTCAAGGCGGCCGTCATTGATGATTTCTATCAAGTCGAACCAGGCGAAGGCGTCGCACCCACGCAACCGACCCGCGCCTATATCATGTTTGACGAGAAAACCCTTTATGTCGGCGTTTACGCCTATGATTCCGAGCCGGCGCTCATTCGCCGGTCGCAATTGCGGCGCGATCCGAGCCTGCGGGACGATGACGGCGTCAGAATATTGATCGACCCCTTCGGCACGTTTCGCGACAGTTTTTTCTTCGGCGTCAACCCGAACAGCGCACGATCGGATGCATTAACGGAAAACGGAACTGTGTTTCGCCAGGAGTGGAATGCGATCTGGCGCGCCAAAGCGCGCGTTGTCGATGACGGATGGATTGTAGAATTCGCCATTCCGTTTCAATCTATCTCGTTCGATTCCGCTTTAAGGGAATGGAATTTCCAGATCATCCGCACCATACGCCGCAACAATGAAGAAATCCGCTGGGCCAATATCGTCCGTGCGCGCGGCCGAATCGACATGACCAGCCCCGGGCGACTCGCGGGCATTGAGAACGTCAGCAGCGGGGTCGGGCTTGAGCTTCAGGCTTTTGCTACTGGCGCGACGAATTACGACTGGGAGCTCGATCAGACCGATTTCGATTTCAATCCCAGCGGCAATGTGTTCTACAAAATTACGCCGTCGCTGACCGGATCGCTCACCTTCAATACGGATTTTTCCGACGCGCCCCTCGATGTGCGCCAGGTGAACACCGGACGTTTCGACCTGTTTTTTCCCGAAACGCGCGATTTCTTCTTGCAGGATGCGGCGGTTTTTGAATTCGGCGGCGAGGTGTTTACGCGGACCGTCAACGGCAGTCCGCTGTTCACGCGACGGATCGGCATCGTCGACGACGCGCCGGTCGACATCATCGCAGGCGCAAAGGTTTCCGGCAAACAGGGTCCGTTCAATATCGGCGCGATTGCAACGCGCACCGGCGCGGCGGACGCGCTGGGAATCGACGGACAGTTTCTGACAGCCGCGCGCGTCTCGGCCAACGTGCTTTCCGAATCCAAGGCCGGCGTCGTCTTCACTCATGGCAATCCGGGCGGAGAAAGCGATAATACGCTCGCCGGCGCCGATTTTCGCTACCGCAAGTCCTCGTTCGCCAGCGGGGGCGTGCTGCTCGCCGATTTCGTTTATCTGCGCAGTTTCACCGACGGCGTCGGGGACGAGCTTTTCGGGGCGGCGTTGGACTATACGGGCGACAAATGGGGGTACAATTTCGTCGCCCGGGAAATCGGCGAGAATTACGATCCTGAGCTCGGTTTTGCGAACCGCACCGGCATTCGCGAATATCGCGGCTTCACGCGAAGACGGTTCCGCCCGGAAAAAGGCCCCATCCGCCAATATACATTCCGCGCCATCGCCAACGCCATCACCGATCTCGGCGACCGCGTGGAAGACCGGTTTTTAAGCGCGGGCTTCAATCTCCAGACCAATCCCGGCGATGAAATCGATCTCGAATTCGAAAACGGATTTCTCGATATTCGCGAGCCCTTCGATATCGCCGGCGTCGTGCCGGTCGCCGTTGCGCAATACCATTTCAACCAATATGAAGTGTCGGCTTCGCTGACCCGCTCGCGCCCGTTTTCCGTCGGCGGTGGCGTGCGCTGGGGCGATATGTTCGACGGAGATTTTCTGGAGGTGAGCGGCGATATTAGCTGGCGCCCCGACCCGCACATTTCGCTTTCCGGCGAATATGATTTCACCAAATTTTCCCTGCCCGCCGGAGAAGTCGGCATTCATATCGCAACGATCGAATCGACCGTCGCGTTTACGCCGGACATGTTCATCAACACCGAGATTCAATACGACAACATCTCGGAGAACTTCACCTTTTTCAGCCGGTTTAGCTGGGAGCCCGTCCCCGAACGGGAGATTTTCATCTCGCTCGGCCATTCGGCGATCATCGAACGCGACCGGTTTCCGCAATCCTTCCGCGCGCAAAACACAAGCCTGGCGATCCGGCTCGGCCATACATTCAGGCTTTGAGTCTCGGCCGGCTTGAATCCGGCCCCGCGCCCTGCTAGGAGCCGGCCCGGAATCGCTTGGCCATTATATGGCGCGCGGGCTCAGTCAGGCAGGAGTATCATGAAGATCAACGGCAACGAAATTCGCCCCGGCAACGTTATTCAGCATCAGGACAGCCTGTGGGTGGCGGTCAAGACCAATGCGGTCAAACCTGGCAAAGGTCCGGCCTATAATCAGGTCGAATTGAAAAACCTGCTCGACGGCCGCAAATTGAATGAGCGCTTCCGCGCATCGGAAACCGTCGAGCGGGTGCGCCTCGAGCAGAAGGGCTACACATTCCTCTATGAAGAAGGCGACATGCTGGTGCTGATGGACGCTGAGTCCTACGAGCAGATTCATATCGCCAAGGAAATGATCGGCGAACGCGCGGCGTTTCTGCAGGACGGCATGGCCGTCATCGTCGAAAGCCATGAAGGCCGGCCCATTGGCGTGCAACTGCCTGAGCAGGTGACGCTCGAAATTACCGAAACCGAGCCGACGGTGAAGGGCCAGACCGCAGCGTCGTCCTACAAGCCAGCGATCGTCGACAACGGGCTTCGCGTTATGGTGCCGCCCTATATGTCCGTGGGCGAAAAAATCGTCGTCAACACCGAAACGCTGGAATATGTGAAGCGCGCGGAGTAGGCGGCGCGCCCTTCACGCCATAACGTCTCCTTGCCCCGACCTATTGCGACTGCTCCGCCTGTTCAGCGTCGGCTTCCTGCGCCACGAGCACCGCTTCTAGCTGTGCGATTGTCTTGTCAATCGTTTCACTGGCTTCCCCGGCTATTCCGCTGCGTTTAACCGCGCGCAAATCGTCAAGCGCGCCGGCGTAATCGCCTGCTTCGATGCGCGCAACAGCTCGGATCTGGTGAAAAGCCTTGAGTTCGGCGTGAGAAAAAGAATCGCCGTACTCAGCTTCAATCGCCGCAAGCTCCGAGAGCATTTCTTGCGGGTCATCCTTCCGACGCAATGACCGCCGCACGCGCTCCAACCGCATGCGGACGACCTTTCGAATTTCGAATTCAGGAGAATTGTCGTCGACAAGCTCGAACGTGATTTGCGTTACTACGCCCTTTCTCGGAACGGGATTTCCGGAAACGATTTTTGGTTCGTATCGCCATTTCCTCACGGATTTCACGGCAGCTCTTTCAAAACAGATATTAGTCGAATCGATAACCCGGATGTTTCAGGTCTACCCTTCTCTGTTACGTCAAATTCGATAACAACATGCTCGCTGTTTTTTGCATGTCGCTGGCATCTTCCAGGATATTGGGGCGGAACGCGAATAACTGGACGAGCATCGAAAATCTCAGTCTGAGTCGCTTCCTCATAGATAAATGTGAACGTCGCTTCGATGTCGTCATCGGCAATTGCAGCGCCGTTCACGCGGCGCGGTTCATAGGTCCAGCGCCGCACCGCCGCAATCGCCGCTTCCTCAAAACACGGGTCGCTGGATTCAACGGCGCGCACGTTTTCCGTCATGCCGTCCTTTGTGACGCCAAAATTCACGACGACTGTTTGCGGCCCCGCCTCCTCTCCCACGGGGGGTAAACAAGCGGCGGGGTAGTCTGGCGCGCGGTGATCTATTGGCTTGGCCGGCGTTTCATCGACATCCGCGCGCGCCGGCGCGACGGCGGTAGCGACAAGTGCGAATGCAGCTATGCTTGAAAGAACGTTCATGCCTGCCCCCTGACATTCTTGCGTTCGGATGCAGCATATTGAAATTTCAACTAGA
>JBHHVZ010000048.1:0-20597 GCA_046756245.1 Parvularculaceae bacterium
AAGTTTGCGCATTCTTCCGGTTTGAGGGCGTCGAGGGCGAGGGCGGCGGCTTCGCTTATTGAGAATCTGCTCTAGCGCGGCTTTTGGGTCAGGAATTCGCTTCAGAGTTTGTCGAATCGTTGAGCGAATTCCTGACCCGCCACACTGGCGCCTGTTGTTCATTCTTTATGTTGGACACGAGCCGGGCGCTTGGGTAAAACCTCTCCCGGCACATAAACATTTCTTTATATGAGGGGGTGCTTCCGCCCATGACGCGCCAGTCATATCTGTTCACCAGCGAGAGCGTTTCTGAAGGCCATCCGGATAAAGTTTGCGACAGGATTTCCGACGCCGTCGTCGATTTGTTCCTGTCGCGCGATCCGGTTGCGCGCGTCGCCTGCGAAACGATGACGACGACCAACCAGATTATTCTGGCGGGCGAGACACGCACGGCTCAGGATGTCTCCGACGCGGAGATAGAGGAAGCCGCCCGCGGCGCGGTCAGGGATATCGGCTACGAACAGGACGGTTTTCACTGGAAGACGGCGAATTTCCAGAACTTCCTGCACGAGCAGTCGCCTGATATCGCCATGGGCGTCGACGCGGCCGGCAATAAGGACGAAGGCGCCGGCGATCAGGGCATCATGTTCGGCTATGCCGTCGATGAAACGCCGGACCTCATGCCGGCGCCGATTCAGTATGCGCACCAAATTCTGCGGCGCATGGCCGAGCTCCGGAAATCAGGCGTGCGCCCTGAATTCGAACCGGACGCGAAGAGCCAGGTGACGGTGCTTTACAAGAACGGCAAGCCGGCGGCGACGACTTCGGTCGTGGTTTCAACCCAGCATCAAGACGGTCTGACGCCGGACGATGTGAAAGAGCTTGTGCGCCCGGTGGTCGAAGAAGTGCTGGCGGATGTGGGGATGCCGCCGGAAGAGGAATTCTTCGTCAATCCGACAGGCAAGTTCGTTGTCGGCGGGCCTGACGGCGACGCCGGCCTTACGGGGCGTAAAATTATCGTCGATACTTACGGCGGCGCAGCGCCGCATGGCGGCGGCGCCTTTTCCGGCAAAGACCCCACCAAGGTCGACCGGTCGGCGGCGTATGCGGCGCGCTATCTCGCCAAGAACGTCGTTGCAGCGGGGTTGGCGGAGCGGTGTCTCATCCAGTTCGCTTACGCAATCGGCGTGTCGAAACCGTTGTCGGTTTATGTCGATCTGTTCGGAACCGGTACGACCGACGAAACGCGGATCGAAAAAGCCTTGCGCGAAGTGATGGACCTCAGCCCGCGCGGCATTCGCGAGCATCTCGCGCTCAACCGTCCGATCTATGCGCGCACCGCCGCTTACGGTCATTTTGGCCGGACGCCGGAAGCCGACGGCGGATTTTCGTGGGAGAAAACCGATCTGGTCGAAGCTTTAAAAACGGCTGTCGGCGACTGATCATACGACGCTACACTGACCGCGTCTCATAACGCCCTTGGAAAAGCCTTGCATTCCACTGTCGGCCTTCGAAAGGGAACACAGGTCGTCAGTGCAGCTTTGGTCAGACGTCAGCGCCGAGATATTTCTCATAGCGCGTTCCGGCGAGTCGGGCGGCCACGTCCTCGTAATTCTCCAGCACCGCAGGCAGATCCTGCTGGCGTATGCGTTTGTGTTCGGCCGGCAGGTCCATCGGTTCGACGCCCAGGAATTCGAGCAGCGCCAGCTTGGGTTCCAGGCGTTTTGATTCATCGGCTCCGAAATATTTTTCATAAGAAAGGCGAAAGACCCGATCTGGGCCGACACGATTCGCAACGCCTGCAATCGCGTCGTTTTCCTCCTGGATGGTGTCGAGCGATTGTAGAAGGCGGTCCGTATCAAGACGGATGCGTTCTATAGAGACGGGTTCGTTCTTCGTTCGGGCCACCATGCCGGTCTTGGCGAGAAGCGCGCCTGAAACATAACGATCCAGCGGGTTTTCGCGCACGAGCGTGACGACCTTGAGCGTTTCATCGTCGACCAGGCGATCGACAAGGTCACGCCGTCGCAAGTTTACAATGAGCTCCTTAACGCCGATGGTGCGTATGTTTTTCCGATTGCGAAAATGAGTTTTTCGGCCGTGAAATTTTCTGACTGCGTAGGAATAAATCTGCGCGCCGTAGAAGAACGCGCTGCTTTTCCATAACCAGCCGAGATAGGCGCCGGCGCCTTTCCGGCCGAAAAGCGGCAGAAAAAACCGGCCGGCGAACGTCCACCGTCCCAGCACCTCGCCATAGTTGACGATCGCCGGATGCTGGTTGAGCATCTGCACGAAGTAGTTGCTGCCGCTGCGGCCGTTGGTGATCAGGATATGGCGGTCCAACAGTCGGGCTCCGAAGGTTGCGGCGGCGGGCGCGCTTTAAAGCGCGCGAGTTATGGGCGAAATCGGGGAGCCCGGCAACCGCGTCAATCGCCGCTAGAGCAGTCGGCGCAAGGAGAAATAGCGGGCATGCGACAGGACATCATCGATCTTTATGACGCTTTCACCCATGGCGCCATGGCGCGGCGTGATTTCTTGAAACGACTGGCGCGGCTCGCCGGCGGCGCAGCGGCGGCGAGCGCCTTGATTTCGCTGCTTGAAAACGATTACGCCCGGGCGGCTGTCGTCGCGGCGGACGACGCGCGGATCAAAACATCCTATACGGAATTTGATTTCGCCAGGCTGACCGGCGCCTATGTCGCCGAGCCGGCCGACAGAGCGGGTCCGACGCCCGCCGTCATCGTCATTCATGAAAACCGCGGATTGAATCCGCATATCGAAGATGTGGCGCGCCGTCTCGCCGTTGAAGGCTTTGGCGCCTATGCGGTCGACATGCTGACGCCGTTCGGCGGCACGCCCAATGATGAAGACGAAGCGCGTAAACTGATCCGCCAGCTCGACGCCGTAAAGACGACGCGCGCGCTGGCCGCGATTGCCGCCTATCTGAAGGCTGCGAAAACTCATAACGGCAAAGTGGGCGCACTCGGATTCTGCTGGGGCGGCGGCATGGTCAACCGGCTGGCGGCGGCTGCGCCGGGACTTGACGCCGGCGTCGCCTATTACGGCCGTCAGATTGCGGCCGAGGAGGCGGCGAAGATCAGGGCGGCGATGCTGCTGCATTACGCCGGCCTTGATTCCCGCATCAATTCAGGGATCGCCGATTACGAGAAGGCGCTGAAAGCTGCTGGCGTCGACTATCGCCTCTACATGTATGAAGGCGCCCAACACGCCTTTAACAACGACACGAACGAGGCTCGCTACGACAAAGCCGCCGCGATGCTGGCTTGGTCGCGGACGACCGCCTTTTTCAGGGAAAAGCTCGCCTGACCGGCGCGCGGTCTTGTTTTCACGTTATGGCGAGGTCCCGCCGGCCGGCGCAGCGGCGTGTTAGCATCGCAGGTGTCGAGGAGGCTTCGCCATGAAATTGTTGCGCCTTTCATCCGCCGTCATCGCCGCTGTTGCGGCCTTTGTGCTTTCGCCGGCTTTCGTTTCGGCGCAGGATGCGCCCTACGCCGAGCCGGAGGAGGAAAATGATTCCGACACGGACGAAGAAAACGCTGCTGCGGTCGCCGCCGCCGAGCGTCTTCTCGAAGTCGTAAAGAGCATTGATGAGAACGCGCAGTTCGGGCTGAACGGCGCGGTGTTTGAGGCCGGCGGCGCCACTGTGACGCTTATTTACGACGTCAACGCCGACCGCATGCGCCTTGTTGCGCCCGTGGCGAGCGCAGACGGGCTGGCGCCGGAAGAGTTGATGCGCCTTATGCAGGCGAATTTCGACAGCGCGCTCGATGCGCGCTACGCCGTTGCGCAGGGCGTAGTGTGGTCGGTCTTTCTCCATCCGCTTTCAACTCTTGGCGGCGAGGAGTTCGGTTCGGGGCTCGGCCAGACGATCAATCTCGTCGCCACATATGGCTCGACCTACTCGTCCGGCGCATTCATCTTCGGCGGCGGCGATTCAATGGAGCGCCAACGTGAGCTGATCGAGGAGCTGAAAGAAAAAGGCCGCGATGTTTAGCGCTGTATAGAATGCCTCTTCACAAGGCTTGAGAGGGCGCCGAAGGGTCTGTAAAGCTCGCTCCGTGCCCGATTCCGCCTATATTCCCCGTCTGTATGGACGCCGCCAGGACAAGCCTTTGAAGCCGCGCCAGGCGCGGCTGATGCATACATTGTTGCCGAAAGTCGCGCTGCCCAATCCGACGGAAAGCGCGATCGAACCGGCTGCGCTCTTTCCGCATACGGAGGATGTCTGGCTTGAGATCGGCTTTGGCGGCGGCGAACACCTCGCCTGGCAGGCTGAACATAATCCGCGCATCGGCGTGGTCGGCGCCGAGCCTTTTATCAACGGCGTCGCCAAACTGCTCGTCCAGATCGAAGAAAAGAATCTGCAAAACGTGCGGATTTGTCATGGCGACGCCCGGCCGCTGCTTGAAGCGTTGGCCGACGCGTCAATCGGCCGACTGTTCGTTCTTCATCCCGATCCGTGGCCGAAAAAACGTCATTTCAAGCGTCGCCTCATAAGTCCGTGGTTTTTCGCCGAAGCCGCTCGCGTCATGAAGTCCGGCGCGGAATTGCGGATCGCAACCGACATCCCCGATTATGCGCGCTGGACGTTAATGCATGCGCAGAATGCGCCCGATTTCGAGTGGATCGCCGAACGCGCCGACGACTGGCGCATCCGCCCGCCCGACTGGCCGCAGACGCGTTACGAGGCGAAGGCGGTCAGCGAGGAGCGCGCCCCGGTCTACCTCGTCTTTCGCCGCATATGAGCGACGGTTGACCGGCATGTGACTTGAGACGTCCGCCGTCCTCGGGCAAGACTCTTCACGAAAGGGAGCGTTGCATGCGGATTTGGTCATTCGGTTTTCTCGTTTTGCTCGCCGTTTCGGCCACGGGGTGCGTGCAATTGACCCTCGCCTGGGCCGACCTGAACCCGGCCGGACCGAAAGCCGAACCGGATGTGCTCGGGACGTTTGAGGGCGACGGCCCGGTAACGACGATTGAAGACTGGGAACGGTCGCGCGCGCCAGCCCTGCGCGAGGCGTTTCAGGCCAACCTTTACGGCTATTTTCCGGATGCGTCGTCAGTCGACATTCTCGAGCATCGCGTGCTCGACAAAGCGGCTTTCGACGGCGCCGGCCAGCTCGAGGAATACAAGCTCGAAGCAACGGCGTCGTTCAACGGATCCGACCAAAAAACCGAGCCCTTCTATCTCGACGTCGTTCTGCCTGCCGCCGCCGATGGGCCCGTTCCCGTCATCCTGATGGAGACTTTTTGTCCGCGCTGGGACACGATCCCCCATCCCGACGTCGCGCGGCCGAAGGAGTCGGGTTCCTGTAACGACGGTCCGATGACGGGCGTATTCGCCTATGTATTCGGACGCTATATCGCGACGCCGCCGCTTGAGACGATTCTCGCACGCGGCTACGGCGTGGCGACAATCTTTCCCGGCGAATACGTTCCCGACAGCAAGGAGAAGGGGCTGGCGGCGCTAAGCGCGCTTGATCCGGACGCGACCGATCCCGACCGGCGCTGGGGCGCGGTTGCAGCCTGGGCGTGGGGTTATTCGCTCATTATCGACGTGCTCGAAAATGATCCCGCCGTCGACACATTCATCACATACGGACATTCCCGATACGGAAAAGCAGCCCTTGTCGCCGCCGCCTTTGATACGCGCGTCGACGGCGTCATCGCCCACCAGTCGGGCACAGGCGGCGCTTCTCTCAACCGTAAGAAAAAGGGCGAAAGCGTCGGCGCAATTACAGAAAACTATCCCCACTGGTTCGCAAGCGTTTATGCGCGCTACGCCGGCCATGAAGAAGACATGCCGGTCGACCAGCACCAGCTTCTGGCGCTTGTCGCGCCGCGGCCGATCCTTCTGGGCAATGCGCGCCGCGACGTCTGGTCCGACCCGAACGGGGCGTTTCGCGCCGCCATCGGCGCCGATCCGGTCTGGAAGCTTTATGGCGGCGACGGCCTCGATCAGAAAAGGCTCAAGCCGTTCAACCCGCAAGCCGACATCGCCTTCTGGATCCGGCCCGGCACGCACGGCGTCGTCAGGGAGGACTGGCCTGCGTTTCTCGACTTCCTCGACGCGCATTTCAAGCCGGCGCCGATGCTGACGCGACGCTAGCTGTTCGGCCGCGTCTGACTTGTCTTTACGTCGTCGTGCAGACTTGCATATTCGCAAGGAATTGGTGATGGCTGCGTGCTAGGACTTGTCCTGCACGCGTCGGATTAACGCCATAACGCAGCCTTGCGCCATGGCTGCGGCGAAGCGGAATACCGAGAGGAAAAACGATTTCTAGGGTCGCCGTCATTATCGTCAATTACCGAACGCCGGATCGCGTCATCGAGTGCCTGAAATCGCTTGCGGGCGAAAGCGGCGAAGGCCTGGCGCTTGAAATTTTCGTGGGCGATGCGGATTCCGGCGATGGGTCCGTCTCCACAATAGGCGATTTCATCGCCTCCTGCGGCATGACGAACGCGCAGTGTTTTTCTATCGGCGAGAACCGCGGATTCGCCTATGGCAACAACTTCATTTTGAGCCGTTATGTGCTGGTCCGTGATGATTTTGACTTTGTGCATTTTCTTAATCCCGATACGATCGTTCATCCGGGGGCGGTCAGTCGCCTCGCTTCGTTCCTCAGTGCCAACACCAAGGCCGGCGTTGCAGGCAGCCGGTTGGAGAACCCTGACGGGAGCCTTCGCGCTTACGGGTTTAATTTCCCGACGCCGATTCGGGAGTTTTTTCGCGGCGCGCGGGTGCCTGTTGTCGAAAAGTTGTTTCCGTGGACCTCTGTTCACATAAAAAATTTGCTGGAAACGCGCGAAGTCGATTGGGTTTCAGGCGCAAGTTTCATGGCGCCCAAACGCGTTATCGATCGAGTCGGCGTCATGGACGACGGATATTTTCTCTATTTTGAAGAAGTCGATTTGATGAAGCGCGTGCGGGCCGCCGGGTATCAGGTTTGGCATGTTGCTGAGAGCTGCGTCGTCCATCTTGGGGGGCAGTCGACCGGCGTTGATATTGCAAACCGCCCGGCGCCGACACCCGATTTCTGGTTCCGTTCGCGGAGCAAGTTTTTCCGCGATCAGTATGGCAAAGGCGGCCTGTTAGCCGCGAATATTCTGTTTCTCGCCGGCGACGTTATCTATCGTATCCACCGGCTTTTGATGCTCAAACCGATTGTAAATCCGCCGCACCTGTGGCGCGATTACTTTACGCACGGTTTCGCTACGGCGCGGGAAAGAAAATGATGGACGGGACGACGGCATCCGGGCGGGAGGTTTTCGACAGATTCGACGCAGTCGGCGTTGTGGCCGCAAACAGCATCGAATTTGTCGAAACAATGTTGAGCAATCTTGAGCAGGGTCGCGTTTCGATCCTTTTGCGGAGTTCGGACGATCAGGAACGGTTGACGATTAGCGGCGCCGACGACGTCATTACGCCGGGCGAGGAGAAAGGCTGGCTGCGCCGGGCGTTTCGTTCCATTGGGGGCGGCGCGCCCGCCCAGATCTCGTTTACGTCCGGCACGCAGGGCGCGCCGAAAGCCGTTTTGCTTAGCCGCGGCGCTCTGCATGATGTTGTGGCCCGGTTGAACGCTGCGATGGCGCTTACGGAAGAGGTTCGGGAATATGTCGGCGTGCCCGTCTATCATTCCTTTGGGTACGGCCGTTGCCGGTCGGTTCTCAATGCGGGCGGCGCCTTGTTCATCCCGTCGAACGGTTTCGATCTCTCAGAGATTCGCCGCATGGCGCAGGCGGGCGAGATCAATGCGATCTCAGCCGTGCCGACCCAATGGCGATTGTTCCTCGAACATGCGGACATGTTCGGCGAGGAGCTTCGAAACATCCGCTGGGTCGAAATCGGCAGTCAGCCCATGTCTGCGGTCGAAAAAGACAGTTTGCGCAAGGCGCTTCCCAACGCCAGAATCATTCAGCATTACGGGTTGACGGAAGCGTCTCGGACGACGTTGCTGCAAATCGACGGGGCGTCGGCTGAAATGCTTGAATCGGTCGGCCGTCCGCTGGGCGGCGTTGCGGTCAGGATCAATCAGCGCGGGCGCATAGAAATCAGGGGCCCTCATGTCGCGCTCGGCGTGTTCGATGGCGAAGCGTATAAAGCGCTGGGCGATTCGGTCTGGCTCGAAACGAGCGACCGGGGCCATATAGAAAGCGGTAATCTGATTTTTGAGGGGCGGGCGGACGATATTATCAATGTCGGCGGCGTCAAACTGTCGCCCGACCTCATAGAAACCTATATCCACAAGGAATTGCCGGCATGCGGCGAGTTTGGAATCGTCCGTTGTTCCGATCCGTTGCGCGGCGACGGCGTCTGTCTGGCGCTAACGCCATCATCGCGCGAGCGCCGCGAGAACATTCTGCATCTTATCGATAGTTACGCGGAATCGCTCGGCGCCGCGATCGCCGGGGCCTTATCCGTTTGCGAAGTCGATGCGCTGCCGCGAACCGAAACGGGAAAGCTGCGCCGCGCAGCTCTGGCTGAAATGGTTCCCGGCTCGGAAGATGAGGCCGAAGGAACAATCACGCATGGGTCGTATGCGCAAGCCTTCAAAGCGGCGGTCATGCCGCGATCGTTCAAAGGGGAAATCGGACCCGGAGTCACGTTTCACGATTTTGACGCCGACTCGCTGGCGCACATACAGGCGACGCTCATTCTTGAACGCGCTCTTGGCGAAGCGCCGCTCGGCTGGGAGACGACGCCGATCGCGGAGTTGATAGAACGGCTCGAAGCCGCAGATGAAAACGGATCGCTTGAGGCGCATTCAACCGGCGCGCCGCCGCTCCCGGACGGTTCGAAGAACATGAATCCCGACGATATTTCCTTCTGGGCGCTGGTGCGCGAAGACTTTCGCGCCAATGGTTCGAAATTATCTCAACAGGGTTTCCTCATGCTCTTAGTCCACCGCTTCGGGAACTGGCGCATGAGCGTGCGGCCGCGTCTTTTGCGCGCGCCGCTTTCCCTGTTCTACAGGTTCATGAACAAATGCACGCAGCTCTTCTTCGGCATGAAGCTCGACTACACGGTGAAGGTCGGGCGTCGCGTCAGGCTTGAACATTTCGGCGGCATGATTCTGGGCGCCCGGGAAATCGGCAATGACGTTATCATCCGGCAGAACACGACATTCGGCATCCGGTCGACGGCCGACCTGAACGCCAAACCGGTCATCGGAAATTATGTCGATATCGGCGCCGGCGCCGTCATCGTGGGGAATATCAGAATCGGCGACAATTGCGTGATCGGCGCGAACTCCGTTGTCTATACGAGCGTGCCGGACGACAGCGTCGTTATGGGCGTGCCGGCGAAAATCATCGGAAAGAACGAGAATCGAAATCCGTCGCCGCTGCCCGGCTGGCCGTCCGCGCAAGCCAGAAATCAATGACGCCCTGCGCCTCGGCGAATTTGGCGAGCGTCATGAAGAATCCGTAGACCCAGTTCACGCTCGCGCTTGCGTCGCGGCGTAAGGCGATGCGCGCGATTTGCGCCGGATAGGCGAGGAGCAGGGCGAACGCTATCGGATGAATGACAATACCAACAACGAAAGCGACAGGGGCAAGCGCCGCCCACGCCAACGCGCGCCAGGTTTCGCGCCGCCAGATGCGGTGCGGCGAGCGTCGATGCAGGCTGGAGACTTCGGCGAAGGCGCGGCCGCCGCGCCGCATCCGGCGCCACCATTGGGAAAACGCCGTCATGTTCGCGTCGTGCCAGGCCATCTCGGCGTCGAGACGATGAATGGCGAAGCCCTGTTCGCGAAGGCGCAGGCATAGTTCCGGCTCTTCGCCGGCGGGCAGGTCTTCGCGAAACCCGCCAGCGGCCTTGAAGGGGCGCAAACGGAACATGGCGACGCCGCCGCAGGCCGTCGTTTCGCCTGAAGGCGCATCCCATTCGATATCGCACAGCCGGTTATAGATCGTTCGCTCCGGGTGACGTTCGCGCAGCCGTCCGCAGACGGCGGCGACATCCGGATGGGCGTCGAGAAATGCGCGCGCGGTTTCAATCCAGCCTTCGGCGATCTCGCAATCGCCGTCGACAAACTGCACGTAATCGGGTCGCGCGCCGGCTTCGACGAGCGCTGCGACTCCGGCGTTGCGGGCCCGTGCGGCGGTGAAGGAAAGACTCTCGTCGAGAGCGACGACTGACGCGCCCATGCGTTCAGCCGCCGCCGGGCTGCCGTCGGTCGAGCCTGAATCCACATACACTACCGGTAGGGCCGCTTTATTGAGCGATTCCAGGCAGGCGGTCAGGCGGCCGCCTTCATTACGCCCGATGACGACCGCGGCGACGGGCATTCCCAAGCGGCTCGGCGCGGCGGATTCATCGTCTGATTTCGGGCTCATGAGCGTCATGTTCCACACGTTTGGGCGCGTATCAAGAATCATACCCCGCTTCGCCAAAGCGCCAGCGGGTTCCCGCCTGCGGGGGCGTGACAAACGGGGCCGGGCGCCCTATATATCGGTCAAACGCTATCGATTTTTTCGAAAGCGGGCCCCGCGGGGCCCGCTTTTTCGTTACCGGAAGGCCGCTTTGACCCCGCTTGAGAAGCGTATCGAGACGATCATCGCACCCGTCATTGCGGCGACGGGGTTTGAGCTCGTGCGTGTGCGGATCACCGGTTCGCGCCGAAAGACCGTGCAGGTGATGGCCGAACGCCCCGACCGGACGATGACGGCGGAAGACTGTGCGATGCTGTCGCGCGCGCTTTCGCCCGCCCTCGACGAGGCGGGCCCTATCGGCGGCGCCTATACGCTCGAAGTATCCTCGCCCGGCATCGATCGCCCGCTCACACGGGCCGAAGACTTCGACGAGTGGCGCGGCTTTGAGGCCAGGCTCGAGCTCAACCGGACGATTGAAGGCAGAAAGCGGTTCAGGGGCGTTCTCGCTGGCGTTGAAAACGATCAGGTCGCATTCGACATCGAAGGCGAGGAAGAAACGGCGTTCATTCCACTCGCTTGGATTGCGAATGCGAAACTCGTCCTCACTGACGACCTTGTCAGGGAAAGTCTGAAAGCGGCGGAGGCAGCGCCGCATGAAAAGGAGACCTCAAATGGAGACCATCAATGACCGCTGTTAGCGCCAACCGGCTCGAGCTTATCCAGATCGCGGATGCGGTCGCGCGCGAAAAGTCGATCGACAAGTCGCTCGTGATCGCCGCGATGGAGGACGCGCTCGCCCGCGCCGCGCGCTCGCGTTACGGCCATGAGACGAACATCAAAGCCGAAATCAATCCAAAGACCGGTGAAACGCGGCTCTGGCGTCTGCTTGAAGTCGTTGAGGAGATCGAAAACGACTCCGCCGAGATTACTGTTGATGAGGCGCTGCAGCGCAATCCGGAAGCCAGCGTCGGCGATTTCATGTCGGAACCGCTGCCGCCGCTTGATTTCGGCCGCGTTGCTGCGATGGCCGCCAAGCAGGTCATCACACAGAAAGTGCGCGAGGCCGAACGCGAACGGCAGTACGCAGATTACAAGGACCGCGTCGGCGAGATCGTCAACGGCATCGTCAAGCGCGTCGAATACGGCCATGTGATCGTCGATCTCGGCAAGGCCGAGGCGATCATCCGCCGCGATCAACAGCTGCCGCGCGAGCCATACAGAAACGGAGAGCGCGTGCGCGCCTACATTATGGAAGTGCGCAGCGAACCGCGCGGGCCGCAAATTTTCCTGTCGCGATCGCACCCGCAATTTATGGCGAAACTGTTCGAGCAGGAAGTGCCGGAGGTTTACGACGGCGTCATTGAAATCAAGGCGGTGGCGCGCGATCCGGGCAGCCGCGCCAAGATCGGCGTGATGTCGCACGACAATTCGATCGACCCTGTCGGCGCCTGCGTCGGCATGCGCGGCAGCCGCGTGCAGGCTGTCGTCAACGAACTTGGCGGCGAGAAGATCGACATCGTTCCCTGGTCGCCGGATTCGGCGACGTTCGTCGTCAACGCGCTGGCGCCGGCGGAAGTGACCAAAGTCGTTCTCGACGAAGAGTCCGAACGCATCGAGGTCGTCGTTCCCGACGAACAGCTGTCGCTCGCCATCGGCCGCCGCGGTCAAAACGTTCGTCTTGCTTCGCAACTCACCGGGTTTGAAATCGACATCATGACCGAAGAGGAAGAATCAGCGAAGCGCCAGGAAGAATTCCGACTGCGATCGGAACTTTTCATGGAAGCCCTGGATGTAGACGACATGATGGCGGGCCTTCTGGTTTCGGAGGGCTTCACATCTATCGAAGAGGTCGCCTATGTCGAAATCGAGGAGTTGATGGATATTGACGGCCTCGACGAGGAAACCGCGCAGGAACTGCAGGCGCGCGCCAACGATTATCTCGAGGAAGAAGCGAAAAAACTCGACGCTCGCCGCAAGGAGCTTGGCGTCGAAGACGCGCTTGCGGAAACGGAAGGCCTCGATTTGAAAATGATCGTCGCGCTGGGCGAAAACGGGATCAAGACGGTCGAAGACCTCGCCGGCTGCGCCACCGATGATCTCACCGGATGGACCGAGCGTGTCGATGGCGAGAAGGTCCATTACGACGGCATCCTCGAAAGCTTCAAGATCGCCGCCGAGGATGCGGAAGACCTGATTATGCGCGCGCGTCTGGCCGCCGGCTGGGTGACCGAGGAAGACCTCGCGCCGCCGGCTGAAGACCAAGAGCAGCAGGAAGAGGAGACCGCGGCTGAAACGCAGACATGACAATGCAAGCGCGCGCAGACGCGAGCGCACCTGCATCGCCACCGGCGTTACGGCGCCGGGGGAGGAACTGGTGCGCTTTGCGTTGACCCCCGACGGCGTCGTCGCGCCTGATCTTGGGGCGAAACTCCACGGACGGGGCGCCTGGGTCGCGGCGTCGCGCGAGGCGGTGGAAAAGGCTACGGCGAAGGGACTGTTTGCCCGGGCGTTCAAGAGTGCGGCGACAGCGCCGTCGGATCTCGCTGCTTCAGTTGAGGCGGGGCTTGAAAAAAGGGCGCTGGCGGCGCTTGGGCTGGCGCGGCGGACCGGCGAGGCGGCGCTGGGTTTCGACCAGGTCCGCGCTCTGCTGCGCGACGGCGGCGCGGCCGTCTTCGTGTCGGCTGCAGACGGCGCGGAAGACGGCTATTCAAAGCTCGCGCGGCTGGCGGGCGAGGCCGTCATTGTGCGGGCGTTTTCCGGACGCGCGCTTTCTGACGCGCTCGGGCGCGAGGGTGTTGTGCATGCGGCGCTCAGACAGAGCGCAGCAGCCGAGCGTTTCTTGCGCGAGGCTCGCCGCCTCGAAGGGTTTCGGCCGATGATCGCCGGCGGCGAGGCTGATATCCGCGTCGAGGCGCTGTAGACCGCGGCCGCTTTGGGCTGTATGTCCTGTGCGGCTTTAGAAAAGGCTCGCCGTGGGCCGCGATGAAAAAGCCCGCCGCGAGGGAAGCGGCGTGAACGGAGATTGGATGAGCGACGAAGTCGAAACGAAGCCGAAATCAGGGCGCAAGCCGCTGAGTCTTCGCCGCACCGAAAAGGGCGCCGTGAAGCAAAGCTTCTCGCATGGGCGCACCAAGACGGTCGTGGTGGAGACCAAGCGCCGGCGGGTCCGCGGGCCAAAAAAGGCCGACGCGGATGCAGCGTCGGCCGAAAAGACGCCGCAGGCGAAAAAGCCGGGCGCGGCCGAAGCGCCCTCTGAGGAGGAAAAAAAACAGGGCGCCGTGCTGCGCACGCTTTCCGAGGAGGAAAAGCAGGCGCGCGTTGCCGCGCTCACGCAGGCGCGAAAGGAAGAAGAAACGCGCCGCAAGTTTGAGAAAGCGGAGCGGGCCGAACGAGAAGCACGCGAAGCTGAAGAGCGCGCCCGCCTCGAAGTCGAGCGCAAACGCCGCGCCGAAGAAGACGCGCGCCGCTCCAAGGAGGCCGAAGAGCGCCGTCGCGCCGAAGAAGAGGCGCGCGCAGCGCTCGAAGAAGAAGAACGCGAACGCAAGAAACGCAGCGCTGCAAAAACTGAAGTCCGCGCCAAAAGCGGCGCGGAAGCAAAGAACGCTGAGGCGGATCCCAACAACCCGCTCGCGCAGTTGGGCGGTCGTTTGAAGACAAGGCGCAAGACGGAAGGCGAACGCCGCGAGGCGAAGTCAAAAGACGCGCCGCGCCGGCGCACCGGCAAGCTCACCATCGCCAACGCGCTTGACGACGACGAGCGTCAGCGCTCGCTCGCTTCCGTTCGCCGCGCGCGCGAACGTGAGAAGCTCGCGCGGCAGTCCCGCGGCGAACAGGCGAAGATCGTGCGGGAAGTCGTTATCCCCGAAACGATCACCGTGCAGGAGCTCGCCCAGCGCATGGCGATGCGCGCCGTCGACCTCGTCAAGGAGCTGATGAAGCAGGGCCAGATGGTGACGGCGAACGCGATGCTCGACGCCGACACCGCACAGCTTATCGTCGAAGACCTCGGCCACACCGCGAAACGTGTCGCCGAATCCGATGTGGAAGAAGGACTCGCCGGCGATGCGGACAAGGAAGAAGACCTGATCGTTCGCCCGCCGGTCGTGACCGTGATGGGACATGTCGACCACGGCAAGACGTCGTTGCTTGACGCGCTGCGCCAAACCGACGTTGTTTCAGGCGAAGCCGGCGGCATCACCCAGCATATCGGCGCCTACCAGGTCGATCTCGGTGAAGGGCGCAAAATCACTTTCCTCGACACGCCCGGCCATGCCGCCTTTACGCAGATGCGCTCGCGCGGCGCGCAAGTGACCGACATCGTTGTTCTCGTCGTGGCCGCCGATGATTCGATCATGCCGCAGACCGTGGAGGCGATCAGCCACGCCAAGGCGGCCGGCGCGCCGATTATCGTCGCCATCAACAAATGCGACAAACCCGACGCCGACCCGAACCGGGTTCGCACTGATTTGCTGCAACATGAGATTCAAGTCGAGTCGATGGGCGGCGACGTACAGGACATCGAGGTTTCCGCGCTCAAGAAAACAAATCTCGACGCGCTTCAGGAAGCCATCCTTCTGCAGGCCGAGTTCATGGAGCTGAAAGCCAACCCCAACCGGGCGGCGGAAGGCTCGGTTGTTGAAGCGAAACTCGACAAGGGGCGCGGTACGGTGGCGACCCTGCTCGTTCAACGCGGAACTCTGAAACGCGGCGATATTTTTGTTGTCGGGAGCGAATGGGGCAAGGTGCGCGCGCTCACCGACGACAAAGGCAAACAGGTCGCCGAAGCAGGGCCGGCTTATCCGGTCGAAGTGCTCGGCCTTAATGGCGCGCCGGAGCCGGGCGATCAGTTCGTCGTCGTCGAGTCTGAAGCGCGGGCGCGCGAAATCGCCGAGTTCCGCCAGCGCAAGCGGCGCGAAACGTCGGTGGCGAAAGCGTCCGGCAGCTCGCTTGAGCAAATGATGGCGCAACTGCAAGACGCCGAAATCAAGGAACTTCCGATCGTCATCAAAGGCGACGTCCAGGGCTCGGTGGAAGCCATCGTAGGCGCGCTTGAAAAGCTCAGCACCGACGAAGTGCGCGTGCGTGTGTTGCATACGGGCGTTGGCGGGATTGCCGAATCCGACGTTATTCTCGCCGCCGCCAGCGCCGCGCCGGTGATCGGCTTCAACGTGCGCGCCAACAAGCAGGCGCGCGAGGAAGCCGAACGCAGCGGCGTCGAAATCCGCTATTATTCGGTGATCTATCACCTGATCGACGACATCACGGGCGTGCTTTCCGGCATGCTCGAGCCGGAGCTCAGGGAAACCTTCCTCGGCAACGCCGAGATTCTTGAAGTCTTCAACATCTCCAAGCAGGGCAAAGTCGCCGGCTGCCGCGTCACGGAAGGCAAAGTCGAGCGCGGCGCGAAAGTGCGCCTCATTCGCGACAACACGGTCATTCATGAAGGCGAGCTATCGCAGCTCAAGCGCTTCAAGGATGACGTCAACGAAGTTCCTGTCGGCCAGGAATGCGGCATGAGCTTCGCCAATTACGAAGACCTCAAAGCAGGCGACGTCATCGAGTGCTTCTCGGTGGAGAAGGTGGCGCGGACGTTGAAAAAAGTGACGCGGTCGGCGAGCATGCCGGTGGAATGGAATACAAGGGCGGATGATTGACGCGATTGCGGTCGGTGAATAGCGATCAATAGTCTGAATACCGGATGTTCATTACTTACCGCTAACCGCTAACCAATACTAACTCCGATGGTCCGTCATACATCTCATCGCAAAGGCCCCTCGCAGCGGCAGCTGCGCGCCGGCGAGCTTGTCCGCCACGCGCTCGTGGAAATTCTGCAGCGCGAGGATTTGCGCGAGCCGGCGTTAAAGGACGTTTCAGTGACGGTGAGCGAGGCGCGCCTGTCGCCCGATCTCAAACAGGCGACTGTTTTCTGCACCCCGCTCGGCGGCGCCCATGAGACCGAGGTCGTCGCCGCGCTTAACCGGGTTGCGCCTTATCTACGCGGTCTGTTGGGCCGCAAGATCGACATGAAGTTCACCCCGGCGCTTTCCTTCCGCGCCGATGAAAGCTTCGCTGAAGCCGAGAAGGTCGACGCCCTACTCGCCCGCGATGACGTTGCGCGCGACCTCGCTCGCCGCGACGAAGAATAATCGCCCGCCTTTTGCGGTTGACGAAGCGGCGCGGGGTCTGGTTCAAGACGCCGCAAAGGCATTCAATCCGCCCGCGCCCGTCCGAACCGGGCCCGGCTGATGCAAGCAAGGCGCACCATGGGACGACGACGCAAGAAGGGCCGCCCGGTCTCGGGCTGGCTTATCCTCGACAAGGCGTATGATCTGGGCTCGACAGAGGCCGTTTCGAAAGCGAAATGGCTCTTTCAGGCCCAGAAGGCCGGCCACGCCGGCGCCCTCGACCCGCTGGCCACCGGCGTCCTGCCGATCGCTTTCGGCGAAGCGACCAAGACAGTTCCGTACGTAATGGCGGCGGAAAAACGCTATCGCTTCACCGCAAGCTGGGGCGCGGCCACTTCTACCGACGACCGCGAGGGCGACGTGATCGCGCGTTCGGATAAGCGCCCGTTGCGGGAAGAAATCGAAGCCGTGCTCGACCGGTTCACCGGTGAAATCGAACAGGTCCCGCCGCAATTTTCCGCCGTCAAAATCGCCGGCGAACGCGCCTATGACCTCGCCCGCGAAGGCGAGACTGTGAAGCTCGCCCCTCGCGTCGTCAAAATTAGCACGCTGTCGCTCGTTGATATGCCGGATACGGACAATGCCGTGTTCGAGGCCGCGACCGGCAAGGGCGCCTATGTGCGCGCGCTGGTGCGAGACATGGGCCGCGCGCTCGGAACTGAAGGTCATGTCGGCGAACTGCGCCGCCTCGCCGTCGGGCCGTTTCGCGCCGAGGACGGCGTCACGCTGTCCGCGCTTGAAGCTATGGAGAGCCCGGAGGCGCGCGACGAAATGCTGCTTCCGCTCGACGCCGCGCTCGCCGGCCTGCCGCAGACGGCGGTGACGGGGCCTGAGGCGGCGAAGCTCAAACGCGGCCAGGCGGCGGTGATTTCCCCGGCCGCGGCGAAAGGCGTGCGCGGGGATGTGGTCGGGCCGATCGAAGCCGTGCTCGCCTCGCTGCACGGCGAGCCCGTCGCCATCTGCGAACTCGACGGGTTGAAGCTCAAGCCGGTGAGGGTGTTTAATTTGTAGGGGCGGTGCGACTGACTCTGCGGCGCCGGATCCGGACCGTCAGTTAAAACCCGAAAATGAGCCGGTCGTGAGGTTTTGGCATCGCGGTCAGCGTGGATCGAGCAAGTCGCTAGGCTTGCATTTGAGGCGTTCGCAGATGCGTTGCAGCGTGTCCAGCGTGACGTTCTGCTCGCCCTGCTCAATGCGGTTAAGGGAGGGCTGTGTAATGCCGGCCTTCCGTGCAAACTTGGATTGCGTGAGTTTGCCTCTACGCTTGCGAAGATTTTCCGCCAAATTTCTTCGAAGATTTATCACTCCTTCGGGATGCCATTGAACTTTATACCCATATGTATATTATGCACATATGCATAATCACTCATGGCCGCAGAAACGATGAATGAGTGGAGGGTTGAAACTGGCGGGACGTGAGCATCCACGCGTTGGTGGAAGGCCGCTGGCCGATCCCGCATACCATGAGGAAATCGTCAAGGTTATCGGCGCACGGCTGCGCCAGGCGCGGCTGTTCCGGCGCGTCTCGCAGAAGGAATTGGGCGACGCGCTCGGATTATCCTTCCAGCAAATCCAGAAATACGAAAAGGGCGTCAACCGAATTTCCATCAACATACTGATCATCGCCGCCTGTTTTCTGAAAACGCCGATCCAGTATTTTATCGATGGCCTGCCGGCAGGGAACGCCAAATCTGTCGGCGAGGAAAACGTCTGTCTGCCCCCATTCGACATATCCGACGCCGCCATGGGACTTGCGCGGGATTACGACCAGATCGCAGACCCGAAAGTGCGGCGGTTGCTTTTGGGCCTCGTCGCCGCCTTGGCCCCGGAAGAGTAGCCGCCGCCGTCGAGCAAAGGTCTTTGAGGAAACGCGATATTGTCGTGCCACCTTACACAATCTCAACCGCATAATGCCGGTGGCCGCGTCTGATCCGGTAAGTCCCGAAGTCGCGCAGATCGAGCGTGAAAACTTTTCGGGTTCCCAGCGCTTCCGCAGCGGCGATAACGGATGCATCCGCCAGGTCCATGGGATGGTCGGCGTATTTCTCCATCAGCTCGAACGCGCGGTCGAGTGTGGCTTCGTCGAGAAAGCAGACAGCAGCGCCGCCTTCGCCGATAAACCGCCGCAAGGCCTGCGATCCGCGGCTCTCGGGCGAAAGGATGTGGAACGCCTCCGTCAGCACCGGGAGAGTCGTCGCCAGCGGCGCGTCGATCGACTTTAATGTTTTGCGGCAGGCCTCGTGCATCGCATCGCGCGGATCGAAGAGCGCGATGAACGGCCCGGTGTCGACGACGATCACCGGACGCTGCGTCGCTTGATGGCCGCAGCGGCGACTTCGCGCGACTGCGTCGACGGTCCGGATGCATAGCCGCCCGGCCCGAGATCGAGCGCAGCGTAAATATCGAACGCCTTGCGGGCCGGCGACTTCGACAGATCGCGCTCAAGCGCGCGCAATCCTTCCTTCAAAGCCCTAGACGCCGTCCAGCCGGTCGACTTGCGAATGCGGCTCAAGAGGCGGTCTTCCTCTTCGGTCAATCTCACGGTCCTGCCGGGCATGCGGCGCGATCTCCGTATTACAATTTGTAGTACAAATAGGAAAACGAGACGAAAAGGTCAAGGGGCTCCTTTCGGCTTACACCCCCTGCCCGCCCTTGCCAGCCCCGGCCTTTTCCCCTAAGACCCGCCGGACTTTTGACGACCCCGCTGGACGGCGTCCCGGCCGGGCCGGGCCTTTCCCCCGACGCCGCGGAGAAAAAAATGTCGATTACGGCTGAGCGCAAGGCCGCGCTCATCAAGGAATATTCAACCAAGGACGGAGACACCGGCTCGCCGGAGGTTCAGGTGGCGATCCTGTCTGAGCGGATCTCGAACCTCACCGAACATTTCAAGGATCACGTCAAGGACAACCACTCGCGGCGCGGGCTTTTGAAGCTCGTCTCCCAGCGCCGGCGCCTGCTCGACTATGTCAAGGGCAAGGACGAAGCGCGCTACAAGACGCTCATTGAACGCCTCGGCCTGCGCCGCTAGATGAGCCGGGCAGGAAGGTCGCCATGAAACTTTCGGGAACGAGCGCCGTCGTCACCGGCGGTGCGTCCGGCCTCGGCGCCGCCACGGCGCGCGCGCTTCAAGAAGAGGGCGCCAAGGTCGCGCTGTGGGACTTGAACGCCGACAAGGGCGAAGCGCTCGCCAAAGAGCTTGGCGGGATTTTCTGCACCGTCGACGTGACCGACGAGGAAAGCGTCAAGGCGGCGCTTGAAAAGACCCTCGCCGCGCATGGCGCGCCGCGCATTCTCGTCAACTGCGCCGGGATCGCCATCGGCGAAAAGACCGTCGGCAAGAACGGCGCGCACCGGCTTGAAAGCTTCAAGAAGGTGATCGACATCAACCTCGTCGGCACGTTCAATTGCATCCGCCTCGTCGCCGAGGCGATGGAGACGACCGAGCCCATGGAAGACAATGAGCGCGGCGTCATCGTCAATACGGCCTCCGTCGCCGCCTTCGAGGGCCAGATCGGCCAGGCCGCCTATTCCGCCTCGAAGGGCGGGGTCGTCGCCATGACCCTGCCGATCGCGCGCGACCTGATGAATGCCGGCGTTCGCGTCAACACCATTGCGCCGGGCATTTTCGAAACGCCGATGATGGCGGGCATGGACCGGAAGGTTCAGGACGCGCTCGCTGCCATGGTTCCGTTTCCAAAACGCCTGGGCAAACCCGAGGAATACGCCTCGCTTGCGGTGGAAATCTGCCGCAACACAATGATCAACGGCGAAGTCATAAGAATTGACGGCGCCATCAGAATGCAGCCGAAGTGAGAGATTAGGAACTAGGGGCTAGGGATTAGGTAATGGAAAATAGCGATGCTGTCATTCCGGGACGGCCTTCAGGCCGGACCCGGAATCCATTCCTGAGCGCGTCCGCTCGATCAGCTGGAAGGCGGGCGCAAGGAGCCAAGCGGGCGAAACGGATTCTGGGCCCGAGCTTTCGCTTGCCCCGGAATGACAGATTCACAATCCCTAATCCCTAGTCCCTAATCCCTA